>NZ_JAHLOH010000028.1:0-75219 GCF_018917285.1 Tissierella carlieri | reverse complement strand
AGAAGCTTGGATGGATGAGTCCTGTAGAATACAGACTTAGCCTTTCGGCTGCATAAAAAATAGCGTAGCAGTTCACAAAACTACTACGCTACAAAGTCTAACTTATTGGGGTCACATCACTTTTACATCTCAATGCATTTATAGTTTAAATTTATTTGTTATGATAAAGTAAAATCTAACTATTCAGCCTACTGCTGTGAAGACCAAATAATTAAGTCATAAAATTGCTTCATCTATTGAGTATTGAACATCAATGTGGTCGCTCACAAAATATGTGTCGTCACCATCCGGGAGCATCCAATTTACACTAACGCTTCCCGGCTGAAAGTAACCATTCTGTTCTTTGTAATCAGAATAGGTTACATACCACGGCACCAGCGAGCTGCCTTTCCCGTTTTCGTCCATATATCGATCATTAGTATCAAAACGTATAATGTTGCCATTATTGTCAAAAGTAAATCTTCCTTTAGCAGTAACGCCCTTCCATGAAATCTCACCCTCAACAGTGCAGCTGTCAACGACTGTCCATGACACATATTCCTGTAAAAATAAAGACGGCATATATACTGCGTCTGCTAACGCCGTTATCAACTGACCCTGGTCCATTTCTGCCCCAGTAGAGCGGAAAAGCTGGAACTGCTTGGCAAGCACACCTGTCATAGAGCCGAATCCGTCCAACACGCTGTCTTTAGCCTGCAATGGAATCCCCACAATTCGTCCTGTCAAGAAAGCGTGTCGATCTGGTCTATTTGCAAAATTAACCTGCATGAATTTAATTTTAATTGGCTTTTTACCTGCCGACATACGAAACTTTGTGTTGTGAAAATATATCAGCATGTTATCCATAAAAGGCTTTCCCATATAGCCCCCATTGATGATGTGCTGACGGAGCAGAGCAGGCAGTTCAGCAACATAATCTTCCGTAAATATACTCTGTATGCTTCTTTGTCTATTTGTTTCGGTCAAAGAACTTTTTACATCTGTCAGATATTGCTTCCAAAGTCTGCCGCCGGGTATTGCCAAGTACATCACTATGATTGCCAGCGCAATCAAAACTATCGCTATCCAAAGCATATATTCCACCTCATATTCCTATTACAAGCATTCGATAAATTCAAATTTATATTAGATGAGTCTACAGAGTCATTTTTCTACCTTTATAATTATTCAAGTATCTTCAGAAAAGCCAGACTCATTTCCTTGCCCAAATCCACCTAAAACTCTTTTTAATCTTTAAAATCCACTATGTTATCTATATTTTTGCCTATTTTAATGGGGGTAAAAAGTGGTTTTTCAGCCCATTTTTCACCCTAAAATGGTTATCAAACCACAATACGTCATCATTATTATACTCTCCACTTGCACCTCGAGGTGACAATAAAGATGACGTAGATTGGTATTCCCCCTTGGTGTCAAAGTATGTTTCTAAAAACTTTTGTTAACATTTTCTTAACTATATAAACTCTCTTACGCCACCATCTTCGTTTACAAAAAATACTTTTATGCATAATCTTCTTATTACTAAGCGTATGCTCTCTATTTCATTAATGTGGTTATTGTTATCAGGCAATACAAAAGCATAATCTATATTGTAGTCGTTATCTTTTGTCATAAGCTTCGAAATCATAGATAATCCAACGGATACATGATTACGTACTTGATTCTTACTAAATTCTATTCCATATCTATTTGAAGTTGTTAGAGCACTTGTTGCACCTTTAGCTTCTGCTTTTATATTCATGCCATCTTTTTCAGCAATAACATCAATACCCTTTTCCTTTGTGCTAAGAGCTTGCCTGACTTCATATCCATTAGCTATTAAATAGTCACAAAAATATCCAATAACTTGATCTTCCGTAAGCATATATCTCCTCCCCTTTTAAGTATTTTTTCTTCAAAGTTGCAATATTCTATGACCAAACCTTACTTCTTGCTTTACAAACCACGATACTGTAATAGCACAACACTCTCAACGTGGCTTGAGAGGACAGAATGAATGTCATTTGAGTATGTTCGTTCTCGGAAACATATCCACTGCGTTTTTAGCACTATCGGTAGACGGGAACATATCCATTCATGATAAAAAATAACGTGTCTAATTGCATAATCATGATTGAGTAGAGTTGTCAAAAGAATAAACATAACGTATTTCAGTAAGTTTTTTTCCTGTAATTTCAATAATGCATTCATCGTCTTCATTGCATCGCCACTTATTCTTCCGGCTGAATCAATACTACCCCCTGCTCTGAGATGACAATAATGATATCACCTGAAGCTGGTATCCCCTTGTTGGAAGTATATCTTTCAAAAAATTTGACAAAACTTATCATCTAGTACAATTTCCATGCCTAAAACCACAATATTAATATCCCTCGACTACTATAACTTCACCTTCTTCATCAGTTGGGGGTTGAAAATGATCATAATAAGTGGAAGCTGTTTGCTCCGTCAATATGATATCATTTTGATGATTTCCGTTTCTTTTTCGAATACGTTCCATAACAACTTCCTTAGGTGTCTTTATATAATAGATTTTGGGTTCTATGTCGTATTTCTTTAATAATGAAATATATTCATTTCTCATTTCTCTAGACCAAAATGAATAATCGAGAACAATATCAATGTTTTGCATGATAAGTGAAATTAGTTTTTCATCAAGATAGGTTTTAATATCTTCTAAAACCTCCTGAGGTAAAGGATGTTCATTCAAACCTCGTTTGAATGATTCTTCATCATAAGATAGTATTGTCATCCCGGTACTTTCAAATTTTTTTGCTAGTGTTGATTTACCTGCTCCCGCAGGGCCGCACATTAAAATAACTTTACTTTTCGACAAATTATCTACTGTATTTTTCATTGATATAACCTCCTATAACAAACCAAGAAAACATGACACTCTCCTTAAGCATTATTACTATTCGCTCTTTTCATGATTTCCTGTACTATTGATGTTTTAGCATTCGCATAGTGCTGGACATGCCTCCATTTATTCTTTGCCAAGCTTCGTTTGACTTGTGCATATTTGTCCCGATCAGTATCATTAGTCCGCAACCAATCACGGAAGCGTAACATTCTATCAATCTCTGATGTGCCCAAACTGAACACATGCAGATTAATATCGGTATCCGGTCCTTTAAACAAACGATGCTCAAACCAGTCAGGTTCTCGAATCTGTAGCACATATCCGGCCGCTTCCAACACTGGAACGTAGGATGACTCATCAGCAGAATCCTTAACAACCAACCGTATTCTTTTGCAACTCATCATCCGTTGTAGGCATGGAGGTATTATTAGATATCATCTTATCGCACTCCTTTGCTGCTTATTATCTAGGGTTAAACTTAACTACTATTTTTTCTTTGCGATATAAAATACATAACTGTAATAATCTACTACTAATCTAAAATAAAGCGATTATAAGCTATCCTTTTTCCTGTGTTTGTTTTAAAGTTTTCATCTATACACTTTTTTATCTTTTCCTGTTCTTTTTCTTTATCCATAACCGTTAAATTTTCAAGCAAATCAGCTTCCCATTGTATTTGAAAATCAAGTCCATCAATTTTAGATGGAGTATGATGGTTGCCTATTATAAAGCATATTCTATCAATATTTTTGTTATAGCCTACCTTTTTTAATATTTCTTTCGCTACTTCTGGTCCTTCCTTTTCTTGATAGACACCATCAATAGAACCGTATTTTTTTTGTGCTTCAACCGCACCAATATCATGTAGTATAGCAATAATACTGATGAATTCTTTTTCTTCCTCTCCGATATTTTCTCCTTTCATTATATCTTCTGCATTTTTCAAAACTTTGAGAGTATGCTCTATGCCAAAAGGAATTTCTTTGAATACTTCTTTCATCTCTATAATAATTTTTTCTTTAAACATAAATTACCTCCATTTATACCTTATAGGTGTTTTAGTTCTATCTATCCACTTTTTTGTTCGCCGATACAATCAGCATCATGGGACGGCGCATTTCATCCTGCATCGCTGGAATATTCATCATGTTTTCCGGCGGCTGCGGCTCCACAATATGATTTATTATAAAACCATTTGAAAGCAGTGTATTTAGATATGTGGTCAGTGTTCTATGATATTTTGTAACCTTTTCTCCCAAAAACACAGCTGTCCGTTTGCCCTCATAATAATAATTATCCACCGGAAAATGCAGTATTTCTCCTTTTTCGTTATAATGCCAGTCTTGTGTTCCATAGGCAGTAAAAACAGGATGTTCAACCGTAAAAACTAGCTTACCACCAGACTTCAGTATTCTATATATCTTTTTTACTAAAATCTCATAATCTGCTACATAGTGAAACGCAAGTGAACTTAATATTACATCAAAACTCTCCTCTGGGAATTCCACATCTTCTATAGCACAGCATTTATATTCAACCTGTGGAAAATGTGTTTTTTCTTTGGCTACCTCGAGCATTTTATGAGAAATATCAACACCTACAACAGAAGACGCTCCGTGTTCCATCGCATAAATACAGTGCCATCCATAGCCGCATCCTAAATCAAGCACACGCTTATCTTTAAAATCCGGCAGCAGCTTTCTCAATGTTTCCCATTCTCCTGCACCGGCTAGTCCCTGCTGTGAGCGACTCATTTGACTGTATTTTTGAAAAAATATATTATCATCATATTTGTTTTCTTTCATCTGAATTCCCCCTCGTTTAAAAAGTTATTTATCTCCGTTGCAATTTTTTTCACTTCTTTATAAAGCTTCTCGGTCATATCGTAGCATTCAAAAAGTGAAAGACCGAGTACTTCAAAAATATGATTTACCCTTTCGGCATATTTTTTAGGTTTATATTCAAAAGTTTCAAGCAGTTTTATAGCTTTCTTTTCGTTAATGCAATAAGCATTATTGCATGCAAATAGTACTTGATTTAAGCATGAAATAATACGAAAAACATGGCCTGCAATATAATATTTATCCTCTGCTCCCGCATTTGCTTTTACAAACATTAAAGAGAACTCTGCTTCAAATAAAAAAAAGTTTATCAAGCTCTTCTTTAGAGCACCAGGGTAAATTTCCGCCTGATTTTTTAATTCGCATAAGCTTTCATTTTTAGCATATTGTATCTTGCTGATCGCCAATTCTCCACGATACATAGCACTTATATAACCATGGGGATGCCCAGTCTGATAATTGGCAGTAACAATTCCTTGCTCCGTATCTTTGATTATTTGTTCCACCCGTTTTATATCACGTAAAATCAAGTCAACATGATACCCGTTTATAACTAACCATCCGCCGCCATTAATCCAATCACCCCACGCTCCGGGAGGTACAACAAGGTCGTTTCTATTCTCATCATCCAATTCTGTAGCAATTTGATTAATCGCTGTCAGGTCAAATGATTCTGAATTGTAATAGATTCCGATATCTATATCAGAATCCTCTGTATGGGTGCCTCTTGCACGTGAGCCCCCTAATACAATGCCTCCTATGCAAGGCAAAGAAGATAATTTCTCTGTTACTATTTGAATTACATTATCTACCATACGAACA
The DNA here is from genome assembly GCF_018917285.1 of Tissierella carlieri. Taxonomy (NCBI): domain Bacteria; kingdom Bacillati; phylum Bacillota; class Tissierellia; order Tissierellales; family Tissierellaceae; genus Tissierella; species Tissierella carlieri. Next base: position 69,693 of record NZ_JAHLOH010000028.1, on the reverse strand, counting down.
CACCCCTTTTATCGATTAAAGACAAAATACTTGTCTCCTCTCTTTTTCTTTCCGTAGTTCTTCGGGAAGTAATCCTTCCCGAGCTGCCAAACATACTGGTCGATTTGCTTCAGGCTAAATTTATCCAAGCCATAGAAGGCACGGAAATCAATCAGTATACCTTTGAATTTAACATAGTCTTTCAAATCACCATCTTGGAAATCTGAGAAGCTATCACGATTTCTAAAATAGCGAAGTACCTCATCGACGTAGCTGTCATAAATCGGATAATCGAGTGGATTGTGATGGCTACAATACTTTGTGGCAAAGGAGTAAAAATTCTTCTCTGTATCACCGATAGGTACATACTGGATATCTCCAACAAGAGTAACATCACCAGCCTTAAGCCTCGCATCAATATCCAAAGCGCATATGTGCTTAGCTACTGGATAGATTGAGAAAATATTCGTACTATAAAAATCATTAAGCGTTGATGCCTTCAAAAGAACATCGATTATGTCTGTATTCTTCGGGCATAGCTCAAAGAACAGTTTATTAAGTGCATCCTCCTGCAGGTGGTAGTTCTCAAGGCCATCCCACTTAGCAAGATAAAACTCCACCTGCTCAATTGATGGATCAGGAACATCAACATCCATTCTCTTCTTACGAGTATATGTACGATTAGCAGTATTTTCATGCTTGGGCGTTGATCGCTCGGCAGCTCCATCAGAAGCTAAGAGTAAACGGAACCTTCTTAGATGAGACAAGTAACTATTAACAAGTGATTTAACATTGCCGGTCGAATTCTCAGAAAGAGCCTTTATTAAGGAATTCTTCGCCTCATTCTCGAAATCAGTAGCAGTCACTGTATTCCAGAACAGGTCTTTGCTCCCTTTCCTCCAAAGGTAGAAGGTGTCTGTGTAAGCAGTATTGATTGTTAACTTTGAAATGTTCTGGCTATATAAGAATTCTCTGTATAAAGAACGCAGTTCATCATATGATAAATCTTTCATTTTGTTTATATTCAAAGTCAAACCCCCTTTACTTTACTCTTTGCTCCTTTTAATTACAAAAACTCGATTTATATTTCATCAGTGTATCTTCTACCTCGTGCCAAATTGTTACCGTTTCACCGTCATCCTCAAATACTTTACCGTGACTTTTAGGTCCATCCAACTTCATCTGTGAGTAATTATTCTTAAAAGTGGGCACATACAGTTCTGGGTTGTTTTCGTCACTGCATAAACGCTCCATCAAATTTATGGTAGCACGACCTGTGGCAGCCACTGCCTTAAAATAAGCACGAATGATTTTGTGGTTATATTGATTCGGCTTTATAGCCCATACTGGGATTCGTTGATTTGCTTTTCCGTAAAAATCCTTGTTTGTATCTTCATTCTGTTTTGCTACAGTTTTTGGGTTATAGGCTTGTGATGCCTTTTCAAAAGTTTTTGCAATATACCAACGCATACAACTTTCCACTGCAGCATCTTTTGTTTCATTTGTTAAATTCAATGCGATGCAGAATTTTTCATACACATCTGCATCTACTGTAAAGGTCACGCTCTTACTCAAAGTTTACACCTCCGCTATTACTCTATAGAAAATTATACCACTAATTTATATTTTGTAAATACTAATATACTAATTTGTATTGACTCATAGAAGTAATATGAAAAACACCCTGCATTTCCGGCAAGTTGTTAGATTCAAATAACATTTTTCTTTTCATTTCAATTTTTAACGTCTATACTAATTCCAGCCTTAAATTCCACCTCAACCCTGTTAGCGTGGATCGTTACCTTTTCAATAAGCCACCTTACTAACTGCTCATCATATTCCTCCAACTCGCAGGATTGTTCATTTAAGAAATCCGTCATCTCAGCGATGCGTTGCCTTTTCCCTTCTCGCTCTGCACTTTCAACCAGTGCATTTTGCTTTAACTCCCGAAGTCGATAAATTTTATCAGCTACATCTTCATAGTCGTTCTTGGATTTTGCTTGTATAAGAAGCTGCTGCTGTAATTCTTCCAATTTGCTATCGATGTCATCAGTGGCATTATCATTTCCTTCATTAAGTATGGCGGCTATGTTTTTCTGTAACGTTGAGAGGAAGGGTTCTTTGTTAGCCAAAAGTTCGTTAATAGCCTTGACCACTGCTGTCTGCAATATTTCCTCGTTTATGGTAGGGGCAGTACATTCAGATCCTTTTTCCTCCAAGCGGCTGACGCATCTCCAAACAATAGACTTGTAACCTCGGTTATTCCAATGTACCCGTCTGTAAATATTACCGCAGTTTGAAACCGCGAATTTTCACGCGTTACCCCACGCCCGTTTCCGGGGCAAAAAGTGGTAGAGATTTAGACCCCCCTACCCCAGAAACTGCAGATAATCTCAAAAGTTAAGTAATTCTTTAGTTTTCATGAGATTTTTTGCATCTATTTAAAGCCGTTAATCGGCATAGTTTTCAAATTTGAGTATTAACCCTTTTCTAGAAAAGAGGTGAGTATTTTAATTTATCTGTCAGTCAAGCGAATGAGCTGACAATTGGCTGTTATTCTGTCTAACAGAGTCTGACAAAGATGTTTGTCTTCCACTACATATAACCATGTAGATATTTCTCGATTGGTAATAAAAATGATACTTCTTGTTTCATTAAGAAAGGTAACTGCTCGATAAAAAGCCTGCAACTCTGACCTGGTTGGTTCTAGATAAAATACATCATCAATAATAATCAAGTCGCATTCCCGCATATAGGAGAAGGTTGCGCCTGCTTTTGGGTTTATATCTTTGTTCTCTACAATATATATAAAAACATCAATGGATGCATAGTAAGTTTTATGTCCATTGTCGATCGCTGTTTCTCCAAGATGAACTGCAAGACTAGTTTTGCCTGTCCCGCATTTACCAAGTAGAATAACGTTTTGTTCTTCATTGAGCCACGTCAGATGGGATAATTGTTTAATTTGCCATTCCAAACCTTTGTTTAAATTCGATGCATCAAATACTTTGTTGGGAAGTTTGCTTGCCCTTCTTAGCTTGATCTGTTTTTGTCTGGCTCGTATCTCTAGTTCTTTTTGTAATATCATTTGAAGATAATCTAGGTTGGACAGTTTCTCATCATTCAAATCAATATATCCCCTGGCAATATTCCATAGATTTAGCTTCTTAGCCAACTCGCGGATTTCAGTTATATCAGCCATCGATTTCCCTCCTTATCTCCTTGCTACGTGTCAGATGGTTGAAATACTGTTGATTTGGTAAGAACTTCTTTGCTATCTGCTCACCATGCTTATACATTATGTAAGCCAAAAGTTCATAGGCATTGCAGCGTTCAGTCTCAATACAGTATCTTATCCCATCAAGCATTTGCTCCATCGAATAAAACTTCGTCATGCGATTTAAGCGAATGCAATGGCTATTAAAATATTTTGTTTGTTCTTGTTCCATCCGCCGTATAAATTCCTGAGCGATTTCATGCTCTGCAAAATATTGTTTTATAAGAGCATGAGAAACCCTGTTTCTGTTGTTTTTTTCCTCAGCTTTGAATATCTGTCCAGTATCTTCTGTTACTGGATACTTAGCTAATAATTCATTAGTATCGGTATCATAAAATAGAAGTATTTTACCATCATCCTCTATACGTATGCGTTGATATGCATCCATCACACCGACATCAATCTGATAACGATTCCCTTTATAGCTGACCACTCCATTGGAATCAAAGGATGCTACAGTACTTGATACCTCTGAATATGGTTTAACATGAAAAAGCTGTTTTTGTTCTTCAATAAACATTTCTCGTGGCACTTTTCTAGTCACAGTATGAACTCTCCCGTTGCCTTCTCTATCCAACCATGCAAGAGCTGCACTGTTAAGACTGTCAATTCCGGTATATACCCTCCCCTCCAGAAAACTTTGCTTAACATATCCAATTACCTCTTCTACCTTACCTTTACTCTGAGGATCTCTTGGCCTGCATAATGAAACACTGTAGCCGATACGCTTTACATATTCTTCAAAGGCCGGTACAAATATAATATTACCTAGATTTTCGCTAACTACATAGACCCGATCAAGATCATATAGAATTGTCTGTGGTCTTCCTCCAAAATATTGAAATGCATAGTTATGAGCTTTTATGGCTGTTTCGGTCGTGAAGGGATCCGGTGAAAAGCAAACAAATTTCATTCTGCTATAACTCAGAACCATGCAAAAGAAATATACCCTCACAATTCGTCCATACATATCTTTAAGTTTATATTGACCAAAATCAGCCTGAGCTTCATATCCTGGTGGCGAGACTTCACGTGGCGAGATTTTCCGCTTACTGGTATGCTGATACCCATGCTGTTCCCTTAAAGCTTTCATGTAGCGATAGAAAGTAGCTCGTTTAACTTGTAAATCAGGAAAGGCTTCAATTAATTTAAGATAAATATTGGTATCTCGGATTTGTGGGCATATTTTCAACTGTTCCAGTATGTACTGACGGTAGTTATCCATGTGGTACCTTTCCTTTTCAGCTTCCCTAGCATAATCCTCTTTACTCATATTCCAGTATTTACTGACAGAAGTATAGGTGATCCCCAGCGCTTTAGCAGTTTTGGTCTGGGCAAGTCCAAGTGCTTTGTATTCCTGGATTTTTTGATATTGCTCGATACCGATCATTTTGATTTCCTCCTCTGGTTGTATTGAGTATTTTATAACATCTACAATTTAATCTAGCACAAGCATAAGCGCCACCTCCTTTATGAGAATGCATTGTTGATTATTTACATAAATTCAAAAACACCCAATAAGGGTGTTATAAATTATAGCTTTTATATTAGTAAGGCATCTTTTCTTCTACTATACGATGATATACAAAAATTATATAGAATCCAATGCACTTCCATAACAATTAATATCAATCGCAGGTGTAGTACCCAAACTTTGTAGCTCTATTAATAATTTTAGAAAGAAAAAAATCAATGATTCTTCCTCTGTGCTTTTCATCAAAACATCATTTTTATAATCTGCCAAGAATGAACCTTCTGCTAAGATACATCCAATATCTAGTTTACTTTCATCCTCTAAGCTATATATAGCTTCTTCAAAGCTTTTCCCTAGAGGCGGATTCCAAACACTTGATAACGTTAATATTCCCGAAAGAATCTTATTGTGTGGCTTTGGAGCATAATATCCACCGGCATGCGGGATTGCTGTTGATGTCCTTTTTAAAGAGCGTACACTTTTTGTTTTATCACCAGCATAGATGATATTTTCTTTATTAATTTCTTGCTTAACTTCAAATATAGCATAAACGCTCTCGGCAGGAATATAATAAGCATTATCCTGATTGAATACAAAAGGTGAATATTGTTGGTCGTAAATAACTACATCAATTTGATCACTCATATTTCCGTCGCAATCAATTATAAAAGCTTTATCTACGCTATATCTTTTCGGTAAATAAGTTTTTAGCCATTCAATCCAATTTAATTCGGATGAATCACCTTTTATGCCAGGATGCTGTATGTGTTGCCTATTGGTCGACAACTTAGCACACATCTGGGTCTGTAAAGAATAGAAAAGACTTTTAATATCAATTTGTCCCATATCACTACCCCCCTGTTTACCAAATAATCTTCTCCCAGTACTCTTCATTTCTACTCTCTTTAGCTTTCTTAGCTATATCCTCTTTTTCATATTTATACAAATCATCTGATATTACATTGTTTGTATTAGCAGGATCTTTGATAATTTTATCAACAAAATTATCTTTAAGGTAATCCAAGGTTGATAAGAAGTTTGCAGCTGGCTGATTCTTATTTTTATATCTCAAAGCTTCTATTGTCACTAACTCCAAGTAAATAGAGGGAAAATCTAAATTGTGCAACTTTCTCCATATTTTTAATAGGATGATTTCCTCAAGCCTTCCAGAGTTTTTTACTATCGATATATGCTTGTGTATGTTGGTTTGTGTCCAAGTATTTTTCTTGTTTCTATATAAACTATGGTCATTTGTATTACCAACATGATTCTTCCCAGGAACCAGGTCAATACTATGCCCACCGTAATTTATTCCTATAGAAACATTTTGTTTTCTACAATTAATACCCTTACTGCTAATATAGCTAAATAGAGAATCATAGATCTCCTTTAAAGTATTATTAGTAGTTGATTTTAGCGAAACAAATAAATCTAAATCCGAACTAATATTTATAGCAGTTCCTTTTGCTCTTGATCCAGATATTTGAATATCATTAAGGCAATCACCTGCCCATTCTTTTATCATATTTATTAAAGGATTGACTACAAAACACTGTGTCAGAGCATCAACCTCATTAGGTACTTTATACTTAGCAATAATCCTTCTAACATATTCATCAGAAGTCATCATTTCACCCCTATTAATCTTAAAGTTCAACTTTATTCGTACATTCAATATGTAACGATTAAATTTATCAATCCATCTAAGTAATCTCTTGTCAGCTTAGGATAAATTTTTATCAAATAGATGATTCAGATTTTTATACCAATTCTTATTATGGACTATACGAGTCTCATGTAAATCATTATTTAGTATTTCAGCTTTTGTTAGCTGTGAAATGCTTTCCCAATCATTTCTTAAAACATAAGTAGCATTATTCACTTTTACACTCTCCAAAATGTACATGTTCAAATCTTCAAAACCGTGAACAATATAACCACCAAAGCCTCCTGTGCCAATAGCAGTAAAATCAGGTGAATACTCATTAATGGTTTCTATTCTCTTTTCAATAACAGCTCTATTTGTACCTATTGCTCTCTTAAAATAAGGTTCCAATCTTTCCTTTTGTTTCTCCCATGGGAATTTCCCCTTGGGTAATAGCTCCCAATTGAGTCTTATAACTTTTGGTGGTAGTATTGGATTATTAGTAGAGTCAAAAATTTCACATTCCCCGAATATTTCTAGAATAACATTGACAGCCGAAATAATTTCATTTCTTTTTGTTTCATCCATAACAAATACAGGAGATACAAGATTTTTAGACTTTCCATTGCTAACAATTGTAAATTCAATACCAGTTGGAGGTATGACCTGTCTCTGAAATCTTTCATATGAAATCGATGTAGATTCAGTTACTTCTCTTGTTTCTCCTCTACCTGCCCACTGTTTATATGTCCATTCAATCATTCTTGAATGCTGCTCCTTGGGTTTATCTCTTAATAATATATAATCCCCCTCGGCATTTCTCCTCGTAGCTGGTCCAATTATGTCGGGTAGAATTGTTTCTCCTATTTTCAATTCGTTTGTGAAACCAATCTCCTTCATTTCTTTAATTCTTTTTTCTACATCCACTACTCCGACTCTAAAACGTGAACCTGTTTCTAATACTTTTAACTTAGATAAGTTTCTTATCCTTTTTTGTTTAATAATCATCTTATACACCCTTTCATTTTATTGTGAATTGTTTTAATTCAACATTTCCTCAAACTCACCATTTGATAATACGAATTCGCAAGCCAAGTAATTATTGATTTCTTCACCTACAATATGATAAGATGATTATGAATTAAGATAGGCTATGCTTATCAGTCCCCATAGTTGCTACCAACATCTATGGGGCTTTTTTCGTATTATAAATTTTGGTAATGCTATAACATTCGTTACTATAACTCTCTTACAACTTCATCATCCAATATTTTTTTTCGTTGCTTCCAATCTGGCATCAAAGATGTCATAAAATCATAGAAATTTGAATCATGGTTCCTATACTTGAAATGAATTAATTCATGAAGAACAACATAATCAATACATAGCTTAGGTGCTTTTATCAATTCACTATTAAGTAGTATAAGTTGTTTTTCAGGGATACATGAACCCCATCTAGCTTTCATTTTCCTTATTTGGATTACTGGTTTGTCAATACCGTACTTTTCTAAATATTGATACATTCTTTGGAGGCTTTCATTGAATTTTTCATGTGCTTTTTCTCTATACCAATTATTAATCAATTTTTCTTTTCTGGTGTAGTTATGCTTATCATTCACAGATAGATAGAGATAGCCTCTATAGTATTTAACACCTTCAATTTTATCGCTTTCTTCGACTTTTAGGCGATATTGCTTACCCAGATACTTAAATGTTTCACCGCTCAAATATTCTTTATCTGCAATATGTTCTGACTGAACATCTTTGAAGTAACCTACATTTGTTATAATCCAATGAGCCTTAGATTTTACAAAACTAAGGATATATTCAATAGGAACTTTATCGCTGGCTGAAACAATAATACTCATATCTGGCCTGACACTCAAATTTATATTTTTTACATTTTTCCGTTGCAAATCAAATTCTATAATTTTTCCTCTATAGGTGATTTTGTGTTTTTCCATAGTCACCGCCTAGTACCTTCTTAGGGCCACAGTTTTAATATTTTCAATCATTGTATCTATCTGATCAAAGGTCATTTTAGGAAAATGCTTTTTCTTGACTAGATACAAAAGTTCATCTATCTCCTGAGAAATTTTCTTATGAACATCTGGATTATCGTGCCAATCCACCTTACAATGCCTTTCAATAATCACGTCAACTTCCATTGCAATATCGGCTAAAATACCTTCATAGTTGTAGATAGGGCCATCTTCTGCCACTAACTCTGTAACTCCTGCTTCATAATACCTTTCATCTTCAAGCACTTCTTTAACCACACCATAAAAGGCTTGAGCATGGATATTATGTTTGATTTTCTCTGGGTAAGTTGTACCTGAATACCCCTTTCTAAAATCATTCATAACATTTCGCATTTTTTCTAGGTATTCTAATTCAGAGATTCTTTTCTCCTTATACTGCTCTATGATTTCTTCAATACGTTCGGAGAATTTCTTATAATAAGCTGGATTCTCATCCCACTTTTCACTGATGCGTTTTGTCATTCTTGTACGAATTGCATCTGCTTTAGCTCTTGGCGAACCCAAACGCATCAACTCATCTTCGAACTCTTTTTCATTCAGGATATCCACTGGTGCCGTTATCTGAATGATATCTTCCGCAGCAATATAGGTATCCATCAGATTTCTCATCTTAGCCTCATACTCTTTATGATCAATGGTGTCAGAATATCTAAGCTTTACAGAAGCTCTAAGTTCTTGATAAAACTTAAACTCACGTTTATAAAGCTTGATATCATCTTCACCTATGGCATTATAGACATGCTCTGACTCAAGAGCTATACCTAAGTATTTTCCGAAGTTACTTAACTGATTATAGAAGTCATTTCGAAGGGCTTCATCACCTAGCAACAGTTCGTACTCTTCCTTATCCTGTTTGTTTTTGATTCCTTTGAATATGGCCACAACATTTGAATAGGATTCTCTTAGTTTTCCTACTATACTAATGACATCAACTAGTGCACCTTCAAGATCTTTTCCATCAAAGTTTTCAAGACCCGCACCTGAATAGGTTCTCATAGCTGAATCCAGTTCTTGAATAAGTCCTCTATAATCTACTATTAACCCAAAATCCTTTCCTTCATAGAGCCTGTTCACACGTGCTATAGCCTGCAACAAAGTATGCTCTTTCATCGGTTTATCAACATAGAGAACAGATGCCCTAGGAGCGTCAAAACCAGTTAAAAGCTTATCGACTACAATCAAAATTTCTAATTCATCACCATCAATAAATTCACTCTTGATGTGGTCTTCATATTTTTGTGGATCACTGTAGGCTTCCATCATCTTATTCCAAAATTTGAGAACACGATCTTTTGGTTCTTCATCAACCTCGTCATACCCTTCCCGTTGATCTGGCGGTGAAATAACAATAGCTGTTTTTAAATCTCCATATTCATCAAAGGACTCTTTGTAACGAATGGCATCAAATTTTGATGCTGTGGCTAGCATTGCTTTTGCAAAGGTATCTTTATAAAATTTTGTATAATGTACGTAGATATCATCTGCAATCAAACGAATACGCTGTTCTGATGAAGCAATTGCTTCAAATTTACTCCACTTCTTTTTAAGTTCTTCTGCTTGCTTCTCAGCCAAATTCCTCGTAATCATTTCAATACGCTTATCAATAGCATTCCGATTTACTGTCTGTTCAACAAGTCTTCCTTCGTAGAGCAGTGGCACAATGGCACCATCTTCAACACCATCTTTAATAGTGTACTTGTGAATCATACGTCCACCGAACTTCTTCATGGTACTCTTATCTTTTTTCATCAAAGGTGTACCTGTAAACCCTAAATAACAGGCATTCGGGAATACTTTCTTCATTTTGATATTTAGTTCTCCATATTGGGTCCTATGAGATTCATCAATTAATACAAATATATTTTTTGACTTTACAGGTTTCTGATGCTTTGAAGCAGTATCAAACTTATGTACCAAAGATGTAATAATATCTGCTCCGTTATTGTTAATCAGCTCTACAAGATGCCTCCCGCTTATGGCTCTTTCGGCTCTCAGTCTCGAATGATTAAAGGTTTGATGTATCTGGCTATCTAGTTCGATTCGGTCTGTAATGACCAACACCTGGGGATGAATATCAGCAAACTGAGATAAAATGTACCTTGAAAGCATCACCATAGTTAGGGACTTACCTGAACCTTGAGTATGCCAAATAACACCTGATTGGCGGTTACCATTCCTATCGGTTTCTACAATGGTTCTAATGATTTCTTTGATAGCGAAATACTGTTGGTATCTTGCTATCTTTTTTATATTTTTATCATACAATGTGAAAAAACGTATAATTTCTATAACTCTTTTTGGATGAAACAGGGAAATAATATTTTTATCCTGCACCGTTGGTATTCTACAAGTAACAGTCTCTGCTAGTGTTTCTTCAAACCACTTATACTCAATAGACTCCTTATCTTCTTTCCATAATGACCAAAACTTTTTAGGTGTTCCAGTAGTGGCATACTGGGTTTCATTCTTGTTTGTAACCATGACAATCTGAACAAATTTGAATAGCTGTGGAATATATTCTTTTCCCTGATTTCTAAGCATTTGGCTAATTCCCTGAGAGATAGAGATACTTGCTTTCTTACATTCAATCACCCCAAATGGAATGCCGTTAATAAAAGTAACAATGTCAGGACGTACAGTACCTTGTCCATCCTCTCGTTCCACCGAAAATTCTTCCACCACATGGAAAACATTGTTCTCAGGATTTTCCCAATCAATATAGTTCAGATTAAAGGACTTCGTACCATCCATTTCAGAAAGACTTTCTGGATAGCTCCGGCCTAAAATTAATGAGTCATAAATCTTCTCATTGGTTTTAATTAAACCATCTGTTAACGCTTCTTCAATATCAAGTATTGCCTGCTGAATATTCTTTTCTGAAAACTTATATGTGCAACCCTTAAAATCAAAGCTATTAATGGCTGTTAATCGTTCGTACAAAATATCTTTAAGAACAACATTATACAGATTCCCTCGCATCTGCTCTGCTTTTTCGGGCGAAATGATGGTATACCCTATTTTATTTAATACCTCCAAAGCAGGGATTTGAGATATGTTCATTTCATCGTATGCTTCCGCTCTACGCACAGTATCACCTCTTTTCATTTTCTTGGGTATTCACTCTTATTATGCCTGTTAATAGAAGTTGCATTAAGCCTTTCTTTTGTTGCTTTAGACTTTCTAGTTCTTTTTCTAATAAATCTATTTCATTATCGGCTGTTTTAAGAACTTCTCCAATTTTTTTCTGCTCCTCTAATGATTTAGGAATACGTAAAACCAGATTTTTCATAGTTGTTTCAGATATTTCCTTTTGTCCTGTACCACCTATCATATGTCCGACCCTTTTATAAAAGTCAACATTTGAAATATAGTAAAATAAAAACATTAAATCACCTTTAATTGTTGTTAAACTACTTATTGCATTTGATGCAATGTAATTTTTCATATTACTTGGTACAATTCCTATTCCACCGTTATGATAATTCTGGCGTCCAATTAATATTTCATTTGGTTCTCTCAAATAATATGGCCTACCATTCTTTGTGTCATTTGGATATTTTTCAGTTGCTTCAATACCTTTTAAATGGAGTTTTACAGTTAGCAACTTATAATTCTGCGGCTCACTAACACGTTCTTTATTTAAAAACTTGAATACCTTGCCAAACTTCACTTCTTCCCATGCATCATTAAATCCAGTAAATCTCACATTTCCAGTAAGTAATTTTTGCATCAGCCCCGCCTTTTGTTTTTTCTTTTCATCGATTAGCTTTTCTTTCAATTCGATAGCTTTGTCCCAAGTTGAAATAATTTTGACTATTTTATCTTGTTCATGCTTTGATTTTGGAAATTTGACTATAAATGATTTTTTCAAAGTTGTAGGATTGATATTAGCTTGTTGTATTGCTTGAGTTGCAATTGTCTTAATTCTGTTTTGGGAATCTGACATATTCATATAATAATTAAGATAATAAGGATTAATAATTTCTTGATTAATTTTAAATCTCACAATATATGATGCACACACGTAGTCCCCATCTAAATCAAAAATCGATACTTTACCAACTAAATCTGCACTATTAGTTCTATTAATCAGGATATCACCTGGATATAATTTAAGTCTTTGAAATTCACTGTTTTCTAATTCAAGAAAAACAAGATTATCAAGAACAATTTTGCCGTCTTTCATATTTCCCATTCGCAATACAGGAATGCCAGTGTTATCATTTGTTTTCTTAGAAGTGCCGTAATCAGATGAAAGTGTTAGTTTCCCTAAACTCAGACTATTCCAATCAACTAATGCTTGTTTTTCTGTATTATTCATCTTGTCATTCACGAATACACACCCCCTTAATATCCAAGTTCTTTAAGATAGTTATCCATCTGTGCTTTAATCTCTTCAAGTTCTTCCTTAATACTCGCTATATTTTTAGCTACTTCTTCCATATCCACTAACTCTTCTTCTTCAAAAGTATCAACATATCTTGGGATATTTAGGTTGTAATCATTCTCTTTTACTTCATCAAGAGATGCAACATAAGCGAACTTTTCAACATCTTCATAATTTTCATATGCATCAACAATTCTCTGTATATCTTCTTCACGCAATTTATTCTGGTTCTTACCCTTTTCATAGTAGTCATCACCAGATGCATCTATAAATAGAATATCTTTTCTGTTTCTGTTCTGCTTAAATACTAAAATGCATGCAGGAATACCAGTACCGAAGAATAGATTTGCGGGAAGTCCAATTACAGCATCTAAAAGATTCATATCGATGATTTTCTTTCTAATCTTTCCTTCACTTGCCCCTCTAAATAGTACCCCATGAGGCAATACAACACCCATTCTTCCATCTTCTGCTAATGAGTGAAGCATATGAAGAACGAAAGCATAATCTCCTTTTGATTTTGGTGGTACTCCCCAGGAAAAGCGCTTATATGGATCTAGTGAGGCTTCCATGTTGAAATTCTTATCACTATCTTCCCCAGCAAAACCAGATGCCCATTTATCAAGCGAAAAAGGTGGATTTGCTACAATGACTTGAAACTTCATCAACTTATCGTTTTCTAAATGCTTCGGATTAGCTAATGTGTCACCCCATTCGATTTTCGCATCATCAATATTATGCAAGAACATATTCATGCGACAAAGTGAATGCGTTTGGCCATTTCTTTCTTGTCCATAGATTTGAGCTTTCCCATTAGGAACTTTATTAAATGCTTTAATCAATAATGATCCAGAACCACAAGTAGGATCATAGATTCTATCATTTTCTTGAGGTTTTACTAATCTTGCTAAAAGCTCTGATACCTCAGCTGGGGTAAAGAACTCTCCACCCTTTTTTCCAGCATCTGAAGCAAAATTTCCTATCAAATATTCATAGGCGTTTCCTATAACGTCATCACCTTTGAGCCTTGATGGTCTAAGGTCAAGGTCTTTAAAGTCCTCAAGTAGATTTTTCAGCATTGTATTTCGCTCTTTTGTACTACCAAGAACAGCTTCTGAATTAAAGTCTATATTTTTAAACACACCTCTTAACTTTGTCTTGTTCTCTTCTTCCACTTGTTCTAAGGCTATATTAATGATCTCACCAATCTTTGGCTGGTTTCTTTTATCATAAATATAATCAAATGTAGATCTTTCATTCAAAACAAATCTCTCATAGCGCATTTGTCTTTCTACCATTTCTACATCATTATTATACTTTTCCATCATTTCTTGCCTACGTTCTTTATATATATCACTAACATACTTTATAAACAGCATAACTAAAATGTAGTCCTTATAGATAGCTGAATCTATTTTACCTCTAAATGTATCACACGCTCTCCATAGAGTTCCATTTATTTCTTCCTGAGTTAGCATTTTAATCTCCATGATTTAAACCTCCAGTAATCATATTCTCTAATATGATTTGATTTCTTTTATTGTTTTCTTTAATTAATAATTGAAGTAATCTTTTTTCTCTCATCATCAATTCATTAAGAGCCACAGTTTGTTCCTGCATACTCATATCCGGAAGCATAATCTCAAATTCTTTAAAAGCAGATGTTTTAAGAATTTGAATTGCAGTACCTCTTGCTTCTCTCATATATTGCTTTTTCATTTTATTGCTATTGAGATACAAGCTTAAATAAGATGGTAAAATATCATTACTATTAATTCTTATTACTACGAAAAGAGATGGTATCAATATCCCTTCACTTGCTTCATCTATTGTAATTGATGTAAAAGGCATACTGAGTCGAACAACAATATCACCTTTTGAAGTAATATATTTACTTTCAATTTTTTCACTTGCTTTAAAGGAATCAAGTTCTTCTTTCACTAGATAACCGTCTTCATCAAAGCTCTTTAAAGTAAGAATACGATATTGAATTGCATCCACATCACCTGGTGGAGCTTCTTTTCTTTTAATTACTTGACCTGTTGTAATACTCGATATATCTCCTAGTTTTACAATTTTAATAAACCACACCTCCAATATTGTTATTTTTTAATTAGTACAATTACATTTTATATAAATATCCATCTCTTGTCAATACTTTATTGTACTATCTCAAAAATAACACAATGTCTTCTGAAATGTTTTTACGTGTGATGACTTTTATTTTCAAAATACATATTCTTAGTCTTCTAATATTTCATAATAAAACTTATTTTATTTCATTCGCTTACTATTACATCCATCCTATCTCCTCAACCCTACTAATTTATCTATTCTGTCCACTCACCCCTACCTAATCTCAGACTCATTTTTACCACAAAAAAACACCCTCGATATGTTTCCACGTACACATATCGAGGGCTTAGGTCGAGTAGACAGATTCACTTTCATTTTATAAAACCTAGTATCTTCAAGGCTTTCCGGACTTTATTTTCTAGACATCAAGCAAATGG
This sequence comes from Tissierella carlieri, assembly GCF_018917285.1. Taxonomy (NCBI): domain Bacteria; kingdom Bacillati; phylum Bacillota; class Tissierellia; order Tissierellales; family Tissierellaceae; genus Tissierella; species Tissierella carlieri. The sequence continues at coordinate 54,376 of NZ_JAHLOH010000028.1, read as the reverse complement.
TCTCAACATGTGCCGTCTGAGGAAACATATCCACTGGTTGTATCTCCATTACCTTATATCCATTCTTCACTAAGTATCTCAGATCCCTTTCTTGGGTCACTGGGTTACATGATATATATACTACCTTTGCTGGTGATAATTTAACTAAGGATGATAGGAATTTGTCATCACTTCCCGATCTAGGTGGATCCATTATTACTAGGTCTATGCTTTTATTTTCATTTGCCAGTTTCACCATGAAATCTCCTGCATCATCATTATAAAAATATGCATTCTTAATATTATTCTGCTTTGCATTTTTGATAGCATCCTTTACTGCATCCTTATTTACTTCTACTCCTATTACATTTTTAACTTTTCTACTAACTATTAATGCTATGGTTCCAATTCCACAATATGCATCTATAACTGTTTCATTACCTTTCAACTTTGCCATTTCGATAGCCTTATTATACAATACTTCTGTTTGAATGGGATTTACTTGATAAAATGACTTTGCTGAAATCTGAAACTTTACCCCACATAGGATATCTTCTATATAGCCTTTTCCATATAGAACTATTTCCTCATTACCAAGAACTACAGATGTTTTTCGATTATTTATATTCATTATTATAGTAGATATCTCTGGATGTTTTTTTACTAAGGCCTTTATGTAATTATTTTTCCCCGGAAATATCTTTGATGCTACTACTAACACTACCATAACTTGACCTGTGGAAAAGCCACGTTTAATAAGCACATGTCTTAGAAAACCTTCCTTTGTATCCTCATCATAAGGTTTCATCTTGAAAGATTTCATAAAACCTTTGATGGTTTCTATGATTTCATCTGCTTTGCTATCCTGGATTATACATCTATCTATATTTATTACATCGTGAGTATTTTCTTGATAAAATCCAGATATAATCTGTCCCTTTTTATCATGGGAAAATGTTGAATGAATCTTATTTCTATAATAATAGGGTTCTTCCATAGTTAATATCTCATTTACTTTACAGAAAGATCCTAATAAATCCTCAACTTTACTTTGCTTAAACTTACTTTGTCCTTCATATGACATCTGTTGAATTTGACAGCCTCCACATTTATTAAAATAAGGACATGAAGGCTTTACTCTATATTTAGATTCTTCTTCCATCTCTATTAACTTAACAGTTTCCATGTTTTTGTTTTTGACTACTTCAATTATTGCTGTTTCATCTTCTAGTAGATTTGCTATATGAAATTCTTTCCCTTTTAATTTTACTATTCCTTTACCCTCTTCATCTATACCTATACATTTTACTTTTAATCGTTCTTTATTCATTTCTTCACCTTTTATCCTTATTTAGAGTGCCAATATAAAAAACTATATTATATTCATTATATATAATCCTAACCTTTTATCGTAACACCATATTTAAAACTATAACACAAATTATGATTTCTAACATTATTCTGTCCCCTCTAAGGGGAAGAATGCATTATAACCATCATAAAATAGAAAGCCTTAATATTCTATCATAATTCCAACCACATTATACTTAAGCTGTCATGTCTCTCTATTTCCTCAAAACCTTGTTCCTTATACATGGCAAATGTCCCTCTATAGGCCTTTTCTGGTGCTTCCTTAATCTCTATTGGAAGTGCTATAACTGCATCAAATCCTTGTGCTTTGAAATCCTCAATTGCATTCTTAAGTATAAGTCTTGCAATACCTCTTCCTCTATATTTAGGATGAATTACAAAGCAGATTATGCACCCAACTTTTTTCTCCTTTATTATATGATCAATATCATCTTCTAGCCTCTTAAACTCACATACATCATTTGCATTACACCAGCCGATACATTTGTCTCCATCAAAAACTAGGTAACCTTTCATATTTCCAAGCTTTATTTGCTCTATTGCTTCTGCACGATTCTTTTCTCCCGTTCTATTCTGCCATTGTTCAAATGAGCAGTTTGTATGATAGTATCTGCAAAAACAAGTAGACCAATGGGGAGCATGGGCAAAATCCAAATTTCCAAGATATTCAACAAAGGTTTCTGCTAACTCTGGACTGAGTGATTTTACTTCGTAATTCATATTTCTCCTCCTTTTTTAAATATCAGATTATTTTCTCTTAATCCTTATAATATTTTGTCTATAATTGAATTGGTCAAACTTTTATATTTCTCTTCTCCAATTCTTTGGGGCAAATAATGCTATTATGGTAAATAGTTCAAGTCTACCTAAAAGCATTAGCAATGAGAAAAATGCTTTGCTTATTTGACTATATCCGTTAAATGTGCTAGTAGGCCCTACAACTCCCAATCCTGGACCAATATTACCTAAAGTTGCGGCCACTGAACTAGCGGCAGATTCTAAGTCTACACCTTCTAATGACACTAATATAGTAGATAGCACAAATATTATCATATACAATCCAGTGAAACTATTGATGCCTGCTATAGTCTCATTGGGTAAAATTTTATCATTAAGCTTAACTGGCTTAACCGCCCTAGGATGAAAGATTTTCAATATTTCCCTTTTAATTAATTTCAGTATAACTAATATTCTAATAACCTTCATGCCTCCAGCTGTAGAACCTGCACTTGCACCTATGAACATGAGAAGCAATAAAATTGCCTTACTAAAGGTTGGCCATATATCAAAGTTAGCAGTAGAATATCCAGTGGTTGTCATTATAGAGCCTACCTGAAAAAATGAATCTCTAAATGCTAATCCAATGCTAGAATATGTAGTTTTGAACAAATTAATTGCTATTACTGTTACTGATATAAAAACAATTGCGAAATAAAGCCTTAGTTCTTCATCCTTAAATACATCTTTTACTTTACCCTTAAATAGAGAATAATATAGAGAAAAATTCACACCCGATAGCACCATAAAGCTTCCTATTACAAGATGAATATAAGTACTATTATAGGCACCTACACTGGCATTTTTAGTGGCAAATCCACCTGTACCAACTGTTCCAAATGTATAAACTAGGGAATCAAATAAAGACATTCCCCCAAATTTCAATAATATAACTTGAATTATAGTAATGGTAAAATACGTTATATATAGTATTTTAGCCGTATCCTTTATCCTAGGTGCTATTTTCCCTGCAATAGGTCCTGGACTTTCTGCCTTAAATATTTGAAATGCCCCTATTCCAAGGGCTGGTAGTAATGATAAGGTGAAGACTAATATTCCCATGCCACCTATCCAATGTGTAAAGGAACGCCAAAATAATATTCCCATCGGCAATACCTCAACATCGGGTATTACTGTTGCACCGGTAGTTGTAAACCCAGATACTATCTCAAAAAGTGCATCAATATAGGTGGGAGTACTACCTGATATATATAATGGTAAGGCCCCTAATAAAGATATTGATATCCATCCTAATGATACAATTGCTAAGCCTTCCTTTGCATTTATATGTCTATCGCGGCTTCTATTTCTAGCTAGAGCAAAGCCAACCACCCCAGTTATTAAAATAGTTATTAAAAAAGCTAGCTTATCCGATTGATCTGTGTATAGAGATATAAGTAAAGATGGTGTCATGAGTATAGACTCTAGAATTAATATACTACCTAATACCTTTAGCACGATTCCATAATTCACTTAGTACCCCTCCCTTATTTGATTTGAAGAACATCTTTAAGGTAGGCAAATCCTCCGTTAGACAAAATACAACTATTCTATCATTGGCATGTATTATAGATTTACCATTAGGTATTATAACTTTTCCATTATGAACTATGGCACCAATTATTATTCCTTTAGGTAATTTTAATTCCTCTAAGGTCTTTCCAACTATAGGTAAATCCTTCCCTACAATTATTTCTGTAACTTCTCCGTCTCCACCTATCAATAGAGAAACTGATACTATCTTTCCACCACGGATATATTTTAGTATATTACTTGCTGCAATAACAGTAGGATTTAGAGCAGCATCTATTCCTAATCTATCAATTATCTTTGTATAGTTCTGTCTACTAATCTTTGAAATTGTCTTTGGAACTCCAGATTGTTTAGCCATAAGAGCCATGAGTAAATTTTCTTCATCATATCCTGTTACTCCTACAAAAGCACCCATTGAATTCAATCGTTCTTCCTCTAATAGATGTATATCTGTACCATCTCCATGTATAATGAGTACATCATTAAGTATCTCCGATAATTCTTGACATCTTTCCTTATCCTTTTCTACCAATGTAACTGATATATTTACCTTTGATAGCTTTTGAGCAAGATATAGTCCAATATTACTACCTCCAAGAATCATTACTCTCTCTATTTCCTTTTTAGTTATATCCTGAGTAAACTTGTTGTTTAAATTATTTATGTCATCATTTCTACCTATGACATGAATTGTATCATTTGCTAATAATTCTGTAGAGCCATCTGGAATTATTATATCTCCATCTCTAGATATGGCTGTAATCAATAATCTATCGAAATCTTCTAATTCCATTATTTTCTTACCTACAAATTCTTTCATATGCTCAATATTAAAATCAATCATTTGGACCTTTCCACTAGCAAAATCCCCTGAATAAAAGTTATAGTTCTTTAATAAATATTTTTCAATTGCTTGGGCTGTTGATAAATCAGGGTTTACTATATGATCGATTCCCATTTCAGCTTTTATAAAATCTAGTTGCTGCATATACTCAGGATTTCTAATACGAGCTATAGTCTTTTCACACCTTAGTTTTTTTGCTAAGGAACAGACAAGAGTATTTGTTTCATCACTATCAGTTGATGCAACTAATAGATTATATTGATTTATACTTAATTCTCTAAGAATATTTATATCTATTCCATTTGCCAGTACAGTTAAGACATCTAAATGTTCGTTTATAAAGTCTATTACTTTTGGGTTATTGTCTACTACCGTCACATCTATATCTTCTAACACCATAGATTCTGCCAGTTTATATCCTAACTTACCAGCACCTACTATCATTACTTTCATTTTCGTCACCTCATATTTAATATACCAAATAGCTTTGTAGAATAATAGGGGGATTTTATAGAAATAAATAACAAAACAAAGCTAAAAGACTATTCTTTAGCTTTGTTTTACAAATTGCATATCTTCTTATCTATTTTCTAATATTAGCTTTTCTTATAATGAAATATCCTAGAGTATAGCAGACTATAGCTATGACGAATGTTAAAAAAATTGCAGTGGAGCTATTAAATCTCGACCATATCCATTGGTACATATCCGAAAACCCTAATATTTTTTTTGCAGAGAAGTTACCCAATATTTGAAGAGTAATGGCTGTTATACCAAATCCTATCCAAAATTTATATCCAAATCTATATTGTAAAACCCCTATCAAATTAGTAATTGAAACAAATGTCAGAAAAAGTAAAGATAAAGTTAAAACTATAAATAATATATTATCAGTTGCCGTATTAAATATACCAAATTCCACCATTGGCTTATATCCTAAGGATGCAACAAAATATTTATCAATAATTTGTAGGATAACTTGAATAGCTGCAAAACTTAATGTTACTATAATATTATTGACTATAACGGATTTATAAAAATCTTTTCTTGTGAATCCAAAGCTAAGAGCTAATGCAAAATCTTCATGATACATAACGATACCATAAACAATGAAGAATATGAATATAGGCATTATATTTCCTCCAACAATGGAAAATATATCATCCTTGCTGCTAAATAACCCTATTTTTATCTTCGAATTAAAATTTACCATTAATATATAGGTTAATATATTAATTGTCAATATGACACTCCAAAATCCCAGTATTGATTTTTTTAATCCATGATTTTGAAATTTAAAAATCCTTTTAGTTGCGCCCATTAGAATACTCTCCCTTCATAATATTTTCAGTAAGATATATAAATAGCTTTTGAAGTGGTATATTACTTATTTCAATATTATTATCTTTTATATATTTGATTTCTTTTTCTGTTAAATTACCATATATACCTACTATTTTAGTAGAGCCAAACTCTTCTCTGTGAATTACTTTCTTATCCTTTATGATTGAATTAATTAAATCTTCACGACCAGATAAGAAATATGACCTTTCTTTAAGTGCATTTACTTCATCCTTTAGCGTAATTCTCTCATCATTAATGATAATTACTTCTTCAAATAGATTAGCTACTTCATCTATTAGATGAGTGGATACTATTATTGTTCTAGGGTTTTTTTCATAGTCTTCAAGAAGTAAATTATAGAATTTATATCTCATTGCTGCATCAAGTCCTAAAGTAGGTTCATCAAACATAGTAAGTCTTGATCTTGAAGCAAGGCCTATGACTAATCCTACAATGGTTTGATTTCCAGTTGATAACTTTAATAATTTTTTCTTAGTATTTAAATTAAATTCCTTTACTAAATAGTCCTTATATTCTTCATCCCAGTTTTTGTATATAATTTTTGCTAGAGTCAATATATCCTTTACTTTTCTTTCTTTAACAGAGTTTGGGAAATCCTTTACCAAACAAATATCTTCCATTGCTTTTGAATTTTCAAAAACATCCTCATTGTCTAATTTGATTTCTCCAGCACTTCTCAATATTTGACTAGATATTAAATTTAGTAATGTAGTTTTTCCTGCTCCATTTCTTCCCAGCAATCCATAGATTTTATTTTCTTCAATATTCAAGTTAATATCTGTTAACACTTTATTTTTTCCATATGACTTGTTTAAGTTTTTTATTTCAAGCATTCTATTCCCCTCCCCTAAATTCTTCAATAAACTTTATAATTTCTTCTGTGGTTATTTCCAGCCTATTAGCTTCTATCATTATCTCAGGTAATATTTCTTTAAAAAACGAAGATTGTCTTTTTTTAATTATCTTTTTTCTTGCTCCTTCTGCTACAAACATGCCAATACCTCTTTTCTTATAAAGAATACCTTCTTCTACCAGAATATTTAGTCCCTTACCAGCTGTGGCTGGATTTATCTGATATATCTTTGCAAATTGATTTGTAGAAGGTGCTTGTTCTTCTTCTTTTAAATTCCCTAATAGAATATCATTTTCAATTATCTCGGCTATCTGCACATAAATTGATTTATCCGTACTTAAGTCTAACAAATTACCACCTCCTTGGGTTTATTGGTTAGTTAGTTATGTAACTAAGTATATAGGTTCTTTTATTCTTTGTCAATAGATTCTCATAAATAATTTCAAAAAATTAAAGGAACGAAGATACTAAATATCTTCGTTCACTCTTTATATGCTAGTTTATTTTTAACTCAATTATAAAATCATATCTAGTAATCTAAATATCCAATTTCCAGCTAAAATAAAGTCTTTATGATAGTCTTAAGCACAAAATAATAATAGGAGACTTCTACAAACTATCTGGGAAGTCCTGTCTAAATTTTTCTACTAATTTTTCTTGCCAATCTGATGTGGCTTCTAATCTACCAAAGAAAAACCTAAGATTCTTTGGTTCCTCAACAAACTTTAGTCCTCCTATTAAATGACGATTCTTATGAAGCCAAGTAATCCTATCTATGGCATATTTAACTTGAGATAAAGTAAATACTCTACGAGGCATTGCAAGTCTTAGTAATTCCATGTTAGAGACGACCTCATTACCATCTTCATCTCTTTGCTCAGACATAGTTCCACGCTCCATACCACGTACACCACTGGCTATATATAATGCAGCACCTAAGGCTCCCGCTGGGTATTCCTCTTGAGGTATATGAGATACAAATTGCATTGCATCTATATGACAGCCTAGGCCCCCTGCTGGTGTAACAACTGGAATACCATTCTTAATTAGTTCGTCAGTCATAAATGAAATGAAATCAGGTCCTTGATTAATAACGTTTTCATCCATAGTTTCATCAAGACCTACTGTTAATGCTTCCATCTCCCTGACAGACATGCCTCCATATGTTAGAAATCCTTCATATAGAGTTATTAATTCCCTCATTTTCATGTATAGCTCTTTATTGTTGGTACATATTCCTCCGCCTCTTGCAAATCCTAGCTTACGAGCTGAGAAATAAATTATATCACATAAAGATGATAATGCTAAAGTAATCTCTCTAATACTCATTGATTTACATCTTTCTTCTCTTTCCTTAATAAAATGTAAATTATCTGCTAATAGGCTGGCATCTAATATTAATAATATTCCATATTTATTACATACTTCCTTTACTTCTTCTAAATTTTCAAGGGAAAATGGCTGACCACCTATTAAATTTGTTCCAGCCTCCATACGAACAAAGGCAATTTTTTCTGAACCATGCTCCTCTATTATAGACTTTAATTTATCTATATCCATATTACCTTTGAAGGGATGGTCATTGTTTACTTCTATGCCTTTATCTATGATAATCTCTTCAACGCTTCCTCCGTTAAGAATGATATGAGCCTTAGTAGTTGTAAAATGATAGTTCATTGGAACAATAAAGCCAGATGTAACAAAAGATTGTGCAAGGATATTTTCACATGCCCTTCCTTGGTGAGTTGGCAAGAAGAATTCTGTCCCAAATATTTCTCGTATTTTTTCTTCAAGTCTTACAAATGTTTCACTACCAGCGTAACTATCATCTGCAACCAGCATAGCTGCCTGTTGTCTATCACTCATAGCATTTACTCCACTATCTGTCAACATATCCATAAATACATCCCTATTATTTAAAAGGAATGTATTATTTCCAGCTGCTTTCATACATTCCAATCTTTTTTCAACTGGTAGTAACTCTAATTTTTGAACTATACGCACTTTATGCATCTCAAGGGGAATTTGTTCTCCATTAAAAAATCTAATTTTTGACATAATTATTAAACCTCCATTTTGATTAAATTTTGTATTTGAGTTTTGTTTTTTTAATTAAATAATAATAGTCAGAATCCAATTTAATCATCCCCTTTATCATAAAAAGCTTATTAGTAGCAGCTTTTCTTTGCCACTGCATAAGCGACTTGCACTAAATCAAAGATTTCGGCAATCTGCTTAGAACTCATCGAGGTCAAGTTTCTAATCTAAAAAAGATAAAAGCAGAGCTTCCCTATTCGTTATAAACTTAGAAATAAAAAACCCGTCCTCTGTATAAAAATACACAAAGGACGGGTAATTTCCCGTGTTACCACCTTAGTTCACCGATATCTCACGATATCAATCTTATCAAGTACCGACATAAATGTGAGTACCCTAGCACTATAACGGGTGCAGATTGCCGACTGAACCTAATAGGTGTAGTACCTTTCAGCAAGTAGCTCTTAAGATGTATTCGGAATAATATCCCTTGCACCTCTCACCAACCGGTAACTCTCTCTAAGGGATTTTTTTACTCTTACTAGTTCTTAGTCAAAGCTTTTTAATATTTTTATTATTATACTACTACTTTAAAGTGATGTCAAATGTTTTCTAATTTATTTTACTAAAATATTTGGTAAAGTATAATAATCAGTTACACCTGATATTATATTATTTTTCCCTATTCTAGTATAAATTCCTGCAAATTTCTCTTTATACATAAAGAGACCAACTATAGATCTAAATTCTTCTATTTTTAATTCATAATCTCCAAATACAACATGTTCCCTTGTAAAGGGTTCAAAGAATTCTTGATAAAGATAATCCTTATCAAAGGATTCATCTAATCTTTTCTTCCACTCACCTTGGGATAAATCTCTTCCTGCATACACTCCTCTTGAAGCATTTAAATCTAAGGGTTTCATAATATATCTATCCTTGTCATTTAATACTCTATTATATACTTCTTTTTCTCCTTTAAATAATCCCGTAACTGGTATATGTCTTTTTACAAAATTTCTTTCATCTTCTGATAAAAATTCTAAAGTATCCTCATCATGCAATATCTTAAATATTATCTTGTTATGAATTATTTGGGATTTAATAGAGCCTATACAGCAAAATGCTTTGTTTTTATATGCTTCTATAAAGTCCGGTACCTCATGAGCCTTTTCTATTAATTCAAAGGTAACTATTCTCCTATATACTAAATCTATCTTAAAATCTTCAAAGTATAGATGTCCATTTCTATATTTTAAATCTCTAGGGTCTGCTATTATGGTATTATATCCTTTCTTAATAAAGGCACTTTTAAATACTTCAAATTCTTTAGATGTTCCCGATTCAGTGAAATCTACGATTGCAACATTTGGTTTTTCAATTTCACTATTCCATTTTCTAAATATGCTAATGCTGTCATCAACCCATCTATTTATTAATTCAAATAAGGATAAGCTATGTTTCTGTGAAAAATCCTGCAATCCTTTTGTTTGGAGCAATATATTTCCTATGGTATTATCTTCATTCATAGCTGAAGAACCATCTGTATTCAATTCACAAAACTTAAAATTATCCTTATTATCATAAAAAAGGTCAAACCTTCCTATAGGAACATTTATATCATAGCCGTTATCTACAAGAATTAATTCTTCTAAAAGTGGACTATATTCAAATTTTTTTCTAAACTCTTTTGAATCTAAATATCTTTGTGTCACTTTATTTGTTATAGATATTAAAGTATCACCAATTTTTCTAAAGTTTTCTACGTCTTCCTCTGTATAAAACATTGGATGATAAAGAAAAGGTACTGGTTTCCCCTTATATATTGCAGTAGAATTCGCAACCTTTTCCTTAGCTATTTTGTAATCAGCAATATATCCTTCTGGATCAGATTTAATTAAATTTATATATTCTTTATTTATTTCCTTCCAGTTCATCTTTTCACCTCAACTAAATTATTTAACAAACACCAATTTAAAGACTCTTTTTTTCCAGTTTCAGCCTTTTCTCTAGTGATTTCATAAGGATTTTTGCCTTCATTTACAATTTTCTCAAGAGGCAGGATATATTTAACCTCATCTGAATCTAGTCCTTCTTTTGCTAATTGTACTATCCATTTACCTATTTCAAGAACTGTTCTATCCTTTAGCTTACCATTCAATCCATTCTCTATAATATCTTCCTTGGCTTTCTTTATATCTTCTAAGGTTATATCTTTAATATAATCATATATTTTGTCTAAATTCTCTTCATTATAAAATATTCCCTTTAGTAAAGCTACTGCACCAAAATTCAAGGGGTATGGAACTGAATCCATCATTCTTATTTCAATATATTTCTTAGTTCTTACATCTGGGAAAAACATTGTTAATAAATGTTCTAGTTCTTTTTCATCATAATCTTCAGGATTAAATATATCTTTAACTTTCTTTTCTCCTGTTGGAATTACATCCTTACCTTTAAATATAAATATTGGCGGTCTATTGAGTATATATTCAGCATACCTTTTATAGCTGAAATCATCTTCTAATGCATTATCAACTATACCTGACCTATCATCATCGCAATTGTTCCATATATGAGTCCTTAAATTATATTTATTCCATCGTTCTCCTTCAAAGTAAAATCCATTATCAAATAATCCATATAATACTGGTGATAGAGCATTTGCTATTCTAAACTTTCTTTTATAATCCTCTTCAGATTTATAATCCAATGATACTTGTAGTGCCGCAGTTCCCTTCATCATATTATGAGCATGCTTACCTTTGGTTTTAAAGTAATTAAACATAAGATCATATCTTTTCTTAGGTAAAAGTTTTATCTCTTCTATTTTAGTATTTGGATGATATGCTGTGGTAATTAGTCCTTGGTTCTTTCTATCAAGTACTGGGATTATCTCTTCTAAGAATTCCAAATATTCCCTTTCAATATCCTCTATGTTCTTTTTAGCATTTATACTTAACTCTAACTGACTACCTGGTTCAAGAGTTATTGTCTTATTGTCTTTGCTTAATTCAAGAATATATTCCCCTTCGTATTTACCTTCCCATCCATTTTTCTCTAATTCACTTAGGGTTTCTCCTACTCCATTTTCACCATAATAGGAGACGGTTTTTAAGCTATCCTTATCTACTACAAAATGTTCAAATTCAATTCCTATCTTAAAGTCTTCAGTTTCTTTTTCACTATTTCTGAAATAGTTAGATATTTCCTCTATCTGTCTATTATAATTCATATATTTCTCTCCCTTTAGGTTTATGTATTTCATAATCTAAATATTGATACCCAATTATTACAATTTTAATAATATTAAGTTAGTTATAGAATAATATTATATTATGCATTTGTAAATGATATAATCTTAATACTATATTTTATTTATGGAGGCGTGTTATGAATAACAAGATAAAAATTGGAATAGTAGGATACGGAAATCTAGGTCAGGGAGCTGAACTAGCTATAAATCAAAATCCAGATATGGAACTTATTGCTATATTTACTAGAAGGGAACCTAATTCATTAGACACAGAATCTAAGGTAGAAAACATCTCTAATATATTAGATTATAAGGATAAAATCAATGTAATGATACTATGCGGAGGCTCCGCAAAGGATTTAGATGAACAAGGACCTATGGTAGCAGAATACTTTAACACAGTAGATAGTTTTGACAACCATGGAAGAATTCCTGAATACTTTGATAAAATCAATGGTGTATCATCTAAATCAAAAAACTTAAGTCTTATATCTATTGGCTGGGACCCAGGGCTCTTTTCACTTAATAGACTGTTAGGTCAGTGTGTATTACCTAATGGCAGAGATTATACCTTTTGGGGCAATGGAGTGAGTCAAGGTCATTCAGATGCCATAAGAAGAATTAAAGGTGTAAAAAATGGAGTACAATATACTGTACCCGTCAAAGAAGTTCTAGATAAGGTCAGAAATTGTGAAGATATAAATGTTCCTCCCTGTGAAAGGCACAAAAGAATTTGTTACGTAGTATGCGAGGATAATGAGGATTTAAATAGAATAGAAAACGAAATAAGAATTATGCCTAATTATTTTGCAGGATATGATACCTCTATATCTTTCATATCTGAAGAAGAGCTAAAGATAAACCATAGTAAAATGCCTCATGGAGGATTTGTCATTCGAACTGGTAATACTGGACTTGATACTAAGCAAAAAATGGAATTTAATTTAACTCTTGAAAGTAATCCAGAATTTACCTCATCAGTTTTAGTCGCCTATGCTAGAGCAGTCCATAGAATGGCATGTGAAGGCAAAACCGGTGCTATAACTATATTTGATGTTCCCCTAGGATACTTATCACCTAAGACAGGTGAAGAATTGAGAAAGGAATTACTATAGAAATCCCATATGCATGCTTATATAAAAATATTTTAAGGGCATCATCCCTTCGAAGGGATGATGCCCTTGGTTTTCATTATATTTCTAATCTAACTATAAATTTAACCCTGCAATCCATTTTCTTGACGTTCCATATTCTCTACAACTACGTCAAATATATCTCCTAGGGAAGCACAATATTCTAACACCTTCCATGGAGTGGCTGTATGGAAATGAATCTTTATTAAATCTTTATCGCCTACAGCAAGGAGACAATCGCCTTCAATATTCTTTGTAATATATTCATTTATTGCATCTTCTGAAAGATCATGACCTGCAATTAACAACTGGGTATCAAATTTGTATTTAAGCATAATTTACTCTCCTTTTTTATATTTTGTAAATTTTTGTTTCAAAAATATATTTATTAACTTTCACTTTGATGAACAGGAGATTTTACTATCTGATACTTTTATATCTTTCTATATTATCATCACTCAAAAACTCATATGCATTGTTTATTTGTTGAAACATTGTTGTTGCATCTGGGGATTTGTTTAAATCCGGATGATACTCCTTTGCTTTTTTTCTATATGCTAATTTTATTTGATATTTATCTGAGTCGTATCCAACACCTAGTAAATCACAACTCTTTTCGTATTTACTTTTAAACTCAATATTTGGATTTACATAGTTATTTCCATAACCTGCATTTTGATAGTTTCCACCGTAGCCCCCATATCCACCATAATTACTTCCTCTTTGAGAATTTTGGTACTCACTCCATTGTCTGAATCTTTCTTCCCATTGTCTCTGCTCTTCCTCCTGTCGTCGTTGCTGCTCTTTTCTTCTTTTTTCTTCTTCCATCCTCTTGTATTTATTTCCATATTCATTAAATGAGCCAAATTCAGCTTTTCGTCCATTTATCAAATTATCAGCATGATCAAATAGAAACTCAGTTATCATATACCTTATATATTTTAAATAGGATACAAACTTTGTTCCTAATATTGGAAATATAACTAGAAATAGTATAGTAAAAAATGTCATGGGATTAAGTAATAGTGCTGGCCCTAATACCATAATCAATAGACAGCCACCCATTGATATAAGAGCAAGAAATCCTCTCCCAATATTTATTACAAGCCCTACTATAAATTCTACAATACCAATAAAAACATCAAATATTACAGAAGTAACACTAGCAATACCATATAAAGTTTTACCCCATATCTTGTTAAATATATTCATTTAGCGCCCTGCTCCTCTTTATTAAATTAATCCTTTATGTTCTTTTTTCAAATTTTTCCTTGCATTTTGGACAAGTAACAACTAACTTTCCTTTTCCCTTTGGAAGTCTTAACCTTGAATTACAATTCGGGCATTTAAGATATTTATGAGTTTTCCTGTCTTTAAAACGACTCTCAATATTTTTAAACCGGGAATAAACAGGACTCATAAAAATTGCAAACTTATAATTTTCCATTCTACGCTTAGAAACATTCTTTGAAAACATTCTAAAAATACTTATGCCCAAAGGTACATAACCAATAAATGAAATTAAAGGAATATTAGCTAATCTACCAGATAAAGTCAATAACAAAGACAGTAGTATTAATACGATTGAAAGCTGATCTCCACCATATCTTCCATTCATAAGCTTATTTAACCAATTCATATGCATTTCTCCTAGTTTATATTTTGTTAATATTTTACTATTAATAGAATAACTTTGCAACATATCTAGACTTATTTCACTAAATACTCTACAAATTTTTCTGATGAAGGGGATAGAGAAACTCCTTTTAACGAACAAATTCCAATACCCCTTTTAGGAATATCTTCTAAAAGATTAACCTCATAGAGACACCCTCCATATAGATAATCCTCTGAAAATTCTCTAACTACACAAGCCAGTCCTAATCCTATTTTAGCAAATTCTAGAAGTAAATCATGAGAACCTAGTTCAATTTCTGGAATTACTTTTATTCCCTTAGAAAGTAGATAGCCTTCTACATACTGTCTTGACCTTGATCTGTTGTCTAAAAATATTAGCGGGTAGTTTAATAGCTCTTCATAAGTAATAGTCTTTGAAATCATATCCTTATATTTCTCACCAAATACAAAAATATCCTGTATATCCTTACACTTTCTTATATCTAACGAGTTATCCTTTACTGGTAGATTACATATTCCAATATCTATTTCACCTGATTTTATCAAATTACAAAGTTCTTCTGTAGTACGGTTAATTATTTTCAACTTAATATTAGGATATGATTTATGAAACTTTTCTAGATATGGCAATAAATAATATCTAGAAATTGTATCACTAACTCCAATTTTTAGCTCTCCCTCTTTTAAATCTCTAGACTCCTTTATCTTTTTTTCACCTGTATCTAATAAACTAATTGCAGAATTAGTATATTCAAACAGCATTTTCCCCTCATTTGTGAGTATTACTCCTCTCGGTGTACGGGTAAAAAGTCTAATTTTCAGTTCATCTTCTAGTTGCATTATAGCTTGACTTACGGCAGGCTGCGTCATGTATAATTCCTTAGCAGCCTTGGAAAAACTTTGACATCTAGCTACCTTATCAAATATCTTATAAAGTTCTAACCTAATAGACATATAACCACTCCTTATACCTATTATACTATATATCTATTTTACTTATACCATAATATATTATATATTAAAAGTGTAAGATATCCAATAAGATGATATTAAAGGAGCGATGTAAATGGAAAGAGTAGTAGGAACCGTTGTTAGAGGTTTAAGAGCCCCTATTATTAAAGAAGGTGACAGCATTGCAGATATGGTAGTTGATTGTGTTATAAAGGCTTCTGAAGTTGAAGGTTTTACAGTCCATGATAGAGATATAATTACCATAACAGAATCTATAGTTGCCCGCGCTCAAGGTAATTATGCTAATGTGGATACTATTGCTAAGGATGTTAAAGAAAAATTTGGTGATGAAACCATTGGTCTAGTATTTCCAATCTTAAGTCGTAACCGTTTTGCCATTATATTAAGAGGTCTTGCTAAGGGAGCAAAAAAGATAGTTTTAATGTTAAGTTATCCTTCCGATGAAGTAGGTAACCACTTAGTAGATATGGATGTACTTGATATAAAGGGAGTAAATCCTTGGACAGATGTATTAAGTGAAAAAGAATTCAGAGAATACTTTGGATATACTTTACACCCCTTTACCGGTGTAGATTATATCGAATATTATAAGTCGATAATAGCCGAATATGGTGTTGACTGCGAAATAATATTTTCAAATAATCCAAAAACTATTTTAGATTATACAAAAAATGTAATTGCATGTGATATCCATACTAGATTTAGAACAAAGAGATTATTAAAAGAAAATGGCGGAGAAAAAATCTATGGCCTTGATGATATTCTTAACTATTCCATAGATGGTAGTGGATATAATGAAAAATATGGTTTACTTGGCTCAAATAAATCAACAGAGGATAAAATAAAATTATTTCCTAGAAATTGTCAACCAATTGTAGATAATATTCAAGAGTTGATTAAAGAAAAAACAGGTAAAACCGTTGAAGTTATGGTCTATGGAGATGGTGCTTTTAAAGATCCTGTAGGTAAGATTTGGGAATTGGCTGATCCTGTAGTTTCTCCTGGATATACATCAGGTCTAGAAGGGACTCCTTCAGAAGTAAAACTAAAATACTTAGCTGATAATGATTTTGCTGACTTAAGAGGAGAAGAGTTAAAGAAGGCTATCTCTAAATATATTGAAAACAAAGAATCCTCTCTTGTTGGAAATATGGCATCTCAAGGAACTACTCCTAGAAGACTTACTGATTTAATAGGTTCTCTTTCAGACTTAACTTCTGGTAGCGGAGATAAGGGGACACCTATAATTTATATTCAAGGATATTTTGATAATTATATAAAATAGCTTAAAAAATACTAGTCTAAATAGACTAGTATTTTTTATATATCCCTATCTACTCCTTATCTACTAAAATTTACATAGACTTAATATTACCCTGGTAAAAATTAACATGGTTTTAACATCCTGGTGTTAAAATTAATCTATAAAATAATTGTTAATATAGTCATACTAAGGAGATGATATAGTTGAAAGCCCCTAACCTGATAAAATCTATATTTGAAAACATGAATAGTTGGTTTAATAAACTATTTAGATTTAGGAGTATAGGTACCGCGTTATTACTTACAGTTATATTAATTATTGTATTATTATCTGGAACAGTTAGTTTGACTGCTTACATAATTGCAAAGGATTCACTCATAAATACATCGAAAGAATTACTCTTTAATAAGGCTCATGATTCTGGCCTTATAGTAGATGAGAGAATCAAAAATTATTTAATTTCAATCAGCTCCTTAGGTTCCTTAGAACTCCTAAGTAATATAGATAATTCATGGGAAGAAAAACTAGATTATCTTCAGATGGAAAAAAAGAGACTTAATTTATCAAATATTGGTATAGCTACTACTGATGGTTATCTTAGGATGGACAATAATAATGTAATAGATATTAGTGATCTTTGGTTTTTTAAACAAGCTAATCTAGGCCTACCATCTTTCTCTGCACCTTTCTATAGAGAAGAATCTGGACAAGTAGATATAGCTATGGCTGCCCCCTTAAAACATGATAGGAAAGTAATAGGAGTAATCGTAGCATATAAAGATGCAGAGGAATTCTATGAAATCGCTCAGGATATTCATATTGGTGAAACGGGTTATGCTTATATAATAGACGAAAATATAGATATTATATCTCATCCAACTTTAGCTATAAATAGAGAAAATGAATCTACTAAGATAAATTTCAGAGACTTAATTGGCAAAGTTGATAGAGGCTCAGAAAAACAAATAAATAATATACTACAAGAAATTAAGGAGAAAAATGTTGGAATAGATTGGTATGAACAAAATGGTGAGAAAGTATATATAGGTTATGCTCCAGTTCCATCGAAAGGCTGGACTGTCTTAGTTCATATTACTGAAAAGGAAATTCTCTCTGGGCTAAATAGATTAAATACTTCTCTGCCTGCCATAGTTATATTAGCACTTATATTTGGTATAGTATTGTCATATTTTATATCTAAAAACCTATCTAAGAGAATAGTCAATATCAGCAATCAAACTACAAGTTTGGCTGAATTAGACCTAAGTTTTTCCATAGATAAAAAGGTTATAAACAGGAAAGATGAGATTGGTATAATGGCTAAATCAATCCAGTCGGTAATAAATAGTATCAAATCCTTTGCCCATGAGATTCAGGTTTCATCTTATTCATTATCTTCTTCATCTATTAAATTGGCTGCTATCACACAGGAATCATATGCATCATCAAATTCAGTTGCTGAGGCAGCAAATAATATAACTTCTAAGGCTAATATTCAATTACATGAAATAATTGATGTATCTAATGAAATGAAGAATGTAAACCATGGTTTTAATTTTGTATTGAAACAAATAAAAGATGTGGAGAATCTTAGTAAGAAATCTCATTCTAATGCAAATAAAGGTAAAGCATCAATTGAGGAAGTCATTGTTCAAATGGCAAATATTAAGGATAGCTCACAAAAAGTAAGGCACTCCCTAGAAAATATTAATATTAGTTCTAGAGAAATGGATGAGATACTTTTAGTTATAGAAGAAGTCGCAGAGAAAACTAATTTACTAGCATTAAATGCAGCAATAGAAGCAGCTCGAGCTGGTGAATATGGAAGAGGCTTCGCTGTTGTAGCTGAAGAAATTCGACTTCTAGCAGATCAAACAAAGTACTCTACTAATCAAATCAATAAATTAATTAAGGATAATCAAGATATAATTCATTTTGCAAACCAGAACATGGAGTATAGTGATTGTGAAATTAATAAAGGTATTACTAAAGTAAATGAAACTAAAATAGTTTTTGATCAAATAGCGACTACAATTGATAGTGTAGTTGAAGAAATTAATGAAAGTACTATAGCCATAGCCAGTGTTGAAGATAACCTTCATAACGCTATGAATTCCATGATTAGGGCAGAAACAATTGCCAATGAAGTTACTATGGAGATTAACAGTGTTTCAACAGCTACAGAAGAACAGATGTCTTCAATGGGAGAAATAACAAGTTCAACTGATTCCTTAGCAGAGCTAGCAGAAAGTCTAAAAAATCTAGCTAATAAGATAAAATTAGCAGATAATTAAAGATAGAAATGCTTCAAAGAAGGTAGCAGCTCTGTTTCATCTAATCTCTCCTGACATTTTTACATTATATATAACAAAACTCTTTACGTTTAATATTAAACATAAAGAGTTTTTCTTATACAACATCTCAGCAATTATTTATAGATTTTTTACATTCAGCGCTCTAAATGCATTTAATATGGCGATAATAGTTACTCCTACATCTGCAAATATAGCTGCCCACATAGTAGTTATACCAAGGGCACTGAGAATAAGAACTACTATCTTTATTCCAATTGCAAATGCTATATTTTGATATGCAATTTTTAATGTCTTTTTAGAAATCTTCATTGCAGTAGAAATCTTTGAGGGTTCATCAGTCATAATTACAACATCAGCAGCCTCAATAGCCGCATCAGAGCCTAATCCTCCCATTGCTATTCCAATATCTGCACGAGCTAATACAGGTGCATCGTTTATTCCATCACCAACAAAAGCAAGCTTACCTTTGTTGGACTTCTGAGAAAATAACTCTTCTAATTTTTCAACTTTATCAGCTGGCAATAATTCTGCATAAACTTTATCAATACCTAACTCTTTAGCAACCTTCGAAGCAATATTTTTATTATCACCAGTCAGCATAACAGTCTTCTTAATATCAGCTTCCTTCAATACTTTGATTGCTTGGGCTGAATCCTTCTTTAATTCGTCTGCAATTACAATATATCCTGCATATTTGTCATTAATTGCAACATGAACTATTGTACCAATGACTTCTCCCTCAAAATAAGAAATTTTCATCTTTTTCATGAGTTTGATGTTTCCTGCTATAACCTTATTCCCATCGACTGTTGCAATAATTCCATGACCTGGTATTTCTTCCACATCTGTAATACGTCCATTATCTATTTCTTTCCCATAAGCATTTTTTAATGAGAGAGAAATCGGATGGTTGGAGTAACTTTCTGCATATACAGTCAATTCCAATAATTCTTCTTCTGACACTCCTTCAGAATGAATCTCCTGTACATTAAATACACCCTTCGTTAAGGTTCCAGTTTTATCAAAAACAACAATTTCAGTTTTTGCTAATGCTTCTAAATAATTACTACCTTTAACTAAAACTCCCTTTCTTGAAGCCCCTCCTATTCCTCCAAAGAAACTCAAAGGAATTGAAATAACTAAAGCACAAGGACAAGATACTACAAGGAATGATAATGCTCTGTATATCCAATCACTAAAGGTTGCTTCTGCTATAATAAGAGGTGGTACAATAGCTAGAATAGCAGCGATGATTACAACAACTGGTGTATAATATCTAGCAAACTTAGTAATAAATTGTTCTGAATTGGATTTCTTACTACTTGCATTTTCAACTAAATCAAGAATCTTACTTACAGTAGATTCTTCAAACTCCTTAGCAACCTCTACTGTAATAACTCCATTTATGTTGATGCACCCACTTAGGATCTCACTTCCTACCCCTACTTCACGAGGAACAGACTCTCCTGTTAAGGCTATAGTATCTAACATTGAACTTCCTTCAATGACCTTACCATCCAATGGAACTTTTTCTCCAGCCTTAATTACAATAATATCTCCAATTTTAACTTCATCAGGATCAACCTTGACAATATCGTCACCCTTTTTTAGATTTGCATAATCTGGTCGAATGTCCATAAGATTTGAAATTGACCTTCTAGACTTATCAACGGCATAGCTTTGAAACAGCTCACCCACTTGATAGAATAACATAACTGCAACGCCTTCTGGATACTCACCAATTAGAAATGCACCAATAGTAGCGATACTCATTAAAAAGTTTTCGTCAAAAACCTTACCTCTGAAAATATTCCTAATAGCTTTTTTGACTATATCTCCACCTACAATGATATAACTAATTATAAACAAAGCAATCTGCAACCATTCAACCTTTAAATCAATAGCCACTGCTGCAACAAAAACTACTGCACCAATGATTATCCGCCAAAGACGCTTTTTCATGACTACTCAGCTCCTTATGCCTTTTTCATAACAACATCTGGTTCTAAATCTTTGATGATTTTTTCTGCTTCTTGTACAATTGAAGATATCTTTTCATCTTCTCCATCAATAATAAGTTTTTTAGTCATGAAATTGACACTAGTTTCCTTAACACCATCAAGTTTACTAATTGCCGTTTCCATCTTTGAGGCACAATGTGCACAATCTAAACCTTCAAGTATAAATTTCTTTTTCATTATTACTTCCCCCTTAAATATTATTATTTTATTTACTCTATGACTTTGATATTTTGTTAAATCATTAAGTATTTATATGAATATATGAATACTTATTCATATTAAGTACAAAAAAATATTTCTTTATGCTGCTTATTTCTTCTCATTTATGTGAATCAAGCCTTGATCAAATATATGTTTTACGTGTTCATCATCTAAAGAATAATACACTACTTTTCCTTCTTTTCTATTTTTCACTAAGGTAGCTTGCCTTAAGACTCTTAGCTGATGAGAAATTGCCGATTGGGTCATATTCAACAAGACAGCAATATCACAAACACACATCTCAGCTTCATTTAAAGCCCATAGGATCTTAATTCGTGTTGAATCTCCAAATACCTTAAATAATTCTGCTAGATCATAAAGATTTTCTTCTTCTGACATTTTATCTTTAACTTGATTTACAACATCCTCATGAATTACATTGCAATCACATTTTTCAACTGAATTAAAATTTTTAGTCATATTATCACCTCTTTTTAAGATATTTCACTTGAACAATTGTGCAATCATTCATGTATTATATATTTATTATATTATCATACTTCTTAAATGTCAATAGTCATATGAGTATTTGTTCAAATATTCATATTCATTTTTTTATATATAAATATGTAATTCTAACTTAAAAATTAATTATTCCTATATGACTAAGCAAAATTTTAAAGCCCATAAATATTAAAATCAATCCACCTATAAGCTCTGCTTTTGATTTACATTTATTTCCGAATGCATTCCCTATCTTAACGCCAATCATTGATAATATAAAAGTAACGATTCCAATAAATGAAACTGCTGGAGTAATATTTACCTTAAGAAATGCGAAGGTAACTCCTATTGCTAAAGCATCAATACTTGTTGCAATTGCTAAAACAGACATGTTTTTGAAGCTAAGTGAATCATTCATACTCTTATTATGTATAGAGTCATCTTCATTCTCACATTCACAATTTCTTGATTCTCGAATCATGTTTAAACCAATAAATGCAAGCAATATAAATGCTATCCAATGGTCCATAGATGTAATTTTATCATGAAACCTTACTCCTAAAAAATATCCTATCAAAGGCATTCCCCCTTGGAAGGTTCCAAAATATAATCCTACTATTCCAGCTTTTTTAATACTAATCTTACCCATAGACAACCCTTTACAAATTGCCACTGCAAATGCATCCATTGATAACCCAACTGCAATAATAAGCAATTCAAATAAACTCATATTCTGTTCTCCTTTATCCTTTAATTTTTCTAATAAAAAAAGACCTATCTGCAGTTTTCTCTGCAGACAAGTCTCATTATTTAAAATAAAGCCAGATAAATTTTATCAGTGTGTTGACTTTATTACACAATTCTTATTGTGCTAACTACTCCCTTATCTCATTAATAAGTATATAGAACAATGTTCGTAGTGTCAACATTATATTCAAATTATAAAAAAGGATTCTATTGAAGCATTATAAGAAAGCCTTTTTTGCACCTCATTTAGATCAAGTTCTTGATGTGTAATATTAAAGTGGAACTTTACTATTGCCCTATTCATATAAAGTAAACATATAATGGCAAAGCAACACTGCTATTGACCTTATAGACTTAATGTCAATAGCACAATAGGGCTTACTAATGGAAACCTAGCCTCTTTAAATTCTACTGTAGTCCCAATCTAACTGTTGCAGTAGGCGTCAGCTCAATGGTACTTTATTGGCGACCTAATCCTACGGCAAATTGGATTGAATTACAGCAAATAAATCTTTCACTAAGAGGAACTCTTGATTATTTAACAAATCCTATTGAACATGATATAACAGAGGCAGTATTAGGAGTATCAAATCCTTGGGAAGTAATCAATACCCTACAGACATCCTTTGTTGGAGTTCATACAGGACTAGGATTAGGTAATGTAATACAATTAGATGCTGTAGAAATTAAAATCTGCATGACAGGCAAAAACCAAATTACACTTTTTGGCTATGAAGCCTGATTCCAGAAATACTGCTAAAAACATATTAAACCATTGTTATTTTAGAATAAAAATTAGACTAGAAATATATCCCTTAACAAAAATAGAGCATCAGAAACAGTTTAAGATTATAAATCTCCTGTTCCTAATGCTCATTTCAAATTCTACAATATTATTGTCACTTTACCTTACTCCACTGTAACTGACTTGGCTAAATTTCTAGGCTTATCTACATCGTTACCTTTTATAACCGATGTATAATAAGCAAGAAGTTGAGTAGGTACAACTGTTAACACTGGTGCTAATATATTATCTACTTCCGGAATATAAATTGTCTCGTCAGCATGGTTTAAGCTCTCATCTAATCCTTCTTTTACTATGGCAATAGTATATGCTCCTCTAGCCTTTACCTCTTGTATATTTGAAACCATTTTCTCATATAAATAGTCTTGACTAGCTACGGCAATTACAGGAGTTTCCTTTTCAATTAAGGCTATGGTTCCATGCTTTAACTCTCCTGCTGCAAAAGCCTCTGTATGAATATAGGAAATTTCCTTCAGCTTCAAGGCTCCCTCCATAGAAGTTTGATAATCAAGGCCTCTTCCTATATAAAATGCACTGTTTTTATCCTTAATAATTCCTGCTATTTTCTTAATTTCATCTGACTTTTGAAAAATTTCTTCTACCTTATCTGGCAATGCCTTCATTTTTTCAATGATTTCAAAATAATAATCTTCTGAAATGCTCTTCTTGATATTTGCCATATGAAGTGCAACCATGTATAAAGCCACTAACTGTGTAGTATATGCCTTTGTTGAAGCTACTGCAATCTCTGGTCCTGCCCATGTATAAAATACATCGTCTGATTCCCTAGCCACAGATGATCCCACTACATTGGTGATTGAAAGGATTCTTGCCCCTTTACTCTTGGCTTCTCTTATAGCTGCAAGGGTATCTGCCGTTTCTCCAGATTGACTGACTGCAATAAGCAATGTATTCTCATCAATAAATGGTTCTCTATATCTAAACTCTGATGCAACATCAGGTTCTACAGGAATTTTGGCAAATCTTTCTATAGCATATCTTCCTACTAATCCTGCATGATAAGCTGTACCACAGGCTACAATATAAATCTTGGAGATTTTATCTAGATCCTCTTTTGTTACATTAATATCATCTAAAACTATTCTGCCATTATCATCAAGTCTTCTTAATAAGGTTTCTCTAATAGCCTTTGGTTGCTCATAGATTTCTTTAAGCATGAAATGATCATATCCACCCTTTGAAGCGGCTTCAATATCCCAATCCACTGTAAACATTTCTCTTTCAACTTCATTTTTATCTTTATCATAGATTTTTACCTTGTCTTTAGTTAGATGAACAATCTCTCCATTCTCTAGGAAATATACATCTTTAGTATATTTAAGCAGTGCTGGAATATCTGATGCTATGAAACTTTCATCATTTCCCACTCCTACTACTAAAGGACTTTCTTTTCTAACTGCAACAAGTTCATCTGGGTTATCTGAGGAAATAACTCCTAGAGCATAAGCCCCTCTAAGTCTTTCTGTAGCTTTAAATACTGTACTAAGTAAATCTCCATCATAAAGACTGTCTAATAGATGTACAACTACTTCCGTATCTGTCTGTGATTTAAATTTATATCCTTTTTTTATTAGTTCTTCTTTAAGTACACTATAATTTTCTATTATTCCATTGTGCACCACTGCTATGGTCTCTTGTTCATTTAAATGAGGATGGGAGTTTACATCAGACGGTGCTCCATGAGTCGCCCATCTTGTATGACCTATTCCAACATTACCTACTAATGGTTTCTCTTTTAAATAATTTTCTAATACAGAAAGTCTTCCTTTTAGCTTTTTATACTCTATATGCTCATTTCCATTTACTGCAATACCTGATGAATCGTATCCTCTATATTCTAGTTTTTCCAATCCTTGTAATATGACTTCTTGAGCATTCTTATTTCCAACATATCCTACTATTCCACACATATTCTTAGCCTCCTAATTTAGTGTGCAAATATTATATCACTTTTTGTTTTATTTGTATAATTTTTTATTCTCACATCTGTACTTATTTATAATCTAATTTCTTTTTATTATATCAAAAACTCCACATTAGATACATAATGTGGAGTCTCCTACTAATGCATAGGAATGGATGCTTGGTATCAGTGTATTTACACCAATATAAGTAAATAATACACATATAAATCCTATTACGCTAAAAATAGCAGCTTTTTTTCCTTTCCAACCCTTAGATATTCTCATATGCAAATAAATAGCATATATTATCCATGTAATCAAAGACCACGTTTCCTTTGGATCCCAAGCCCAATATCTTCCCCAAGCACTTTCTGCCCATATGGCACCAGTGATTATAACTAAAGTCAATAAAAGAAATCCTAGGGATATGGCTCTATAACTAAGAGCATCTAATTTATCCAAAGAAGGAACATGTTTGGAAATAAAATCATCCTTTGAAAACTTATTTCTCAATAAATACATACAAGACACCCCTGCTGCAACTCCAAAGGAACCATAGCTTAATATTGCAAGGGATACATGAATAGCTAGCCACTTACTTTGTAAAGCTGGCATAAGGGGTCTTACATCTTTGTTTTGCATTGCAGCATAACCAATAATTAAAAATATTATTGGCACTACAAAGGTTCCCATTGCTCTAAAGCTATATTTATTTTCAAATATTATAAAACATAGAGCTATTCCCCAAGCAAAGCTAGTGGCAAATTCATATTGATTTGTCAATGGAACTCTACCTGCTCCAATACCTC
Source organism: Tissierella carlieri (assembly GCF_018917285.1). Classification (NCBI taxonomy): domain Bacteria; kingdom Bacillati; phylum Bacillota; class Tissierellia; order Tissierellales; family Tissierellaceae; genus Tissierella; species Tissierella carlieri. Next base: position 28,024 of record NZ_JAHLOH010000028.1, on the reverse strand, counting down.
TAGATATCAAAGCTAAAGTATGCAGACCAAATCCAATTTTAATAATAAAACTTCCAATATTTCCTGCTTTTTCGGTTTTACTTACGAAAAAAATAAAATACATAATCATAGAGGCTAAATATAGGCCTATCGCTCCATAAAACAATGTGCTCTCAATCCTTAAAAAATCCATATTAATTCCTCCTTATAGTATCTATCACTTTATTTAATTCTTCTAGATACTCACCGTTATGTTTGTAACTTTTTCCGTATATCATTACTTGACCACTGTTATCTACATATATCCTAAGTTTTTTTGGATTTACATAAAAGGCTAAGAATATTCCTATTAATAAGAAAGCTCCACCAACAAAGGCTCCAGCCACACCAGGATCATATACTATTTGAAGTAATGTAAACATCTGAGGATTATCTACAATAAAACTATACTCTTGAAAACCAACTTCTTCATTCATATGAAGTAAATTCATATCCACCCTATGACCATTGTAAAACAATGCATAAAGCATAACAGGATGATTTGGTAGGGGAGACTTATTTCTTAATGTAGTGGTAGTGGTTTCATCTAAATCAGGATAAAAGTTTACAAACTGTAAAGCAATCATCTGATCATCTTCTATAAAAAAATCTCCTTGATATATAGTTTTATGTCTATACTCTTCTCCATTCTTATAAAGAGTAGCATCTACGGCCCATCCAGTAGAATTCTGATAAACGTTTAAGTCATTAGTTCTAAAGGGATGATTCACCAATACTTGTCCCACATCTATTACATGTCCATTCTTTAAAACCTCAATATCCGAAACATACTGCTCTACAGTAAAATCATCTCTAAAAGATACATTAAAATCCTTTATATTTATAAAATGCTGCGTACCTGGTACTTCTACTGTAGTTCCTGGAACTCCGTGAACATAAGCCTCAAATCCATAAAGCTTACCATAGGTAAAGAACACTATAATTACCAAAATCCCAAAATGTGTCAACCAAGATCCTAAATACCCTATACTGTTCTTATCTCCATAATAGAGCTTCCCATTTTCAAAATCCTTTTCTTTAATAGACTTATACTTCATTTCATTAAAAATCTTGCCTATTTCATCTTTCTCTAAGGAAATCTTCTGGATATCTTTTAACTTATTTAATTCCAAGTCAAAATCTATTTTGTTTGTAACTAAATTAAATACCTGCTTAAACCTTTTGATACTGCATAAAATTAAATTTAAGGCTAAAACAGATATTAAAGCGATAAACCACCAAGAATCATAGACTTTATATAAGCTAAAGGCCTTTATAATCTCATATACAATCTGGCTATAATTAGTTTCATAGTACTTCAAGGGATTTTCTTGAGGTATTACAGTTCCAATTATAGAAAGAAGACCTATTATCATAAGAAGGATTATACCTAATTTCATAGAATGAAGATTTCTCCACAATTTAACTAAAAATCTATCCTTATTTTCCTTCATGTCTACCTCCTATGATTTTAAAACAGGGCCTTTTCAGCCCTGTTTATTTATCTATCATATTTTTCTAATATCTTAATCCCTTCTTGTATCAAGGACCTAGCACCATCTAAGTCTTCATGGGCTCTAACTGAATTGTGGAATCCTTCTCCATTTTCAACGAATACAAAGTCCCACTTAAATTGTGCTCTTCTATGAATATCTCTTAGATGCGTTAAATCATCTTCACTTAAAACTCCATCTTCAATGGCTGCTGTCAACCTTTCAATAAAGTCTAGAAGCTCGGCACTTACTTTCTCTTGCTTATCGTATACTCCCCTTTGAACATCTTCTACTTTAGCTATAAGGTCATCTGTAGTCCCACCATGACATGATATACAAGATTTATTTAGACCTTTCTCTGATTTAAGCGGACTTGTCCATTGATGAGATCTCAATAAGTCATCACCTTTTTCTTCAATCTCAGGCATATGACAGTCTGCACAAGATAATCCCATATTGTAGTGAATACTTCCATTAAAAGTCTCAAACTCTGGATGTTGAGCCTTTAAAAGATCTGCACCAGTAGTAGGATGAACCCAATCAGTTACGTTGTTTTCTTCATAGTAAGCTAGCATACTATCAGTATCTGTACCCTTTTCCCAAGGTAAAATTACTTTCTTAGTTTCTGCATCCATGTAATACTCAACATGGCACTGAGCACAAGCTAAAGTTTTAGAATTAATTTCCTCATCAATATGATTCAATGCATCTGTTAAATGACTTCTCGTTAAATTAACTACACCAGGCTCATTCTTGTGACAATCGTAACAGCTAATAGTAGACATTTGTGGATTTTCCGCAACAAATTCCTCAAAATTCAACTTGTTAACTTCTACTCCATCTCTCTCTAAAACCTCAATGAAATCAGATGTCTTACAACTCAAACAACTAGCACCTGCTTTTGGTCTTGCAGTATTCATAACATCCTCTAAAGCGTATGAATGTCCTCTTGCTCTTAAGTACTCTTTGCTAAAACCATAACCATCATAAAATACTTTAAGGTCTGGATACTTTTCTAAGTAATCAATAGGTACTGAGCCACCAAAAGTAGTCTCTTCCATTTCTTCATTTCTCATATAGGACGCATATATTTCTGGATACTTATCTTGCCACTCTTCCGCCCTAATGATACCCTCTTTCTTCTGGCATCCAGTAGAAAATAATAAGACTAATAAGCCAATTAGCAATAACCTTTTCTTCTTCATAACAGTCTCCTTTCTCTTAGCTTGGTTTTCTTCTCTACACCTTCACTAAAATGTTGCAAAAGATTGTTAATGTTTAATTTTAATTATATAATTTTATCCATTTTATGTCAATAAAGTTCTCCATTTTTGCCTTTTTATCTCATTTCACTTTGATATTTTTTTGTTTTTATATATAATTGAATTATACATCAAATTATAAATATAATAGGAGAAACCATATGGAAAAAATAGGAAATAAAAAGGAATTTGAAAAAAATATTGTTAGGAAAATGATATATATTTACTGTAAGAAAAAGCATAACTCTGAAAATGAATTATGCTCAGAATGTGAAGATTTAATTCTTTATTCCTATTCTAGAGTTGACAATTGTCCACATACGCAATCAAAAACCTTCTGTAGTTTCTGTGATACAAGCTGCTATAGAGAAGACTATAAGGAGAAAATAAAAGCAGTGATGAGATTCTCTGGTCCTAGGATGCTCTATCACAATCCCATTATTACAATAAAACACCTAATATATAGCAAATTATTTCATTAGTACTATTATGCAGTATAGTTATTATATGATAGCAAGACTTAGTTTTATCAGTTCCTACAGGACTTTCATATTCCCATGATTATGAATATCAATAAAACTAGATGCTAAAAAATTTCCTTTTCCATCAATGACCAAATCTATATTTTCTATTTTTATATTGCCTTCCATACCTATATCAACTATTTTATCTTCATCTACAACCATACTATAACCAAAAAATATTTCATAGAGATTCATTAAATTTATATTTCTTATTAAAATCACCTTTTTTAAGCTTATTAAAATTCTCTAGCTAAAGCTCTAATCTGAATATATCTTATAAAGAATCATGTCGCAATTTTCTGTAAATAATTATTTTGAAATTATTGAAAATTTATATCTATCCATGATTTTCAAGAAACTTTTCGAAATTCTTAAATTCTTTTTTCACTAATTATTTATATTCTTTATACTTAATTGGGTAAGTATAGATTATTATAATAGTAGAGGTGATTTTATGAAAAATTTAATAAGTATTGAATACTGTACTTCTTGAGGTTATCTAGGAAGAGCAGTTGCTCTAACACAGAATATATTAAATGAACATAAAAATTCCTTAGAGACGGTAAATATAATTCCATCTTCCGGAGGTGTCTTTGAAGTAAAACTTGATGATAAGCTTATTTTTTCTAAAAAAGAATCAAATCGTTTTCCAAATGATAATGAAGTTGAAGCATTAATTAGAGAAAATTTAGCTTAATTTTATAGAGCTACTGGAAATCCAGTAGCTCTATCTCATATGCTGTTAGGTCAATAGTCACTTTTTGTAAAATGAATCAACCCTAAAATTGTCAATACTATACCAGTCATTGAATAAACTATCTTCCCAATCCATACTACTACGGGTACAACAAATGCAACCTCACCATCTGCTCCAAGGGGTAGTGTTAGAGGAAAATCCTGAAAAAAATTGCTGCCAAACAGATCAATGATACGAGGCATTGGTAAATAACTGAACAATAACATAAGAGGCATCAATGCATATAGAAGTGTAGGATGCAATCGTCCGGCAATAATACCTAATCCAAGGATGAACAACATTGAAGGTAATAGTGTAATCAATATAGGTAATATAAAGACACCAAAGTTAGTGAAATGAAAATTATTGGCATAAAACCACAAACTAAATCCAATTGGTATGGCAGCAATCAGCAGAAATCCTATGATCATTGCACTGCAACGAAGTAATAGTAATACACTTAGATTAATAGGGGTTGCATTTCTTAAGGTGCTCATTCCCTGTTCTTGGTTTGAATAAAGAAATGAAACGAAGAAAAGCAAAGCAATCAGTAAAATAGGTAAAACTTTCGCAAGAAACATGCCATAACTCCATTCCGAAAAGGGTGCTGTGTTAGAAACACCTAGGATAACTACAGTTTCTAATAAATGCTTACTATGTAAAGCAGCTATTACTAGTAGACCTAGAAAAAATTTATTTACAAGCAAGCGACGAAGTTCATATTTGAATAACTTAGTCAAGGATTAACTCCTCCTTTCTTAGTCCACAGGCTTCTAAAAAATCATTGTAAGTGATATAGGGAGGCATTTCTGTACCACCATTTTGATACAATTCTGCCAAAATTTCATCCATTCTCTCCTCTCCCCCCACCAACTCAGCGGCTTTATAGATTGTAAGTGGCATGACACTATACATATTTGTGCCTGTATTACTGGAATATAGTCTAGCAGCATATTTTTCCGGAAGGATATCCAGATATTCAGGATGTCTATTATAAAAGTTATTTTTTTGATCCTTTACTTCTTGTTTCCAAACTTCTACATAATTTTTTTGTGCATATTCAGCACCAAATTTTTCTTTTGCAATTCTGTAAGTAGTGTAAACAGTAACCCCCTCATCAGTCCAGTCTAGATTTTCCATATCCATAGACTGTGCACTCAATCCCCACCATTGATGAGCAATCTCATGGGATAACACTTCACCACTGGATGCACCATGTTGCTTGTTATTCAAATTCTCATCACTGAAATAGATTTCGCCCATGAAACTACAATTTTTGATTGCACCTCCCCCAAATAAGAAAGCCGAACTTTGTATAATTTTGAATGGATATCCAGGTGTGGCAAAAAGTAATGGACCATAATGGTCAGTGCAATAGGCAATTGTATGCTCCATTATATTTTGTGCATCCATCTTTTCCATAACTTTTTGATGCTTACTACTATAATAAAACTCAACTGGCATATTACCACCATCTATTTCCAACTTCACATAATCACCTGCAAAAATACTTAATCGACTACCAGTATCATGAGCAAGCCAAGTCTTGGTTCCATCATCATTTTCCGATAATAGCTTTACTGTATCGCCAGTTGCTATCAAATTCAGATTCTCGGGAATTGTAAACCGTCCTGTAATCTGACCTCCTTCTTCTGATGATGGAATTTCTAATATAGGGGCTAAGTCCTTTCCACCCAGATCAATATAATTGTCACCAATATGTGACCCTCCAAATGTAGACACCACCACCGACCATATCTGATGCATTCCCCCATAATCTATAGATAGCTCTATATCCTTTTCAGGAGGTAATTCAAAGATAACATATTTAAAGTTATTGGTGTCATTATTCAAATCAGAAAAGGTCACCTCTTCCCCATTGGCCGTGATTTGCTTAATGGTATATCCTGGATTAATCCCCAAGCGACATTTTGGGGAAACAGTATTTTCATTTTGAATATGGTAAATCGCAGTTCCAGATAGTGTCCCTCTCTTTGTGTTGAAGTTAATATCGATGCTTGTATCCTTTAGAGCTAACTTTGTAAACTCTTCATTTATATTTAAAGAAGTATCTATATTCTGCCAATCTAGTGGACTGTGGTCTACATAAGGCTGATTTACATACATATAATATCCACCTATAATCAAAGTTACAGATAGCAAAGGAATATAAATTCTACGTCCATTACGAATCAAAGAGCCAAGTAGTCCTTTGCCATATCTTCGAACACATAACATGGATAGAAGCCATATGCCAATCAGGATTGAGAACCAAAACAGACGGTTGTAGGATGCCATACGAAATACTTGGGCATTACTGAAATCATCTGATAAAATAGGAACTAACGGATTTACCCAACGAAGAATGTAATCATCGGCAAACCATCGACTAGTGCTAAGTAGGAAAAATACAATGAATAATACAAAGCTAAGGTCAGTTCGATGGATAATCTGATAAAATGTTGCCATAGCTAGAATAGAAATCCAAAGTGAAGGCAACATTAAAATAAAATAACTGTTCAAATATATCTTCAAATTAAAAATATCACCCATTTTCAATACAGTATAAGGTAAATACACAATTGTAGCCACTAAGACAGCAACTGTTGCTGATACAATTACCCCAAATAATCGTGCAATATTTAATATATGGGGAGAGACTATTGTATCAGTCAATTCTGCAGTAAGATTTTTATGTACTTTATTCAATTCAAATAGGGTCAACAAAGCAAACAATATCGCGCCACCTAAAGCCCCTATTAATACCGGATTAGCAATAAATCGTGAAGCAGTAGTCAATGGCGGAACAGGTCCAGACAGATTATATCCACCAAGGGGTACAAGAACAGAAAGAGCTATAATGAACCATGTAATTTTCGAACGGAAGATACGATTTACTTCCACTCGAAAATAGGATAAAAAATTCATCGTCCCTCCTCCCCCTTCTCAATCAAATATATGTATGCATCTTCTAAGGTTGGTTCCGTCGGATGTGCAAAATCAGGCAATACCCCTGCAACAATTCGACAAGATATACCATTGGCAGTAGTCATACGAGCAGTCACTTTAAATCCATGTTCTTCATTTTCCTGAATTTCTTTATTGTATACTCCTACATGTCCATATGCTGACCGAATTAATTCCTCAGATCGTCCATCAAACAATATTCTTCCATGATTCATAACAATGAGCCGATTGCAGACGGACTGGACATCCTCAATAATATGTGTGGAAAGCAGCACTATTTTATCCTGTGCATTCTTAGAAAAAAGGTTACGAAAATTAATACGCTCCTCTGGATCAAGCCCTACTGTTGGTTCGTCAAATATTAGAAACTGAGGACTGCCTAAAAGCGCTTGTGCAATTCCAACACGCTGACGTTGGCCACCAGATAGTGTATTTATCCGTGCCTTTCGCTTTTCAGTAAGATTGGTCTCCCGAATGACTCTTTCTATTTCAGCCTTGCTCTCTTTAATCCCCTTCAAGGCTGACATATAATCAAGGAACTGCCAGACAGTCAACTCGTCATATAATCCAAATTTCTGAGGAAGATATCCTAAAGCAGCCTTGAGTTTTTTTTCATTTTTAATCAGTGGTACATCATCCAACCGTATTTCTCCTGTAGTAGGTAGTAGTCCCGCAACCAATAACTTCATCAGAGTGGATTTTCCTGCACCATTAGGGCCTAGTAAACCAATGAAATTAGGACTTTGCATTTCAAGTGAAACATCCTGCAACGCCTTTTTCCCTGTTGGATAAGTCATATTCAGATTTTGAACAGAAATCTTCATAGATATATCATCCTTTCTTGTTTTATATACAAGAACAGAATAACAAAACAGTTTGAGGTTTCTTTGTTGTTAATATGTAGTTTGTATGAAGTCTAAAAAAACAACGTCTAGGAAGCAAAATGTTCCCAAACGTTATTTATTTCAGTTTAAAAGTAAATTGCACTCCATCGGCTGTGTTTTCAATTTTATAGTCTGCTCCATGTTGCTCTAGAATCATTTTTACAATATATAATCCCAAGCCGCTACCCCCACTCTGACGATTACGTGATTGTTCTACACGATAAAAGGCCTCAAACAACCGTGGCAATACCTCCTGTGGAATATGAATACCAGTGTTCTCAATGATGAATAACATACCAGATTCCTCAGCCTTGGCATTAATACGAATTAATTGGTTTTCAGGTGAATAGTATGCCGCATTGGAGATAAGATTTACAAGCACTTTATTAATCATAGCAAAATCGGCAACAATTGGGATATATTCATCAATTTCTGTTTTGAGTATAAGGTTCTTCTTTTCTAGAAGTTCTGCGTGCTCTAAAATCTGTTTATGCACAAGCTTAGAGAAATCTAACTCCTCCTTATGTAAAGAGAATTCATAGGTTTCCATGCGTGAAATTGTTAGTATCTCTTGAACTAATTCCTCCATTGTTCCTGCTACAGTTAATGCTCGGGAGAGATATTTGTCCCTATCCTTATAAACCCCTACATGCAGCAACATTCCCTCAATCTGTCCCTTAATAACCGTTATAGGGGTTTTTAGTTCATGGGAAACTGCTGAGAAAAATTCCATTCGTTTACGCTCTAACTCTCGCTCCCTATCAATATCACTTTTCAGCTCTATATTCGCTTGCTGCAATTCCCTTAAAGCATTTGACAAACGCCGTGATAATTCATTGAGGCTGTGTGCCAATACACCGATTTCATCCTTACGATTATCTTTACAATGCCAGTCAAATTCCAAATTTGACATCCTTTTAGAAATACCACTAAGTTTTATAATGGGACGAGTCACATATCTAGAATAGAATAAAGAACCGAGAAAGGAGATACACAGGATTGTTACAATCAGCCACGGGAGAATCCTCTCCAGTGCTTCTACTGCTTGATTGACACCCTGTAGAACACTCGATACCACTAGCACATACTGATCATCTGAATCAGCGAAGGTAAAAGGATATTCTTTGTTAGTTGTCATAGACATACTATCTCCTATGGATGTCACAGTCATATTGCTTATGGACTCCGATTCAGTAATCGTTGATTCCGACTCAGTAATCATTACTCCAATAAAAACACCATTGTGTATATAAGAAGTCTCGCGGTTAATGGGAATATCTATGGAATTGCCTTGTGCATCCAATATCTCAAAATTTATTCCAACATTAGAACCCACTTCCATGATAAATCGCTCAAAAATATCTTCACAGTTTTGGAGATTGGTATTCTTTAGTTCATTCACTAGTTTCTGTAGTTTCCTATCTAGTTGGATACTCAAATCTGAAGTATAAGTAAGAGGCATAAACCATGCAATAAAAGAATATGTAAGTACACATGCAAGAGCTAATAGTAAACTAGTCATAAGAAATATTTTTATCGTTAAGCTACTTCTAATTTTCTTTATCAATACGATAACCCACCCCTCTTATGGTCTCGATATAATCAACGCCAAGCTTTTTCCTCAGATTTTTAATATGTGTATCCACCACACGCTCATCCCCGTAAAAGTCATATTCCCATAGACGATTTAATAGCATTTGTCTGGTAAGTACCTTACCTTGATGGGTCAAAAGCTCCCGAAGCAGTTCAAACTCCCGTAAGGTCAGGTCAATTATCTTCCCATTCATACAGGTCTGATATCCATCAATATCCAATATAAGTCCCTGATAAGAAATTTGATTACATCTGGGCTTAGCAGCTGTACGCCGCAGCACTGCTGAAATCTTGCGTAATAAAATCTCCATAGAAAAAGGTTTTGTGACATAGTCGTCTATTTCCAGATCAAAGCCCTTAATCTGATTTGCTTCACTATCTAAGGCTGTTACCATAATAATAGGTACTGTACTTTCTTTACGGATCAATTCGCATATACTGTATCCGTCAATTTTAGGCAGCAGTACATCTAATAGAACGAGATCATACTTCTTTTCATGGAATCTGGAAATAGCCTCCACACCATCACTGGCTAAAGTAACAATATAATTCGCTGCCTCCAAAAAATTTTGTAGCAATTCTTGTATATCACCATCGTCTTCTACAATTAAAATACGTTTCAAATCCACCACCTCATATAAAACAGTATAGCATTTCTATTTGTACTTTGTATGAAGTTGAAAAACTTTTTTATAAGCAAAAAAGCTAAGATTCCTCTTAGCTTTTCTATATATCTAAATCATTAGATATTATATTTTCATCAATATACTTCTCCACCTCATCTGCCGTAGGCAGGTCTAGTATATAGTCTAATTTTTCTTCAATCTCTTTTTTCGAGGTATTCCTTATTAAATGTCTAGCCTTCAATATAGATGAAGCACTCATACTAAATTCATCTAACCCCATTGCTAAAAGTATAGGTATAAGCTTTTCATCACCTGCAACCTCGCCGCACATTCCTACCCAGATACCTTCTTTATGTCCATTATCTATAGTCATTTTTATTAAGGACAATATAGCTGGATGAAATTGATTATATAGATTAGATATCTTTTGATTTCCCCTATCCACTGCCAAGGTATATTGAATCAAATCGTTTGTTCCTATACTGAAGAAATCAACTTCTTTAGCAAATTGCCTTGAATGTATTGCTACGGCAGGAATTTCAACCATAATTCCTATTTCTATATTTTCGTTAAACTCAATATTCTCTTTCCTTAGCTCTTCTTTAACTCCCTCAACTATCAATTTACTTTCTCTTAATTCCTCTATATTTGAAATCATAGGAAACATTATCTTTACATTTCCATATGCACTTGCCCTTAAAATAGCTCTTATTTGAGTAATGAATATTCCCTCATTATCTAAGCAAAATCTTATTGCTCTATATCCTAAAAATGGGTTCATTTCTTTTGGAATATTTAAATAAGGAATATCCTTATCTCCCCCCACATCCAAAGTTCTAATGACTAAGGGCTTTCCTTTTAGTCTTTCTGCAACTATTTTATAAGCTTCAAACTGTTCCTCCTCTGTGGGAAGCTTATCATTATACATATAAAGAAACTCCGTTCTGTAGAGTCCTACTCCCTCACCATCATTCTCTATTACCTTATCTATATCCTGTAAAGTTCCTATATTTCCAGCTAGTTCTACCTTATATCCGTCTTTAGATATGGATTCTTGTCCTTTTAATTTTTCCAATTCTTTTCTCAGCTTCTCTAGGTCTTCCTTTTCTTTCCTATATAATATAACTTCATTTACAGTGGGATTTACGATAATGTCTCCAGTTGAGCCATTGATAATCATTAAATCATCTTCTTTTACTATATCAGTAATATCTTTTACTCCGCATATTGCAGGAATATTCATAGTTCTTGCCATTATTGATGTATGGGATGTGCGACCACCTATTTCTGTCACAATTCCAACTACCATATCTTTGTTTATTTGAGCTGTATCTGACGGATTCAAATCTCTAGCAACAATTATGGTTTCCCTATTTATTAGGGATAAATCCTTAGTTTCTATATTTAATAATATCCTTAGCATCCTATCGGATACATCCTTTATATCAACGGCCCTTGCCCTTAGATATTCATCCTCCATCTCTTGAAAAAGTGAAATATAGGAATTAGTTATTTCCCTAACTGCCCATTCGCTATTTACATTATCAGTTAATATTTTCTCTTTTATAGCACTAATATATTCTGGATCTTCTAATATCATCTTGTGAGCAGCAAATATTTCTGCTTCTGGCTCCCCTACTTTCTCTAAGGTTATATTGTATATATTATCTATCTCTATTATAGCTTTATGGATAGATTGATTTAATCTTTCTATTTCTTGCTCACTATCAGAAATACTATTTTTAGAAATCTTTATCTCAGGCTCTTTATATATTAGAACCTTTCCTATGCCAATGCCTACTGAAGTTCCTAAACCTTTCACAAAGATCTCCTCCTAATCCATTATCTTATTCTCAATGAAATCTCCTAGTTCTTCAACTGCCTTTTCTTCGTCTTCACCTATAGCTCTTATTACAAGGCAATCCCCCTTTATAGCACCCATACTTAATATACTCATTATACTTTTAGCATTATATTCCTTTTCATTTTTAATAATTTTTATTTCACTGATGTATTTAGCAGCCTCTTTTACAATCATAGATGCTGGCCTGGCATGTAATCCTGTATCATTTAGTAATACTATTTCCCTTTGGACCATAAGATCAACTCCTAACTCATATCTATTTTCATTACTTTAGCTTAAGCCTAAATTTTTGCCATGGTTTTATGTAGTCAAGTAAAAATATTTCTTCATCAATAACTTTTCCAACCACTGAAGATCTATTGCTGTTTTTCATAGGTTTTAAAACCAAATGTACTTCTCCAGCATAATGTGCATATAAGTTAGACTCAATTACAATATCACCCGTCTTCATATCCCTAGGATTAAGCAATTTAAATTCATATCCTTTATACTTTACTCTAGACTGAGTGGATCTAATCATATATTCAGAAACATCTCCTCTGTTAAAATGAAGCTCATTTAATAAAATATTCCTCTCCACTTCTGGAAGGTTTTCATCTATCTCTACATTTAACTCTAAAATATCTTTATTAAGAGAAGCTAAGGTCTTTAATTCTTCCTCTGATGCAAAACAGTTAGAAATAATAATATCATCAATTAGTCCAGTATTTATTAGATCCTTGACTTGAACTTCAATAGGTAGTTCTCTATGCTCTTCCATAGTGGGCAGTCCTTCATTTACATTCCAAGGACCAAAACTTGCTTCATTGGATGAAACGAAGGCGGCAGTTCTAAGTCCATACTTCTTAAATTCTTCTGTGGTCTTCATAAAATGGACTCTAGATATTCCCGTATATCTATGAGGGTAAAAATTGTGACACCCAATTATATTATCTTTGTTAGGTAGATAGCTCATAACATTGTCTAAGTACTTTGTGCCACTACTAATATTTAATTCTATCTTTAATCCATAAGGGTTGAATGACATTATACTTTCTTCATTGCCACTAAAGCCCATATCTAATCTAATTCCTGTAAGCCCTATATCACTGAATATCTTTAAATCTTTATAATCTATATTTAAATCCTTAAAAACCTTAGGAGCAACGTCTGCTATAATCTCCATTTTTAATTCTCTAGCAAATTTGACTATTTCCTTGAATCTCTCTAATATCTCTTCATTTTCAACAGTCAAAAAATTCAAAAATACCCTGCTAAATCCATATTCTGATGCTAATTTGAGATATCTTTTATTGTCTTCCAAATTAGATTTATCTGGATAAACAGATACTCCTAGTTTAACCATAATTTCTTTCTCCTCTTAACTCTTTTATTATTTGGTATAACTCTATAAATTCATTTGCCATATCTCTTACAGTAATAGCGTTCATTAAATGATCCTGAGCATGAACCAATAGGAGTGAAATAGGTTCTCCTTCTCCCCTTGCCTCTTCTTGTATCAATAAAGTTTGACTTTTATGGGCTTCTGATAATTTATTATTAGCTTCTTCCATAGCATCTCTTGCCTTTTTAGATTCTCCGCTTTTAGCATATCCAATGGCTTCCATACAGAAACTTCTAGCTTCCCCACTGAAATTTATTATATTTATTATTGTAAGTTCTAAATCCATTCTAATCTCTCCTTTATTGATTTTCTCTATGGAATTCTTTGTTAAAGAACCTTGACAGGTATTCCTTATTAGACTCAAGCATCTCATCTAATAGCCTATGTCCCAGAATATCATTAGCTATAAGAGGATTTAATGTAATGGCAAGCAATGCTTTATCATAATTGCCTTCCATAGCTGCTTCAGCTCCAAGTATTTCAAAGGTTTTTATTTGATTGATTAAACCTTTTATGCTAACTGGAAACTCATCTATAAACTTATAGGGTACTGGTCCATCTTTTGTAATACGACTAGTAATTTCTATAGCATACTCCGGTGGAAAATCTTTAATTGTAGTTCCATTAATCGTACTTACCACCTGTAAATCTCCTGTATTATTATAAATCGAAGATATTAAATTACATGCTGCATCAGAGTAATATGATCCCCCTCTTTTTTCTAATTCAATAGGTTTCGTATTTAATTCTGAATTTTTATAGATATTAAATAATTCGGATTCCGTTTTTATAACTTCCTCAGCCCTTGTAATTCCATTTTTATATTGATTTAATTGACTTTCCAGCATATCACGCTGTTTATAATAGTATTTATGATATGGACATGGAATTAATTTCAACGCTTTTAAAAATTTCTCATCCCATTCCATTGGATCTATATTTTTCATATTAACTAAAATAGAATTTTCGATAAATCTTTCAAAAACTTCCGAAGTCTTATTTTGATTGTCTACAAATATGTTAAATCCATATATCATATGATTTAACCCAGCAAAATCAATTCTTACTCTGCTATGATCTATATCTAAAATCTTAGCAATACCTCGCTCTATCCCCACCGGTGTATTGCAAAGACCAATAAATTTTCTATGTTTTGAATATCTTGCTAAAGCTTCCGTAACCATTCCAACTGGATTTGTGAAATTAATTAACCATGCATCGGGGCATAACTCATTCATTTCGTCAGCTATCTCTAATATTACAGGTATAGTTCTCAGTCCATTAACTAAACCTCCTGCTCCATTAGTTTCTTGCCCTATAAATCCATAGGATAAAGGAATGCTTTCATCCTTAGCTCTCGCCTTTAACTGTCCTACTCTAATTTGGGTTGTTACAAAATCTGCATCTTTAATCGCCTTTTTTCTATCTGTTGTTGTAAATATTTTCATCGGTATATTAGCCTTATCTACCATTCGTCTTCCCAGTTCACCGATGATTTCAAGTTTTTCCAAGCCCTCTTCTATATCTACAAGCCATAATTCATCTACTGGTAGTTCACCGTATCTATTTATTAAACCTTCTAAAAACTCTGGGGTATATGAGGAGCCCCCGCCTATTGTCGCTATTTTGAGAAACTTATTCATATAGCCACTCCTTTAAATTAAAGGGGCCTATACGGCCCCAATTTTATTAGCCTTTTACTTTTTCTCTATCTAATGCCTGTTTTTCTGCCATTCTTACAAATGGAATATATATTATAGTCGCTATAGCAAAATTCACTAAAGCTAATAATGCTGCTATAATACTACCAATTCCCTTAGCACCTGTTGCCATAAAGGCTCCAATACCTACAGGTGTTATCCAAGGTATTTGTACATAGGTTGGCGGAACTATTCCTGTAGCTGTGGCTAAATATGCAATTGTGGCTAATATTCCCGGTATAATTAAAAATGGAATGAATAATATAGGATTCAATACTATTGGAATTCCATATATTACAGACTCATTAATCTGGAATATTCCCATAGGAAGTGAGAGTTTAGCAACTGCTTTATATTCCTCTCTCTTTCTAATTACTATAAAGATTGCAAGTATTAATGCTAAAGTGGCACCAGAGCCTCCTAAATGAACAAACGAATCGAAGAATGCCTTTGTAATTAAATGCGGAGCTTGCCCTCCTGCCATTATAGCATCATAGTTTTCGGTAAGAGCCGGTAAATATACCGATTGCATAATAGGCTCAAATATATTTGCACCATGTACTCCAAAGAACCATAATAGGTTCATTAAAATAGGCATTATAATAACTGCTGCCATACCCTGTGTAATAGCCATAAGTGGTTTTTGAATTAGATTAAATATTAAATCATATAAACTACCTAATCCTGCTCTATCGATAATAAGAGTCAATGTACCAAAAAGCATCAAAACAATAAATCCTGGTATTACTGCTGCAAATGATTTACCTACCGCTGGTGGCACAGTATCAGGCATCTTAATTATCAATCCACGTTTAGTTAATTTTACATATATTTCTGTTCCGATTATTGCTACTATCATACCTGTAAATATTCCACCTGCATTTAAAAATCCCCAATGTATATATCCCCATCCTGCGTCTCCATGAGCTTGAGGTAAAGTAGTAATAAATGCTGCTACGGAAACCAAACCTGCTACTAAACCATCTTCACCATAGGATTTTGCAAGATTATATCCTATAGAGAATGTCACCAGTAGACCTAGTATAGCTAGAGTACCCCACCAAACATTACCGTTAATGGGTCCTAGTATATTTCCTATGGCTGGAATCCAAACACCTATGGTATTATTTAATAAAACTACAAATGTACCTGCTAAGACAATAGGCATAATACCAACAAAACCATCTCTTATGGCAGCAAGATGTCTTTGAGAACCAATTTTACCTGCAACAGGAACAAATTTTTCTTCCATCCATTTCATAAAGCCTTTCATACGTATCCCCCTTTTAAAATAGAATAAATGATCACTTCCCTTTAATCATTGAAATAGCCTGCTCCAATACTTTGGCCCCATTCATAGTTCCATAATCTACACTGTTTATTACATCCACAGGAATCCCCTTAGGCTCCATTAAATCTTTGACCTTAGAAAGCATATACCTGACTTGTGGTCCTAAAAGTAATACGTCAAGATTTTCTAAATTGTTTTTTAAGTCCGCTTCTGCAACAGCTTTTATGTTTACTTCTATTCCCTGCTCCCCTGCTGCTTTTTGCATTTTTGTCACCAACAAACTGGTAGACATTCCTGCTGAACATACTAATACGATATTATACAAATAAATCCCTCCTTTTCCTCACAATATATGCAATAATCAGTGCATCAATATATATTGCAATATATGTGCCAATACAGTATATCCACTAATATTAGTTAATTCTATGTATATATGAGAAGAATTTCTAAGGTTGCATTATAGATAACTTCTCTTGCCCACTGTATAAGCGACTTCCACGAAATCAAAGTTCTCAGCAATCTGCTTAAAACTCAACTAGATCAAATTCTTGATATTAATTATTAAAGTAGAACTTTCCTATTCATTATAAGAAAATAGTGTGTAATTAATTACACACTATTACACACTAATATTATTTTCCATAAACAACCTAACAATATAGGCTACTTCATTATCTCCGATATTAATCTTATAATTTTCATTAATGAACCTAAATTGTTCCTTTACTATTAACATCTCATTTAGATATAATTTCCTAAAACTATCTAGCTCATCAAATATTCTGGTTTTTTCCCCAGCTAAAAGGCTATCGATCATAAAACAAATATGGAGAGCCATGCCCATTTTCACATCATTTGTTACTTTGATATTTAATCCTTCTTCTAGTCCATTTATTAGGTATTTAATATCTTTAATTATCAAATCGCTTTCTAAATGTACTAAATGTTCCTTAAGAGAATCCCATATCTTATCATACATTTCAGCTTCTTTAATTATTTTATCTAACTCTTTCACAGTTTCCTTTGAAAAAAGATCAATGGCAGAAATAAATGGTATTGATTTTATATTTATATTAACTGCACTTATAATAGCTAGTATATTATAATTCTTCTCTAATTCTGCTATTCTGTCTTCTATCCTTCTGTCATCAATAATATTAATAGTAATTATCTTAATATTCTTATTAGATATCGTATTGCTTACGATATCCGATATCTTCTTTGCTACTCCATCACCTGTAAAGCAAGCGGAAACAATAATATTCTCTTTTTTTCTATTCCTATCTTGTGAAGTATCTATTATTCCTTTATAACTAATTGATCCTAAAATATCCTCTAATGCATATCCTATTATTGCTTTTCTTGCAATATCTAAAACTATTAGAGTACTAACCATATCAATTGTTCTAACTTCAACACCAGTTTCTTCAGTAATCATATGGCCAAAATTGGTTAGGGAACCCATGTCCACCATTAAAATAACACCTTTATCCCTATGAATTTCTAAGACCTTATCTTTCGTTATCTCATACATTTTCTGGGGCTTCATAGATAATGGCATATCAAGGCCTACAACAAAATCAGAACCTATTAAACTATTTACTACCTCTACCATTGAACTTGCGGTACTTCGACCATGCATTACAACAATAATTTTCACATTTGATTCTATTTCCTTTTTATCTTTGAAATAATCAGATGCAAAAAACATAGCCAAATATCCTATCTCATCTACTGGTATTTCAATATTAAACTTATTATCTATTAATTTTGCTATCTTCATAGCAAATATAAATTCATCTTCATAATTTATTCGAATAAAGTTTAATTTAGGATTATATATCTTTTCTCCATTTCTAATTCTTTCGACGCTTCTTTCAAGATGGAAAGATAATCCAAAATATATCCTCTCATCATATTCCCTATTTAAACCTTCCTTAGCTAATAATAAAATCTCCTCAACTACTCCTGCTATTTCTTTGTTAATTATACTATGGATTTCGTTTTTCCTATAGCGTCTACTTATTTCTCCAATATATTTTTGAAAATGAGATTCTATGTCTATGCTTAGAATCTCATTTATATCTGATTCGTCCATTCCTGACATCTTGAAGGTATCAATTTTTTCTTCAATTATGTTATAAAAATCTTCACCTATATTTTCTTCTTCATGGATAAGTTTTAAAGGTGGTTCCTCGATTTCACTATACTTCAATATATCATTAGTTCCACCTAGTAATTCATTTACTTCCTTCCTATATTCATTCAAATAAAGTAAACCCTTTCTTACATGATTTGGTAAATCCCCTTGATTAATCGTAAGAAAACCATTTAAATTTGCTTTATAATTTAAGAAGGCTTTGGCACAAGAAAGTTGTATATCACTCTTTAATTGGCCAATATTATTTGGACAATCATATAATAAATAAGAAATAATTGAGTTTTTATTGATATAAATACTTTCTCCAAGTCTACGTGATTCTTCTCTAATAAAGGATTCTATCAAAGAATATCTTTCTGCTAAAGACCTCTCATGTAAATTTGGTAATCTTATTACCATAGGTATCCTTCTAGAAAAGGTTTGCAGCAAATATGATTCTGGTTCCTCTGTAGTAGCAGCTATTATCCTAACATTTACATATATCGACTTTTCGCTCTCCCCAAGAGGCCTAAAAAAACCTTTATCTATATATGTAAATAACATCTCTTGCCCTTCTGGAGTTAATCTATGTATTTCATCTAAAAAAAGTACTCCTTTATCAGCTTTTTTTAAAAGTCCATCTCTATCAGTTTCAGCTCCCGTAAATGCACCTCTTTTTACTCCAAAGATATGTGCTGTTAAAAGATTAGGATTGCTGGCATAATCTGCACAATTGAATCTTATAAAGGGTGCATCCTTGTCTAGTATATCGACTTCTTTAGCATATTCATACATCTGCTCAGCAAATAAAGATTTTCCAACTCCAGTTTCCCCTAACAACAAAGTATGAAGACCTTTTGGTGGGTATATAATAGCGGCTTTAGCTTTTTCTATAGGAACACTTAAACCCTGCTTAGCTCCAGCTAGTTTATCTAAACTATTTAATTCATCACTAAATTTGTTATCAGAGGAGGTAAGAGTATTATTTGATATTGATTGGAATAGAACAGGCCTTCCATCTATTTTCTCTATCCTTTTATCATTATATAAAGCATTGAGATATCTACTAATCGTAGACCTATCTAAGTTTAACTTCTTTGATATATCCGTAGCAGATACACCTGTTTTCTTTTTTAGCTCTAAATCTAAAAGAGTATTATATACCTTATCAATAACCTTCAATCTATCCCCCCTTTAAACTTAATCTTATTAGTTACTACAGAATTTCCATTCTCCCATGACCATAGTACCGAGTACATTTATATCTTTATCTATTAATATCATATCTGCATCTTTACCTATCTCAATACTTCCTTTATGCCCATTGATTCCTATAGCCTTGGCAGGAGACAAACTTGCCATTCTTATTGCATCATTTATAGGAATATCTAAATAATATATCATATTATATACCGCATCTCTTAGATTCAGAGTAGATCCTGCTAAACTTCCAGTTTCTAATCTAGCTGTACTGTTTTTGACTATTACCTTTTGTCCTCCCAGCTCATAATCACCATCTGAAAGTCCTGCTGCCATCATAGAATCTGATACAAGTACTATCTTATCTACCCCCTTCATTCTGACAGCAATTTTTACTGCAGCATCATGTAAATGAATTCTATCGTATATAATTTCGCAGTATACTCTTTCGTCTAACAATGCTGCTCCTATTATCCCTGGCTCTCTATGATTAAATTCTCTCATCCCATTGTATAAATGTGTAGCTACAGTAGCACCATAGTTTATTCCTATTTGTGTTTCTTCAAAGCTTGCATTGCTATGGGCTAATGCCACTATAATATCCTTAGACTTTAAATAAGATATAATATCTAATGCTCCAGAAGTTTCAGGAGCTATAGAAACCATTTTTAGACGACCATTAGATATATTGAAAATTTCCCTTATCTCTTCCTTATTGGGATTCTTAATATACTTACCTGGCTGTGCTCCTTTTTTATCTAAGGAGAAAAATGGTCCTTCTAGATGTACTCCTATTAGTTGAGACAATTCCTTTTTATTTTTATAGTTTGCCAGATTTCTTATTGCATTAGACATATTTTCATAGGAAGATGTTATTACCGTTCCTAAATAAGATGTAACACCATTTTTCAAATGAAATCTGCCAATATTATCTATGGCATTCTCAGTACTATCCATAATATCAAATCCCATGTTTCCATGATTGTGGATATCAACAAAACCAGGTGCTAGGAAATTTCCTTTTCCATCAATAACTAAATCTATATTTTCTATTTTTATATTATCTTCTATATTTATCTCAACAATTTTATCTTGTTCTACAACTACACCGTAACCAAAAAATATTTCATAGGGATTAATTAAATTTATATTCCTTATTAGAGTTCTCATATTATCACCTTTTTTATCTTTAAGCTTCATAAGCTTCTTCAGTTAAAATAAATGTAACATTCGGATGCAATAAAAGAAGGGTTGCAGGTATATAAGTAGAAATATGTTTAGCTTCAAGTAATTTTTTTACAATAGGAGCCTTTTTCTTTCCATGGGCCATTAAAATTATCTTTCTCGCCCCCATTATACTACTCATTCCCATAGTTATAGCAGTTTTAGGTACTTCTTCAATTGAATTAAAAAATCTGGAGTTTGCATTGATAGTTGTATCATCTAACTTTACGATGCTAGTATATATATTTAATTTATCTGATGGTTCATTAAATGCAATATGCCCATTCTCTCCAATCCCTAATATCTGTAAATCTATTCCACCCTTGTCTCTAATTATTTTATCATAGGATGCACAAGCATCTTCTAGGTTTTCTGATTTCCCATTTGGTATAAATGTATTCTCCAATTTAATATTGATATGGTTAAATAATACATCCCTCATATGATAACTATAGCTATTAGGATCATCTCTATCTAAACCTACATATTCATCTAAATTAAATGTAGTTACTTTAGAAAAATCTAATCCCTCCTCCTTGTATAACCTTATTAATTCTTGATAAGTTCCCATAGGAGTACTTCCTGTAGCTAGTCCCAATGTCAAATTAGGTTTTCTTTCTATTTCATCCTTTATCATCTTTGCAGCTACTTCACTAATAGTTTTATAATCCTTTTCAATCAATACTTTCAAGCCGATCTCCCCCTACTAACCTTTTAGAATTTTACTCTCAATACTTCTTACAAGCAATTATATCATAATTTTCTGTAAATAATTATTTTAAAATTATATATAATTGAAAAAATTAGTTTGATTTTAGAAAGCTACTAATAACTAGTAGCTCTAATTCATTATGTTTTATTATGCTAAAATAAAATACATAGATAGCCTCCATATAAAGCTAATAATAATATTCCTGTAGGTCTTCCTATCTTTTCGAAAACTATTCCTGACAATATAAATATCAACGCCACGATTGTAGCCATAGGAACATCTAGGGTCAGTGTTTGCCTTGATATTATTAACCCTTCAGAACTAGCTAAAGTAGATATTCCCATAACTACAGTCATATTAAATATATTAGCTCCTACTATATTGCCTACAGATATATTTTGTTTTCCCTTTATAGTAGCTGCCAAAGCTGTAACTAACTCTGGCAATGATGTTCCAACTGCAAGTAAAGTTAAACTCACTACCTGCTTAGGAATTCTTAGGAAATTCGCTATTTCTACTCCAGTATCTACTAGTATATGTGCACCGTATATAATTAAAATTGCTCCTAACGCAAATTTACCACTATTTATAAATACTTCTTCTTTTTTAATAGACTTTTTATGTACTTTCTTTCTTTTTCCGTTTTCATTCTTATGATCAAATATATTGATAAAAATAAATAATATAATTAAAAATAATAGAATTCTACCTTCATTGTGACTAATCATACCATCTGACGCAAAATAATAGAAAATACTTAGATATCCAAACATCATAGCTCCTTTAATGCCAAAAAAATACTCTTTAACCTTTATTGGCTTTATTAAAGAGCAAATTCCTATTATAAAAGCAATATTACATATATAAGAACCTAATGCATTACCTACTGCCATATCGGTAAAACCTTCTTTACTTGATAATGTAGAAACAAAAAGCTCTGGTAAAGTAGTAGCTACACTGACTACAGTAGCACCTATTATTCCAAAAGAGATTCCTGTCTTTTCTGCAATCCAAATTGTAGCGTCTAGAAACCAATCTCCACCTTTTACTATCATTATTAAGCCTATAATAAACAATGATAAAGTTAAGAGTCCCCCCATATAATCCCCCTAAAGTTAATTTATTCCTTGACTACTATATATTTATATAAAAATAAATCCTCTATTATTACAATATTTTCATTTCTAAAGTTAATTCCCCTATAACTAAATAGTCATAGGGGAACCCTTACCTAACTCTAATATAATCTACATATTTATATTCTAGATCATCTTGCCTATACACTTCTGATTCCTTTATTATCTTCCAGTCATCAAGTACATCCAAATTTGGAATAAAGGTGTCTGCATCTTCAAAGGATTTGAAAATCTTAGTTATATATGCTTTGTTACAATAAGAAATAGTCTGCTTAGCAATTTCTCCTCCACCTATTATAAAATTCTTCATTTCATCATTGGGATTTAATTCTTTTAATAAGGGAAATAATGATTCTAAAGAATTAATTACCATTGCACCCTCTGCCTTATACTCTTTATCTCTAGTGATTACAATATTTATCCTATTTTGCAATGCTTTTTTATCTGGCAAGGATTCAAATGTTCTTCTCCCCATTACAATAATATTTCCCTCTGTAAGCCTTCTAAACCGCTTCAAATCTTCTGATATTTTATATAGCAAGTCTCCATCATATCCAATGTTCCAATTATTATCTACTGCAAATATTAAAATCATATTTCCTCCTATGAGTTATTTATTATATATAATTTATTTTTTACCAGTTTCAAATCCAGATATTATCTCCTCATAACTTCTTATAGCATATTCTCTTCCCGATTCAGTTAATTTAATTATGCCATCTTCTACATAGATCTTTTCTTTTCCTTTAAGTTCTTTTATTATTGATTTCAAAAACTGCTCATTCCACTGTAAGTGCTTCTCGATAGTATGAATTCCACTTTCCAAGTCTCCATCTTCCTTACCTTCATGATTATATAGATGAAACATTAAGGATTTTCCTGCAAATTCTATTCTCTGACGCTTTCTTCTATTAATAGTGGTTAAGAGACCTCTTCTAGGTGAAAATATGAATACCAACAAAAATACTATCCCTGTCATTAATGCCATAGAACCAGCTATGGAAACATCTAAAACAGAAGCAAGTTGATAGCCTAGAATTCCATTTAATCCACCAATCAGACCACTTAGAATGAGCATGTTTTTTAAATCATCTGTAAGAAGATATGCAGTTACTGGGGAACCTATCATAAAAGCAATTACTAAAATAGAACCTACAGATTCAAATGCTCCAACAGCAGTTATTGACACAATAGTCATCAAACTATAATGTATTAATGCAGGTGAAAATCCCAAAACAGTTGCTAGTGCAGAATCAAAAGTTACTATTTTAAGCTCCTTAAAGAATATTATTACAAATAAAAGATTTATTATTAAAATAATCCCCATAGAATACATAGATTTTGCTCCTATATCTACTCCGAATATTCTCATACGATCAAAGGGTGCAAATGCCAGCTCCCCTAATAGTACGGAATCTGTATCTAAATGAACTGATCCAGCATATCTGGATATGATTATTATAGCTATACTAAAGAGTAACGGAAATACTATTCCTATAGCAGAATCCTCAGATACCAGCTTAGTGCTATTTAACATTTCAGTTAAAAATACGGTAAATACTCCCATAAGGGCAGCTCCCACTATTAAAAAGGGAGAGGTTAAACTATTCGTCATAAAAAATCCGATTACTATGCCTAATAAAATTGTATGTGTTATGGCATCTGACATCATAGACATCTTTCGCAGTACTAAAAATACCCCGGGAAGAGAACATGCCACTGCCACTATAACCGATATAATTTGAATCTCTAATTGTGGTGACATTTATAACTCCTCCTTCTTAAAATAATTTTCCACATAGTCTAAACCCTTTTCAGTAATTGCCCATTTATTAAAATAATCTTTCTTAGCAAGCCCCCTATTTCCTAATGATTCCAGTTTATTCATAAGCTCTTTTGCTGTTCTCCCAGTCATAGATTTATTTGGCTTGATTATGAAAATATCATGACTATGATTTATATCTTCATGATTCATAGCTAAATTATAAAGATTCACTAGCACTTGATCTTCATTTATTTCTCTTTGTTTTTTTCTATCTCTAAAGTATCTCCATATTAATCCTCTATTAGGTGCAAATCCTAGACTAATTATTACTATTATACTTATGACTATTACTATCATTGGACCTGTAGGCAATTTTGAAATTACTGAACTTAATACAGTACCAATAATTCCTGATATTGCTCCAAATACTGCTGATAGAATTACCATAATAGATAGTTTATCTGTCCATTGTCTGGCAGCCACTGCTGGAGCTGTAAGCATGGCACTCATCAAAATAACTCCCACAGTTTGTAGTCCTATAATAATAGCTGTTACTATCATAAAAAACAATAATGTTGTTATCCTCTTTATAGAGAATCCAAGGCTCTCTGCATAGTCTGCATCAAATGATACTATCTTAAATTCCTTCCAAAAGATAATAGTTAATGTTATTAAAACTACTCCTAGTATTCCCATAACTTGAACATCCCTCTTAAGCAATGTAGATGCCTGCCCAAAAATAAATTTTTCTAAACCAGCTTGATTCGCATTGGGTATCTTTTGGATATGTGTTAGGAGAACAATTCCTCCTCCAAAGAAAACTGATAATATCAATGCTAGGGCACTATCAAATTTGATTCTCGAATATTTTACTATAGAGAGGATTATAAATGTAGATAATAGCCCTGATATTAATGCTCCAATTAACAATACTTCTGTTCTTTTTGTTTGAGTCATTAAAAACGCTAATGCAATTCCTGGTAGTGCAGAGTGGGAAACTGCATCTCCTAATAAACTTTCTTTCCTTATAACAGCAAAACTACCTAATACGCCAGATATTATTCCTAGAAATGCAGAGCCTAATGATACGATCCTCAAAGTGTAATCTGTTAAAATAAGATCTAATATTGACAATTTCCTCACCTACCTCTTCAAAATTTGCCCTGTACTTCTATAGGTTCTCTTTAGATTTTCATCTGTAAAGACTTCACCAACAGGACCACTAGCTATTATCTGAGTATTTAACAATACTACCCAATCAAAATATTCTTCCACCGTCTGAAGATCATGATGGACAACTATTATGGTTTTTCCTCTTTCCTTTAATTCCTTTAAAATAGATATTATGGCTTTCTCAGTCTTAGCATCTACACCTTTAAAAGGTTCATCCATGAAATATATATCTGCATCTTGGACTAATGCCCTTGCAAGAAATATTCTCTGTTGCTGTCCACCAGATAGTTGAGATATCTGTCTATCTGCAAACTCCGACATACTTACTTTTTCTAAGGCTTCTCTAGCCTTAATTTTATCTTCTTCTCTTGGGCGTTTTATCCATCCTAGTTCTCCATATCGTCCCATAAGAACTACGTCTAAAACATTTGCCGGAAAATCCCAGTCTACACTTTCAGATTGAGGTACATATCCTATATGTTTCCTTTGAGACTTATAACTTTGACCATTGAATAGTACATTACCCGATACTGGTTTTATTAAATCTAGCATAGCTTTTATCAATGTGGATTTTCCTGCACCATTTGGTCCTACTATAGCCATTAAAACAGATTTTGGGATATTAAGGTCTATATCCCATAAAACCGGCTTTGCTTGATATGCTACTGTCATATCTTCAACTTCTATTATATAATCAAGATTCATATTTCCTTCCTCCTTGTTACTCAATTATTTCAAAGCATCAACAATTGTATCTATATTTGCCTTAAATGTACCTATATACGTTTCAGCTCCAGTTCCTGCATCTCCTGTAGAGTCTGAATAAAGTTCTCCTCCAATTTCCACCTGAAATCCTTGAGCCTTCACAGCTTCCTGCAATGCTTCAATACTTTTTCTTGGAACTGATGATTCAACAAATATTGCCTTAATCCTTCTTTCTACAATAAATTTTGCCAATTGACTAACATCAGATGTCCCAGCCTCAGATGCAGTACTTATACCTTGTAACCCCTTAACTTCAAATCCATAGGCATTGCCAAAATAGTTAAAAGCGTCATGAGCAGTTATAAGAACTCTGTTTTCTTGTGGAACTTCTAATATTCTTTGATGGATATATTCTTCAAGTTCATCAAGTTCTCCCAAATACTTTTCCAAGTTAGCGTCAAATTCACTTGCATGTTCCCCATCTAGTTTCTTAAGTCCTTCTGCTACAGTTTTTGCCGCCTCTTTCCAAAGTTTTACATCAAACCAAATGTGAGGATCGGAGCTTCCAGGATTCGTTACAAAATCAATAAAATTTGATTCATCAATATCTTTAGATACTGCTAAAATCATTTTTTTGCTACTTTCTATATTTTCAAATATATCTCCCATTTTTCCCTCTAAATGAAGTCCGTTATATACTACCATATCTGCATTTTGCATTAATTTAACATCTCCAGCACTTGCCTTATATAAGTGAGGGTCCACTCCTGGTCCCATAAGCCCTTGAACATTTACATACTCACCACCAATGGACTTCACAAGGTCTGCAACCAAAGTAGTAGTAGCAACTACTTTATATCTACCATCATTTGCTGCATTATTTGAATTTCCACATCCCGTTACAACAACTGCTGACATTGATATAATCATCATTAGAATTAATATTCTTTTCATTATTTATTCCTCCCTTATTATATTTGACCCATGGGGACATACCTTGGGGTAATTTAAATATTCATCTAATTTTTCCTCTAGTTTCTTATTAGTCACATGCTCTAATTTCTCTGCTTCGTCGTGTACTTCTTCTGGATTGTATCCCAATTTTTCCACAAGAAAAACTTCCCATAGAAGATGTCTCCTTCTAATCTTCCTAGCTTCTTCAGTTCCATATTCCGTAAGTCTTATGCCTTGATATACTGTATATTCAACGTATCCATCCTGTAATAGTTTCTTTATCATCTCCGACACTGAAGGGGGTGATATCTTAAGTACTTTAGCAATATCTTTGTTACTAACTTGCTCCTTCTCTCCACCAAGCTCATATATAGTTTTTAGATAATCTTCTTTACTTATATTCATAATCTTCCTCCAAAATATTCTAATGTTAGGCTTGCCTAACTTATTTATATAATACCCTTTTATCTAGACTTAACACAATATTTTATAAATCATGACCACCCGTAAAACGGGTGGTTTGCTCTAGCCCTATAAGGGCATGGTACTTGCTGTGTCTCAAGACACATTGAAAGGTCTGCCAACCGCTTTATTTTCTCAAGCAACCCCTAAAGGGGTTCTTCTTATATTTAGTTTTTTATTTTTTCCCCAGTAAAAGGGTCTATAAATT
>NZ_JAHLOH010000043.1:0-76003 GCF_018917285.1 Tissierella carlieri | reverse complement strand
AATAGTCAAGCTATAAGGTCAAATTAAAAGTCCACAGTGTCTAGTTTAATTATAGCGGATAATTATAATAAAAAAGAAAGGAGAGTATGATTTTAGTCGTTGACTATATCATACAAGGTTCTTATGAAATATTTATTTATATGTTATCCAAAATGCAGTACCTGTAAAAAGGCTAAAAAATGGTTAGATGAAAATAATATAGAGTATGAAGAAAGAAATATCAAGGAGAACAGTCCCACTGAAAATGAGTTAAGAGAGTGGATATTTAAAAGTAAATATCCTATTAAGAAACTTTTTAATACAAGTGGCAATCTGTATAAGGAACTAGGTTTAAAGGATAAGTTGTTGGATATGTCCGAGGATGAAAAGATTATACTTTTAGCAACAGATGGTATGCTTGTTAAAAGACCTATTGTTATATGCGAAGATGATGTTTTGGTTGGATTTAAGGAAGATGAATGGAAGAGCGTCTTAGTATGATAATGATTAAGAATAATTTAATATAAGGAGAATTTATATGGAAGTCAAGAGATGTCCATGGGCAACAAAAGATTTAGACATTGAATATCACGATAAAGAATGGGGTAAACCAGTTCATGATGATAATCTATTGTTTGAAATGATTATATTAGAAGGTATGCAAGCAGGATTAAGTTGGACTACAGTTCTAAATAAAAGAGAATCAATGCGTACAGCCTTCGATGGTTTCAATCCTAAAATAATTGCTGAATATAGCATAGAGAAAAAGGAACAGTTATTGCTCAACCCAGGTATTATTCGTAATAAAGCTAAGATAAATGCCCTAGTAAGTAATGCACAAGCATTTTTGCGTATTCAAGAAGAGTATAGTTCTTTTGATAGTTATATTTGGAGATTCATCAATAATCGTCCAATAACAAATACATGGACAGAATTATCCCAAGTACCTACGACAACAGAGCTTTCTGATGCTATAAGTAAAGATTTATATGCTCATGGATTTAAATTTGTGGGATCAACAATTTGCTATGCTTTCATGCAAGCCATAGGTATGGTTAATGATCATATGATATGGTGTGAGCAATATTCCAAATGTTAGTTTTATCATTAAAATATTATTAATTTAGGGTTTTCAGGAGGCAAAGTGAATGAAATTCAGATTTCAGTATGATTGCTCAAATATAGAGTGGGAAAATGTAGTTGAGATATTGAAAGCAGTTGGAATGGCTAATTATGACAGAGATATTCATAAGAAGGCTTTTGAAAATAGCTATAGAGTTGTATTCGTTTTTGATGAAGAGAAGTTAATTGGATTTGGCCGTACAATTTCCGATGGAGTCTATCAAGCTGCAATTTATGATATAGCAGTATCCCCTGAATATCAAGGAAAAAGTATAGGAAGAATTATTATGAATAAGATTTTAGAAGGAGTTCCCAATTGCAATTGTATTTTATATGCTTCACCTGGGAAAGAATCTTTTTACGAAAAATTCAATTTTAAGAGAATGAAGACGGGAATGGCACTGTTTAATAATGCTCATAAGATGAAAGAAAAGGGCTTCATAGAATAACCTCATTAGAATAGGATATGTAAATACTTGAATATATGTAATAATGGATATAAGAATAATAATGGAGATGATAATATGAAAGATTATAAATGTACAGTATGTGGTTATACCTATAGACCTGAAAGAGGAGATAAGTTACATGATATAGTGCCTAATACTGCTTTTGAAGATTTGCCAGAGGATTGGAAATGTCCTACTTGCAATCAACCTAAAATGGCTTTTGAAGAAATAAAATAGGCTATATATGATTGAGGAAGAAGGGAGAAAAAATGAAAATAAGAAAAGGCATATTTAATATAAAAATGGTTGTTATTCTAATGATACTAATGATACTGGGAGCTGTAGATAATAAGTCATTAGCTGCAAGCACTATTAAATTAATAATAGACGGGAGAGATATATCTTCTTCAGCAGCTCCAGCAGTGAGAAACGGCAGAACTTTAGTGCCTGTACGTTTTATATCAGAAGAATTAGGAGCAAAGGTTACTTGGAACAATGATGATAAGACTGTTAAAATTGAAAAAGATAATAAAACAATAGTTTTGAGGATAGATAGTTATTTAGTACAATATATAGATGGAGACGAAAGATATTTTTTATCGGATACTCCACCTATAATAATAAATGGTAGCACCTATGCACCACTACGCTTGGTAGGTACTGCCTTAGGTGTTGGTATCGAATGGGATGGTACTAACAGTGCTGTCAAAGTAAGCTCTAAAATCAAATCCAGTTTTCAGACTTTTTTTCAAGAAAAGATTTCGACAGTTAATTCAGGACAAGCTGTTAAGGGAAAAATGGATTTACAAATTAAAGCGTCTAATAGTATGCCTAAAAATGGTGTAGAAATAAAATATTTGCTATTAGATCCTAAAACTGCTAGGGGAAAAGTTATAGCTAGAGGAAGTAATTTGACAGGAAAATATACATGGTTACCAAGTTTAGATGATAACGGAAAGAAGATTCTTGTAGCTGCTATTTATGATAATAAAGGGAATTTTCTTTCAGGTGATTCTATAATTGTAAATATTGATATATTACCTAGTATATCCTTAAATGGAGTAAAAAATGGACAAGTGATAGATGGCAATATATCTTTATCCGCTAATATTAATTTTTTGGCATCTTATGTAAAATATGAAATAATTAATTTGAATAAAAATAAAACCAATTTAACAACGGAGTTAGATCCATGGGGACCATATAATTGGTCGCCTATGGTAGATGAAAGTGGAAATTATTCAATTAAAGTCATTGCGTATGATGAGAATAATAAAGGTTATTCTAGCGAATACATTAATGTTAAAGTCCAAGTTCCATATAAATTAGGATTCTCAGGGGTTACAAAGGATATGACCATAAATAAACCAGTTAATCTATCTGCCACTAGGAATTTTAATGTTACTGAAACAGAATATATCCTAAGAGATCCAAATACTGGAGTAGAAGAAGTACTTAAAAAGCAAGGTTATGGAAGTTATAAATGGTTTCCAGGTCCAGAGTATTCAGGTACTAAGGAACTTCTAGTTAGAGTAAAAGATACTTTAGGAATAATTCATCAGACACAAGGTATCACGGTTAAATTATCTGGAAAGCCTAATTTAATTCTAGAAGGCGTGGGACCAAAACAAGTAATTACATCAGAAGTAAAATTAAAAGCATTGAGTAATGTTGGAATAGCTAGTGTGGATTATATTCTAATAAACTCAGCTAAAGGAACAAAAAAGGTCTTAGGGTCTGGGCAAAATCCTTCTGTAGAATATAAATTTGTACCTACTAAAGAAATGTTAGGTTATAGTCATATTAAAGCCATGGGCTTGTATAATGGTAAAATTATTGAGAGTGAAGAAATTCCAATCAAAATTTACTTGGGAAAAGTTTATGGACCAAAACCAATTGTTGCTAAAGATAAGTTTTTAGGAGTGGCATCTAATTTAGCAAAGGAATCTTGGAAGAATACAGGAATGTCTGCTTCGTTACAAACGGCACAAGCTATACTAGAAACAGGATGGGGACAATCTGTACCTGTAGATAAGTATACTGGTAAATTTTCTAATAATCTCTTTGGAATTAAAGGAAAAGGAACAGCGGGATCTGTTATATCCAATACATGGGAAGAATATAACGGAACTAAATTTAGAATTGATGCTGAATTTAGAGCTTATAACAATATCAATGAAAGTTGGGCAAACCATAAAGAGTTGCTTCTCAAAGCTGAGAGATATGGTATTTTTAGAGAAGTGATGCATAATAGTACTCAAGGAGCTTGGGCATTAAGAAGGGCAGGATATGCAACAGATTCTGGATATCCTATAAAGTTAATGAATATAATAAAACAATATAAATTAGATGAATTAGATAAGATAGGTATATAGAAGGGATGGATTACTCCATCCTTTTTATATGTAAAAAATATAGGAAAAAAGAAGGAATTTTTAAATTTATATAGAATAGATTAAATAGGCTTAATAAAATGGGGTAAGGGGGAGAAGAATTTGTCTCAGGATTATAATAAACCTTGGGAGAGTCCAGAGTCTAAGAATAATGATAATGTAATGACTATTGGAGAATGGATAGGGGTACTAATTATACTTGCTGTTCCCATCCTAAATATATTAATGTATGTTTTATGGGCATTTAGCAGTGGAACAAATAAAAACTTACAAAATTTTTGTAGGGCAACTTTAATAATAGCTGCTATTACAATTGCATTTGGTATGTTAATTGGTGGATGTTCATATATCTAAAGATTAAAATAGATAGAAAGGAAGGAAAATAAAATGAACAAGGTATTAATTGTTGTCGATATGCAAAATGATTTTATAGATGGGGCATTAGGTACAAAAGAGGCAGTTAATATTGTCCCAAATGTAATTCAAAAAATAAAGAAATTTAAAGGTAAGGTAATATATACAAAGGATACTCATAACAAGGATTATTTATCTACTCAAGAAGGAAAAAAGTTGCCTGTAGAGCATTGTATAGAGGGTACACCTGGATGGGAATTACATAAAAATATTCAAGAATTAATCGAAGATGCTCAGACTAATATTTATAATAAAGATACCTTTGGTTCAAAGAAACTAGTCCAAGAACTGATAGAAATAGATAAAAAAGACAAAATAGAAGGAATAGAGCTAATAGGTCTTTGTACTGACATTTGTGTAATTTCCAATGCACTTCTAATCAAGGCATTTCTACCAGAGGTGAAAATATCAGTAGATGCAAAGTGCTGTGCAGGAGTGACTCCCGAAAGCCACCAAAATGCCTTAAATGCAATGAAGATGTGTCAAATTGAGATTACAAATTGAAAGGATGGATTACTCCATCCTTTCTAATATAACCTTAGTAACCTTTTCAGGTATTCCAATAGGTTCCACTATTATTTCTCCAGTATATTCTTTAGATTCTAATAATCCTTTTTTAATTAGGTGGAAGGTAATAGTCTTATTTGATTTAACAGAAATGCCAAGGATTTCTCCTGTATCTCCATCTAACCCAGAAGGAATATCAACTGAAAGAATATTATTGGAATAATGATTGATTAAAGAAATTACCTCTTTATAAATATCTTCAACATCTCTAGTTAGTCCAATTCCGAATATTGAATCTATAGTTAAATCATTTTTTACTAAGGATTTTTTAAGAATTTCTAGCTCTTTTTCTCCAGTTATATGAATAAATTTTAGCTCCATGTTTTTAAGTATATTTAAATTAATGTTAAAATCCTTGGTTCCTTTGTCTAAATTACCAACAATAAATAAATCCACATTTTTTCTATTTATTATAAGATGACGAGCTATAGCCAGACCATCTCCACCGTTATTCCCAACTCCGCATATTAGGGTAATACTGTTCATCCTATCTAAATCAATATTATCTATTACTCTGAGAGCAGCATTCTCCATTAGAACTATGCTGGGAATGCCAATTTTCTCTATGGCGTAGAAGTCCATAGCTTTCATTTCTTCACAACTAATTGCAAGCATAAGAAACACGCTCCTTTCAAGATTATTATATATCTTATGGGGAAGAGTAGCAATAATACATAATCGATGTAGCATATTCTATTTTCTATTGATATATAATTTATAAGGCGTCAAGGTATGATATCAACAACTGGGATCATAGAGAATGTACGTTGACAATATTTTGTAATATTGGTAATATTTAATCAACTATAGACTTTAGGGAGGGATTAGATGTATATTTTTCCAGAGAATCTTTATACAGATGTAAGATTAGAAGATACTTCTATCAGTGAAATTACCTACCAAAATGGGGAGCTAAGACAAAATCTAAGAAGAAATCATAAAGGGGGATTCATTAGAATATTTGATGGACAAAGGTGGTACTACAGTTCAACTACAGATACAGATAATATTCAGGAAGAAATAAATAAACTTGCACTTATGGCTAAGGAAAATAAAAAAATTAATGAAAATCCTGTAGTTGAAAAATTTGAGATTAATACGGAAGAATTTCTACAATTTAAAGAAAATGATATATTAAATATAAGCCAAGAGGAAAAACTTAATCTTTTGAAGTCATATTTTTCAATTATAGAGGATACACAAGAAATAAAAATGTGGAGGGCAATATATATTGACCATAAAACTACAAAACAGTTTTTTTCAAGCAAAGGTGCGGATTTAAAATTTGATTATCAGACATGTGCTGTTGCATTCAGATATTCTCTAAATGTAGATGGCAAGACTCTAGATAGTAGCTATGATAAGACTACTATAGATTTTAATGAACTTAAAGCATTGCATGAGAAACTTAAAGATAAGATAGATAAAGATATTATTTATACTAAAGGTGCTAAGCCTATTAATCCAGGTAAATACACTGTTATATTCTCACCTATTGCAACGGGAGTATTCACTCATGAAAGCTTTGGACATAAATCTGAAGCAGATTTTATGGTTGGAGATGAAACCATGATGAAAGAATGGACTATTGGTAAAAAAGTAGGAGTAGATAATCTATCTATAGTTGATAGGGGAGATATTCCAGGAAGTGGATTTGTTCCTTTTGATGATGAAGGTACTAAGCATAATAAAACTTATTTAATTAAAGATGGAATTCTTTCAGGCAGGCTTCATAGTAGTGTAACAGCTGAATCTCTTAAAGAGAATACAACAGGTAATGCAAGAGCGTTGAATTTTGAGTTTGAACCTATAGTGAGAATGACTACCACTTATATTGAAGCTGGAGATAAAACTAAAGAAGAACTTATCTCAGAGGTAGAAGAAGGTATATTAGTTGAAGATATAAAACATGGTTCAGGTATGTCTACATTTACCATGGCACCTAGTATCGCTTATATGATAAGAGACGGAAAGATTGCAGAGCCTGTAAATGTTGCAGTTATTAGTGGAAATGTAATGGAGACTTTATATGAAATAGATGGCATCTCAAAAGAAATAGAAATTCTTTCTTTCTCATTGGGAGGTTGCGGAAAATTTGAACAATGGCCACTTCCAGTAGGTATGGGAGGTCCTTATATTAGGGTAAAAAATATTACGGTACAGTGAGGAGGGATTTCTATGATTAAAGAAAAATATATTAAGAATTTAAAGGAAATAAGTATAAATATTCTTCAATCAAATATAAAATCTGTAAGGAAAAAAGATATTACTAAAACAGGGTTTAGAGTATATGAAAATGGATTTGTTGGTATCGCAGGAGCTGTGGGAAAAGTAGATGAACTTGAGCTGGAAAAAAGAGCAATTGAGAATTTAAGGCTTGAAATACCGTACCCTTACGAGCCATCCACTAATCTTGTGAAAAAAGTAGACTATAGAAAAGAAACATTGTCTCATGAGGAATTTGTAAAAGAAGTAGAAGAATTACTTGAAATATTAAAGAAAGAATTTCCAGACTTCATTTTTTCAAATAATATCTATATCAAAGATTTTGAAACTAAATTGATAAATAATAAGGGGATCGATTTAACTCATATAGATAGAGTAGTTGTAGCATCAATTGTAATAAAAGAAAAGAATTCGGTGAATGTATTTGATGCTCTTTCAACCTATATAGATAGGGAATATAGCAGAGATAAGATTTTAAACAATATAAGGGGAATGCTAACAGCTTATAAGAACAAGATTGAGCTACCTTCTAAAGGAAAACAGCCTGTAGTCTTTATAGCAGATGATGGACTTACTTTAATGAAGATAGTAGAGGAAATGAACGGATATAAGGTGGGCACAGGTGCTTCATTGTTTAAGGATTTCATAGGAGAGAAAAAATTCAGCGATAAATTTACATTATATCAAAGTGCAGAGGAAGAAGAGTTATCGGGAGTTGAGTTTTTTGATGCAGAGGGTGTAGTAAATCCTGACTATAAATATACTTTAATTGAAAATGGAAGAATAATAACCCCATATACAGATAAAAAAACTGCATCACAATTTAACTTACCGCTTACAGGAAGTGCATCAGCAGAATATGATAAGGTTCCCTCTTTGGCACCTAGAAATCTTGTTGTAAAATCTAGCGATAAAACTTTAAAGGAATTACTAAATGGGCAGCTGGGCATAGCAGTTCTAATAGCTTCTGGTGGAGATTTTACCCAAGAAGGAGTATTTGGGACACCTGTTCAATTAGCATTCTTAACTGATGGAGAAAAACTATTAGGACGACTTCCTGAACTTACTATATCAGGTGAGCTATATTCAATGTTTGGTGATGATTTCGTTGGAAAGTCTCAAGACAAATTATTAGGACAAAAGGCTATAGTGTTTAACTTAGATGTGGATTATATCTAAAAGAATGTAAAACTAATATTGATGCAATAAAGTCTATTCTTTATAATAAGGGATAGGCTTTATTTATTTGCTTTGAAAACAGTATAGATTTCATAATATTTTATTTTTTATGAGAGTTCTATAGACTTCTTAAAATCAACTAGTGTTCAAATTTAACGTATATTCTTTTCCTGCCGATATATAATTTATAGGATAGGAGAAGGGGGTTGATCATATGAGAATAACAGGGAGTCAATTTAAATTTAACAATCTTATGCCAAATAGCAAACGAAATATAGGATTTAAACCTTGGAATAGTAAGACAATTACATCAGGACAAAATATATTTGGATTTAATATAAAACAAAATAAGGATAAGAAAGTAGATAATGGTGGAAATATAGGAGATATGATGAGTAAGAAGATTAGAGATGATATAATTGCAGATAAAATTGCTAAAAAGATTGCAAGAGGTGAAAATATTACAGCAGAAGAAAGAGCGATGCTTATGGAAATGGCACCCGATAAGCTTGAAAAAGCGATGCAAGCAAGTAAAAGGCGAAAAGAAATAGAGAGCAGAATAAAAACTGCTAAAACTAAAAAGGAAGCCAGGGAAATAATATTACAGGCTAGGGTAGAAGCAAAGATTGCCTTTGACAAAATTGATAAAGTCTACGGTGAATACTTTATGGAAGCAGTAAATAAGATTGAAGAAGATTATAGTAAAAAGAATATAAAAGACAATGATGATATTACCAAATTGGCCACAGATAAAGAAAAGACTAAAGGGATTGATATTAAACTATAGGAGATAAAGAATATATAAGTAAAACGAAGAACCTCTTCACTCACCACTATAGTACAGGACTCATATTATATATAGAATAATAAAAAAATGGTGGTGAGAAGATGAGTGAAAATGGATGTTTAACTCTAGGGATGAAGGCCCCAGATTTTACTGCGATGTCAACCTTTGGTCCTATAAAATTATCTAATTATGCAGGAAAATGGATAGTGCTATTTTCTCATCCAGGAGATTTTACTCCTGTATGAACCACAGAATTTATTGCTTTTGCAAGGCAATATGATTCTTTCGTGGAGAGAAATACACAACTTCTAGGAATTAGCTTAGATGGAAATCCATCACATCTTGCGTGGGTTTATAATATTTATCAAAATACGGGAATTCAGATTCCTTTTCCAATAATAGCGGATAAAGATATGAGTATCTCTAAAATGTATGGAATGATTGCTCCAAGTGTAAGCACAAATACTACAGTAAGAAATGTGTTTATAATAGATGATAAACAGATTATCAGGGCAATACTCGTATATCCATTGACCAATGGAAGATATATACCTGAGATAATAAGGCTTTTAATAGCTTTACAGACAACTGATATGTATGGAGTAGCAACTCCAGCAGATTGGCTTCCAGGACAGCCAGTAGTAGTACCAGCACCTACAACTTATGAAGAACTTCTTAGAAGGGTAAGTGGTGAAGAAGGATATTATTGTGTTGATTGGTATTTGTGTTTTAAGAACATATATTAGATAAATGAACAATAGTCTAATAGTTTTGCATATTCTACAAAACTATTAGACTATTGTTATCTCTCCATCATAAGGTTTCATCATAGATTTTAGAGTATCTAAATTTCTAAAGTTTATATCTAGCCAATATTCTTCCATTTCCTTAGGTAAAATTACAGGCATTCTATGGTGGATTTTTTTCATATCCTCATTAGCATCTGTAGTTATTATTGTAAAAGATTCTTGTTCTTGACCATTTTTATCTCTAAAAATATTATATAAGCCAGCTAAGGAAAAGATATTTTCTTCTTTAACGGAGATTCTTCTTTTAATCTTCTTTCCATCTAAATTTTCCCATTCAAAGAAACTAGTTGCAGGGACTAAGCATCTCTTGTTATAAAAGGAATTTCTAAACAATGGTTTGATATCTACTGTTTCAGCTCTTGCATTTATTATAGGTTTTTTAGTAAACTCAGGCATAAATCCCCATTTCATCATTGATAATTGAATATTATCTTTATTTATTACAATAGGAACTGTATTTGTGGGGAATATTTCATCTGGTAATTTAAATTCCTCCATGTTTTTTATAGCTTTATATCTTTCTATTAATACATCTATACTAACATCTAAAGAAAATCTACCGCACATAACATCACCTAACTTTTCTATTTTATAATGTTATCTTATATTATACCCATAAAATTAATGAAGATATAGGATAAAAGAATGATATAATGAAAAATAATATATTGTAGCTTATTAAAGAAAATTGATATTGACGTAGCTACTATAATAGAGATAAACTAGATAAAAATACAATGAAAATATATTGAGAAAATAATAAGGAGGAATATAGTGGCTGAAGTAAAATATGAAATAAAAGAAAACTTAGGAATATTATCAGAATCAGCAAAAGGCTGGACAAAGGAACTCAATTTAGTATCATGGAACGATTATCCTGCAAAATATGATATAAGGGAATGGGACCCTGATCATCTAAAGATGGGAAAGGGAGTCACTTTTTCCGCAGAAGAGCTAAAGAAGCTTAGAGACATATTAAATAAATTAGATTTATAACTAAAATATAATTGTATAAAAAGGATGGATTTAATTCCATCCTTTTTATTTACTAAAATACTAATATATGAGAATTTTGGGTATAGGAATATCATAGAATAATCTTGTGGGGAGGAGAGATTGAATGGATTTAAAGAAAGAATCTTTAGCATTACATAAAGGCAATAGAGGTAAATTAGAAATCAAAAGTAAAGTTCAAATAAAAGATTATAAAGATTTAAGTATAGCATATTCACCAGGAGTGGCAGCTCCATGTACTGAGATAAAGGGGAATTTAGATTTAGTATATGAATATACTAATAAAGGGAATATGGTGGCAGTAGTGACTGATGGTTCTGCTGTATTAGGGTTAGGGAATATAGGGGCCCAAGCAGGATTACCTGTAATGGAAGGAAAGGCTATTTTGTTTAAGACCTTTGCAGATATAGATGCAATTCCTATATGTTTGAAAAGCCAAGAGATTGAAGATATTATCTCTACGGTAAAAAATATATCTCCTACCTTTGGTGGAATAAATTTAGAAGATATCTCTGCTCCTAGATGTTTCGAAATAGAAGAAAGGCTTAGAAAAGAACTAGATATACCAGTATTTCATGATGACCAACATGGCACGGCAGTTGTAGTTTTAGCCGCTATAATAAATTCTCTAAAAATAGTAGATAAAAAGAAGGATAATATATCCATCGTAATAAATGGAGCTGGCGCTGCTGGGATTAGCATAGCTAAGCTGCTAATGGAGGATGGATTCAAAAACATAATTATATGTAATAGAAAAGGTATATTGGAATATGATGATTCTTCTTTAGACAGATATAAAAAAGAAATAGCTAAAATAACTAATCCTAAAAAAGTGAAAGGAGGCTTGAAAGAAGCTTTAAGGAATGCTGATATTTTCATTGGAGTGTCAACCTCGAATATATTAGTGAAAGAGGATATTGAAAATATGAATAAGGACCCAATAATACTTGCTATGGCAAATCCTAATCCTGAAATAATGCCAGAAGATGCAAAAATAGCTGGTGCAAGAATCATAGGTACAGGGAGATCTGATTATCCAAATCAAGTAAACAATGTTCTAGCTTTCCCTGGGATATTTAAAGGTGCATTAAATGTACGTGCAAGAGATATTAATGAAGAAATGAAGTTAGCGGCAGCTTATGCTATTTCTAGTGCTATTAAAGAAGAAGAGTTAAATGAAGAAAATATTCTTCCAAATATTTTCGATAAAACAGTCGTAGATAAAATTGCCAAAGCTGTTTCTAAGGCGGCTAAAGAAACAGGTATGGCTAGAATATAGATTTTATTATAAGGGGGATTTTATGAGCTATATTGTAAGAGAGGTAGAGAATTTTTTTAAAGTTATTAAACTAAAGGAATTTAGAAAGACAGAGGGGGTTGCTTTTGATATAATGGGAAAATCTATGGTTCCAAAGGTTGATGCCATAGATAGGGTATTACATAGGAGAGGAGCTATTTCACCTGGAACAGTTGGAGAAGTAGCAAGACCTTGGTATATGCATCCACATCAAGAAGATAACTTATTTGTACTTCATGGAAAAAGGTATGTAGAGTTATATACTAAAGAGCATGGAAGGATAGAAAAGTTTATAATTACTCCAGATTATATAGAACATAATGGTGAACTTATAGTGGAAGGCGGTGGATTAATTACTTGGACAACAAATGTATTTCATAGGATAATAAGTGGAGAAGATGGATCAGCCTCCATAAACTTAGCAACTCATCTTGAAGGATTTGATATAAGAACAAACTTTAATATTTATGATTTGAATGAAGATACTGGGGAGTATCGATTAATTAGGGAAGGATATAAAGATCAAAAATAGAAAAAATAAAGAATGAGTCATGAAAAATGACTCATTTAATTTTGTCTTTTTCTTTTTCTATCTATAATAAGTCCAGAGAAGGTATTACCTATAATCATTGATAATAGCAGCATTACTGAAATAATTCTAGCCAAGTCTGCAAATCCAGTGTTTTCAGGACTGTAAAGAGTAAACATATATACAATCAGTATTATTCCAATATATGATGGTAAATATAATATTAATTTATTCATAGTAAATTTTGTAGCAACATAGCTATAGAGAACACCTATTGTCATGGATACTAGTAGAATCATAATAAGTTTTTTCATCTAATATTATCTCCATTTCCTAGTAATTAATATATTAAATATTTTCATATTCTCTTTTTAATATTCCCATAAACAGAGTATCTGTATACTTTCCATCTGTAAAGAAATTTTCCCTTATTCTGCCTTCTTCCTTAAACCCACATTTCTCATAGCAACGAATAGCTCTTTCATTATAAGATCTTACTTCTAAATCTAATTTATGAAGGTTTAGCCTATTAAATGCAAATTCTTGTATCAATTTAATAGCTTCAGTTCCATAACCTTTACTTAAATTATCCTTAGTACCTATTACAATACCTAAGGTACCGATTCTATTAATCCAGTCGATTTTTATTAAGTCAATTTGTCCAATATATTCTTCAGTTTCTTTTTCTGCTATAATAAAACCTTTGATATTAGAATTACCTTGTAACATAGAACTTAAGAAATTTTCAGTTTCATTTAAAGTGTGTGGATATAGAAATATATTACTTAAATATTTTGTGATTTCAATATCGTTCACCCATTTTCTTATACAAGTTAAATCTTCTTTTCTATACTCTCTTAACATAATTCTCTCACCGATTAATCTAGCCAATATACCCACTCCTTATATTTTTTATCGTATATTATATCACAAAAGAGCATGATGACAATATAAAATTTCTTGCATAAATTCAGTAATTATTATAGGATAATATAAAATAATCCTTGAGGTGAAGAAATGGAATTACTAAAACAAAGAATAGTTAAAGATGGCACACTT
This sequence comes from Tissierella carlieri, assembly GCF_018917285.1. Taxonomy (NCBI): domain Bacteria; kingdom Bacillati; phylum Bacillota; class Tissierellia; order Tissierellales; family Tissierellaceae; genus Tissierella; species Tissierella carlieri. Next base: position 62,179 of record NZ_JAHLOH010000043.1, on the reverse strand, counting down.
AGAGAGGGTAATGTTATAAAGGTAGATAGCTTTCTCAATCATCAAATAGATATAGATTTATTAAATGAAATAGGCAAGGAATTTAAAGCCAGATTTGCATCGGAAAAAATAGATAAAATCCTTACTATAGAAGCATCAGGTATAGCAATAGCCGTTATTGCAGCTCAACATTTTAGAGTACCTGTAGTCTTTGCAAAGAAAACAGATTCAAAAAACTTAGATGAGAATACATATGAAAGCTCTGTATATTCATATACAAAAGATAAAACTTACACTATAAGAGTATCTAAAAGATATTTAAATGAAGGAGAAAATATATTGATAATAGATGATTTTCTCGCGAATGGAAAGGCTGCTGAAGGTCTAATAGATATAATAGATAAAGCAAAATGTAATACTGTAGGTGTAGGTATTGTAATAGAAAAGGGATTTCAAAAAGGTGGAGATAAGATAAGAAAACAGGGAATAAAGCTAGAATCCTTAGCTATTGTTGAATCAATAAATAATGGAGAGATAGTTTTCAGATAATAATAATACTTCAAAAAAGATCAGTCTAAAGGAAAAGTTAGGCAGATCTTTTTTATTTCAATAATTAGTAGGACACAATTCCTACTTTTTTTTAAATATGATATAATTTATAAGAAATTTATATCTTTTTAGGACAGATGTCCTTCATTATAATATGAACTTTATTATATACTTTAAGGAGTGGGACTTTTGCATATAATTGAAATTATTGAGTCTAATAGGGCTATAAAAAAGATGTTAAGAGATTGTCCATATGAAATCTTAAGTAGATGGGAATTCAAGGAATATTCTAAGGGACAGATAATCTGTTATCAGGATATGCAATATGAATACTTTTATATTATAGTTAAAGGTTATGCTAATATATCTCTAACTGCAGAAAATGGTAAGAAGTATTCTCAAGCTATTTATAAAAAAGGAGATTATTTTGGAGAGTTAGAAATTTTTGATAATAAACCTTATATTTGTTCTATTGAGGCTTTAACTGATATCCAAGTAATTTGTATAAGCAGAGAACATTTTTTAAAATGGATTGATAAAGATAGACATTTTTCTCTGCATATAACTAGAACATTATGTGACAGCTTTTATAAGCTATCAAGATTAGCAGGAGAAAATACGTTGTACTCCTTAAAATATAGAATATGTAATTACCTGCTATATAGATTAGATTCAGGAGTTAAATCTAGTGTTGGGATAGAAATTGAAGTAGATAAAGAGCAGCTAAGTGAACGGTTTGCGGTTACATCTAGGAGTATAAATAGGGTACTTCAACAGCTAAAAGAAAGTAAGATTATAGATGTATCAAGTAATTCTATTAATATTATTGATATAGAAGGGTTAAAGAAAGAAGAAATTTTAAGTAGAAAAGAATAACTATGTTAGTAAAATCGAAGGAAGTCGATTTTATATAATAAAATTAATGAGGGGGAGTTTTCCTTGAAAAAGAAATTTATAATTCTACTAGCAGTAATGCTAATGGTATCTGGAGCATTAGTTGGATGCAAAAAAACTGATGATTCAGGTGCAAAGGATGTACCAGCTGCTAATGATACGCCAGCTGTTGATGATGTAACAAAAGTGGGATTAGTATTAGCAGGTGGTTTAGGTGACCGTTCATTCTATGATTCATCCCATGAAGGTGTAGAACAAGCTAAAAAAGATTTAGGCATTGAATACAAAGTATATGAATGTAGAAATGATGCATCATTATTAAATGATCAATTAGTACAAGCTTCACAATATGCTTCAATCGTAGCAGTAGTGGGACATGAATTCTATGATGCTGTACAAGAAATTGCAGAGGAGTTTCCAGAGGTTTCTTATATATATGTAGATAATGAAATTGAAGGAATTGACAATCTAATCACTGTATCTTATGCAGAAAATGAAGGATCATTTTTAGCAGCTATGCTTACAACAGAAACTTCTATAGAAGGTATAGATGAGAATAAACTAGTAGGTATGGTTGGAGGAAGGGATATTCCTGTAATCAGAAATTTCCAAGCTGGCTATGAAGCTGGTGCAAAGTATATTGATCCAGAGGTAGAAGTTAAGACTTTATTTGCTGAAGACTTTGAAGACCCAGCAAAAGGTAAAGAAAATGCAACAACTCTTTATTCAATGGGAGCAGATATCGTATTTCAAGTAGCAGGAAAAACTGGTGAAGGTGTGTTTGAAGCTGCTAAAGAAATGGGAAAATATGCCATAGGAGTAGATACTGATCAACGCCATATAAATCCTGATGTTATAGTTGCTTCTATGGTTAAAAAAGTAGGAAAATCAATTTATGAAACCATAGAAAATATACAAAATGATAAAATAGAAAAAGGTAAAGTAGTTTATTATGGTTTATCCCAAGATGGTGTAGAAATGGGATATGGTACAGACGATATGGCTCAATTTGCAACAGAGGATATGAAGGCAAAGCTTGAAGATATTAAAGCTAAAATCATCAGTGGAGAAATTAAAGTACCGACAGGTAAATAATGTAAAATGGAGAAGTGGCTATCTACTTCTCCATTTTACAATAGTTATATAAGATAGAGAGGTGACAATTTAAGTGGATGAAAAACTTTTAGAGTTAAGAAATGTATCGAAGCAATTTCCAGGAGTATTAGCCAATGATAATATAAATCTTAACATAAGAAAAGGAGAAATTCATGCTATTATTGGAGAAAATGGTGCTGGAAAATCCACATTGATGAACATATTATATGGACTTCATCAACCAACTACAGGAGAAATTTATTTCAATGGTAATGCTGTAAAGTTAACTAGTCCTTTAGATGCAATAGGACTAGGAATTGGTATGGTACATCAGCATTTTATGCTGGTACCCTCATTCACTGTGGCAGAAAATATAGTATTAGGTATAGAACCTAGAAAGAGTAAAGTGTTTGTAAATAAGGAAAAAGCAATCGAAGTTACAAGAGAATTATCTAAGACTTATGGTCTAATGGTTGACCCCATGCTTAAGGTAGAGTCCTTATCTGTTGGAATTCAGCAGAGGGTTGAGATATTGAAAGCACTTTATAAGGGAGCAGATATATTAATTTTAGATGAACCTACAGCAGTTTTAACCCCACAAGAAACAGAGGAATTATTTAAGGTTATAAGAAAATTAGTGGATGAATTAGGTAAGACAATAATAATAATTACTCATAAGCTTCAAGAGGTGTTATCCATATCTAATAGAGTAAGTGTTATGCGACAAGGAAAGATGATAGGCACTGTAGATACTAAAGATGCCAATGAACAAATATTAGCAGAGATGATGGTAGGTAGAGAGATATTATTTGATAAATTAGATAAAAAACATACTGAAAAGAAAGAAGTATTGCTAGCAGAGGGATTAAGAGCTAGAGACAACAGAGGTCTTTTAGCTGTAAAAGATATTAATCTTAGCTTGAAATCTGGTGAAATACTTGGAATAGCAGGAATAGAAGGAAATGGTCAATCTGAACTAGTGGAAGTACTGACTGGACTTAGAGAGAAAGATTGTGGACAAATTTTTATCAACGGAATAGAGTATTCAGATAAATCTCCTAGAGATATAAGAAATCTAGGAATTGCTCATGTACCTGAAGATAGATTGGCTATGGGAATGTCTAAGGACGCAACTATTTCAGAAAACATACTTATGGGGAATCAGTATAAAGAACCTTATGCAGTCAAAGGATTGCATTTAAATAAATCAAAGATTAGAGGAAAAAGTAAAGAATTAATAAAGAAATTTGATATAAGAACTCCTTCAGAGGAAGTTTATGCAGGGAATTTATCTGGGGGAAATATGCAAAAAATGATTATTGCTAGAGAATTCTCTTTTAATACTCCTGTATTAATTATATCCCAACCTACAAGAGGAGTAGATATTGGAGCAATTGAATTTATTCATAGCCAGATAATTGAAAAGAGGAATGAAGGTTGTGCTATTTTATTGATTTCAGCAGAGTTAGATGAAATATTTAGATTGTCAGATAGGATTATGACCATTTATGAGGGAAGTATTACTGGTGAATTCAATGAGGGAGAGGTATCAAAGCAAGAAATAGGCCTTTATATGACGGGAAAAAATATGAGTAGCTGGAGAGAAGGTGTATAGGATGAAAAAGATATTTGGAAAAGAAAATTTAGAATATATAACTTCACTTTTTATATCTATATTTGCTTCATTATTAATAGGTGCTTTAATTATGATAGCAAATGGAAGAAGTCCCTTAGTAGGTTATAGTGCTTTATTACAAGGAGCATTTGGTTCAAAGTATAATATAGCCACAACCTTTGCTAAAACCGTTCCATTAATATTGACTGGATTGGCAACTGCCATATCTTTTAGGTCGGGCATATCAAACATTGGTGGGGAGGGGCAACTTTATTTAGGTGCATTTGCTGCTGCTTATGTAGGTATAACCTTTACCAATTTACCAGGGCCTATTGGCATAATCTTAGCAGTTCTTGCAGGAGCTGTTGTAGGAGGAATTTATGCATTTTTTCCTGCTCTATTAAAGGTAAAGTATAAGGTGGACGAGGTTATTACCACAATAATGTTAAATACAGTGGCCACATTATTTACTGCATATTTGGTTAATTATCCATTTGCTGCATCCCAAGGTAAAATGGGAGGGACAGAAATCATAGCAGAGCAGTTTCAACTATCTCGATTAGTGAAGCTATCTAAATTAAATACTAGTATATTTTATATGGGTATCATCGCCATAGTTATCTATTATTTAATGGAGAAAACTTCCTTTGGATATGATTCCAAAATGGTTGGACAAAACAGCTTATTTGGAAGATATGGAGGAATAAAGGATAAGAAACAAATGGTAATAGCCATGGTAATATCAGGAGGGCTATGTGGTATTGCTGGAGTATTTGAGGTTGTTGGAGTTCACTATAGATTTTTACAGCATATATCTCCAGGATATGCATTTGATGGTATGTTAATAGCTCTAATAGTAAGAAACAATCCTATAGGAGTAATATTAATGTCCATATTCTTTGGCGGTTTAAAAACAGGTTCCATTTCTATGGAGAATGCTACAGGAATACCATCAGAATTAGTTCTAGTGATTCAATCTATAATAATTCTATTTATTGCTGGGGAATCAGGATTCAAAAATATCTATAAAAATTGGAGATTGAAGAAAGTTGCTCAAAGGAAGGTAGGTGAAGAAAATGTTTAAGGAACTTTTCAATCTAGCATTAGTGCAACATACCATAAGAACTGCTACACCACTTATTCTAGCTGCATTAGGAGGATTACTTACTCAACAAGCAGGAATACTTAATATAGGTATGGAGGGCATGATTCTCCTAGGAGCATTTTTTGGTGTAGTAGGAAGTTACTTCTTTGGTAGTGCCTTTGCTGGAGTAGCTTTAGCAGCCTTTATAGGTCTATTGATAGGATTGATATTTGCATTATTTGTTATAGATCTAAAATCAGATGAATTTGTAATAGGTATAGCTATCAATATTTTCGCAGGAGGACTAACAGTATTTTTATTAAGAAGCATATTTGGAGTTAAAGGAGCTTTTTCTTCACCAGATATAATACCTTTACCAAGATTGAGCTTTCCATTTATAGCAAATATTCCCTTATTAAATACTATATTTAACAATCATACTATATTTATTTATATTAGCTGGATTTTTGTAATACTGACTTATATATATCTATATAAGACTCCACAAGGTATCTGGTTACGTGCGTCTGGAGAATATCCAAAAGCACTGGAGACAGCTGGAATTAGTCCAAGAAAAATGAAATATATTAGCTCAATGGCTTGTGGAATATTATGTGGCTTAGCTGGTGCTCACCTTTCTTTAGGATATTTAACCCTATTTACAGAAAATATGAGTGCGAATAGAGGGTTTATCGCCTTAGCGGCAATAATATTTGGTAAGGCTAATCCAATAGGCACTTTTTTTGCAGCTTTATTATTTGGTTTTTTTGATGCTTTAGGTACTAGATTACAAGTAATAGGAATTCCTTCTCAATTTACTCAAATGATTCCTTATTTAGCAACTATATTTGCATTAGTTATTGTAACTAGGAGACAAGTAGCGAAAATGAAGAAAAATAGTGAAGGGGTAAAGAGCATTGAAAGTTAAAAGATATGATGTAGTCGTTATAGGTGGAGGAATAGGAGGATATTATAGTGCTAGAGCTTTAAAGAGAGAAGGAAAGGCTGTAGCTATAATAGAAAAAAATTCATTTGGAGGTACTGCTCTTAGATGGGGAGCATTACCTGTAAAAAAGGTATTGGATTCATTTAAAGGTATAAAAAAACATGATCATACTGAAATAAAGAAAACTAGGGAATATCTTATAAAAAAATGGGACGAAGATTTAAGGAGATTAGAGAGTAAAATAAAAGATAATCTATTGGAAGATAAGATCGACATATACTTTGGAGATGGTGAATTTCTAGACTCAGAAACCTTTAAATTGAGAGAGGATGTAATAGAGACTGAATATTTTATCATTGCTACAGGAAGTGAACCTGCTAGTATAAAAGATATTGTAATTGACGGGACAAATATAATAACTCACAGAGAGGCTATAGATTTAAAAAATATGCCTAAGAGTATAACTATTTTAGGTGGAAATGTGGAAGGCATAGAATTTGCAGCTTTATATGCTGAAATGGGAGTAGAGGTTACCATCATAGAAAAAGAAAACAATATTCTATTTGAGAACGATGTAGATTTGGTGTATCCCATAGAAGAACATCTTAAGTCAAGAGGTGTAAGGATACTAAAAGGGATAGGTGCTAAAAATGCAGAAGTAGGTCGGACAGGTGTAAAAGTATTACTTGATGATGGAAGAATGATTTCAAGTGAAAAGGCATTGGTCACATTTATGAGAAAACCAAATTTTCCGAGAGGGATTGAGAATACCAATATTAAGATCAGTGAAAATAAAATTATAGTGAATGAGAATTTATTAACTGATGAAAAAAATATTTTTGCTATAGGTGATATTAATGGGATTTTAGGAATGGCTCATGTGGCTGTTCAACAGGGTTTGAAAGTAGCAGATTATATTTTAAAAAACATCTCAGTAAATATATCATATGAAATTTTGCCTAGGGCAGTATTCACATTACCAGAAATGGCTGGAGTAGGCAGGCAGGAGTGGGAGTTAAAAAGAGATAATATTCCATATAAATTAGGAACTTACTCATTTAAAGATAGCTGGAGAGGTTGGGCAAGAAGCATAGAAGAAGGCTTTGTGAAAATCATACTAGATGAAAATAATAAAATTTTAGGCATATGGATGGTAGGCGAAAATGTATCTGAATACATTGGATTAATGGGATATTTGATAAAAGAAGAAAAAACAGCAGAGGAAATATTATCTAATTTAGTCATTCATCCTAGTTTGACAGAATCCATATTAGAAGCTTTGATCGAATCAAAAGATAAGAAGGTGATAAAATGAAGCAACCTCATATATTATGTGAAGATAAGGATATATCAGAATATGTAATACTGCCAGGAGATCCAGCGAGGGTGATGAAGGTTGGGGAATTTTTAGACTCATATGAGGAAATAGCCTATAATAGAGAATTTAGAACTATAAGGGGATATTATAAAGGTGTACCTATAACCGTTACTTCTACTGGAATAGGTGGGCCATCTGCTGCAATCGCTATAGAGGAGTTAATATCTTGCGGGGCAAAATATCTTATTAGAATTGGTTCAGCAGGAGCAGTTCAATCAAATATCAAACTAGGAGATTTGGTTATTTGCTCTGCGGCAGTAAGAGAAGATGGAACTACGAATATGTATATTTCACCAAACTATCCAGCAGTGTCAGATATTAAACTTACAAATTTAATTATAAATACATGTGAAGAATTAAAATATAATTATCATTATGGATTAGTTAGATCCCATGATTCCTTCTATATTGATGAAGAAGATGAAATAATGGAAAAGTGGAGTAGCAGAAATATATTGGCATCAGATATGGAAACAGCATCTTTATTTGTAGTAGGGCAACTTAGAGGTGTAAAAACTGCTAGTATATTAAATAATGTAGTGGAATATAAATCAGATATAAAAGAAGGCATTGTAGATTATGTTATGGAAGGTGTAGGACCAGTAGAAGGAGAAAAAAGAGAGATTATTTTAGCATTAGAATCCCTTGTAAAAATCCACAATCAAAAATAAGAATTATGAAAAATTGATATTAAAAAATCTTCTTATGAAACATAAGAAGATTTTTTAATTCATATATTTGAGAAATATAAATCTTACTAGTAGAGTAAAATGGGATTGTCAAAAAAGTAATTAGCTTATAATGCTAAAAACAGGGTATCACTATATTACTGTAATATATAAAAGGGGGACTTTGTATGAGTATTGGGAAGCTAATCAATGAATATGGAAAAGAATTTTCTCCATATATGAGAGGGTTGGTAAATCATTTACCTATGGCACAGCTAGCTCTATATCAAATGACTAAAGACTTTGAGAAGGTAAAATCCTATACTGAATCATATGTGAAAATAGTTAATATTGATCTAATCAAAAAAGAATATCCACAGTGTAATTCCTTTGAAGAATGTCTTGGGAAAAGAGAACTATATGAATCCTGCTTAGAACTTGTAAAGAAAGAAATACAGAAAAAGAACATAAATGAGGTTATAAGATATGTACTTAATACCTATTCTTTAGGTATGTCATCTGGCCTTTTTCACGCATTAATTAGAGTAGCTTATGCAGTAGAAGGGTTAAAGATTGAAGAAGATTTAGTTGATGAGGTTGCCAGATCTCTAGCTTATTATATTACTACTTATAGAGAGGCAGATTTATTTAAAAGGAAAATCAGTGGTTTAAAAATTATAGAAGAAATGGATGGCATAATGAATAATTCACATATAAGAGAGTTACTAGAATCTAAAAACACAATGGGGCGAAAGATAAGGGCACTCTACGATGATGAAGAGTATCTTAAATTAGGCTTCGTTATTGATGGGAAGGAAGAGGAAAAAGTAAAAGCTTTGCTTCATATACTATTACCATCCTTCATTAAATCTGGAAGCATAGTTATATTACATTGTATAACAGGTTTACATGCTCTAATAGTACTTAAAGAATACTATGATAATTTTGAGAATGTCTTAGATATTCTAACTACTTGTATCATTACTCATTTGCTAACACAAGACGATTTGTCGTTCATTAGCAAAAAAGATAGGATTATAGATTTTTCATGGAATAATATAATTAGTATGGGAAGAGAATCAACAGATGTTCATACTCTAAAACTAACCTATAGTTGTAGTCAGCTTTCTAAGCTATATGATATGATTGAATTGAAAAAAGCAGCGAAAAAAAGAATTCTAATGACTTAATAAATAAGTAACAAAAACGGTGCCAGGCACCGTTTTTGTTACTTATTCTTTATAAAATGTCGATATTTATATTCTTACTTGATGGTATACTTTCTTACCTTTTCTAATCATTATTTTTCCATCTTTGAAATCATCTAAGGTAACTTGCTTGTCTATGGAGTCTACTTTTACATCATCAATGGTGATACCACCTTGCTCTACAAGCCTTCTTCCTTCACCGTTAGATTTAGTAAGTTCTAGTTCCTTCAATAGGTCAAGTATTCCAATGCCTTTTTCAAATATAGCCTTATCCATTTCTGTAAATGGAATGGATCCTTCTTCCATTCCTCCTGCAAATAATGCTCGAGCTGCTTGTTGAGCTTTACTAGCTTCTTCTTCTCCATGAATCATTTTAGTTACTTCAAATGCCAATACTTCCTTAGCTTTATTGATCTCTGATCCTTCTAAAGCTCCCAGCCTTCTTACTTCATCCATTGGTAAGAAAGTAAGAAGTGCCAAGAATTTTTCCACATCTCTATCATCTACATTTCTCATGTATTGATATAACTCATATGGTGGTGTTTTCTCTGGATCAAGCCAGATAGTACCAGCCTCAGTTTTACCCATTTTTATTCCAGCTGCTGTAGTTAACAGCTTAAATGTCATGGAATATACTTTATCTTGCTCTAATTTCCTAACTAATTCATATCCTCCAAGCATATTAGACCATTGGTCACTTCCGCCTAATTGCAGCTTACATTTGTGGTTTCTGTATAGATGTAAAAAGTCATAGGATTGCATAAGCATATATCCAAATTCAAAGAAAGTTAGGCCCTGCTCCATTCTATTTTTATAACAATCAAATGTAAGCATTCTATTAACTGAGAAGTGAACACCTATTTCTCTCATAAAATTAACAAAGTTTAGATCTAATAACCAATCTGCATTGTTTACTATTATAGCCTTTCCTTCACTAAAATCAAGGAAATGACCTAATTGTTCTCTAAATCTGCTTGCGTTGTAGTCGATGATTTCCTTAGTCATTACCTTTCTCATATCAGCTTTACCTGAAGGATCACCTATCATCGTTGTTCCTCCACCAAGTAGGGCTATAGGTTTATGGCCATGTTTCTGCATATGCATCATAACCATGATTTGTAGGAAATGTCCTAAAGTTAAGCTATCGGCAGTAGCATCGAATCCAATATAGAATGGAACAGATTCTTTGCCTAGTAGTTCTCTTAAATCTTCTTCATAAGTAGCTTGATCTATATATCCTCTTTCTTTTAGGACATCAAATACATTTTGCATAAATATCCCTCCTAAATTAATAATTATCATTTCCCGCAGTTTCGCAACTCAAATCTATTTACTCGCTATCTCTATCTACCCCGTAGGGTATAATTCAGTAGTGTCCGATAGGACCTACGCTTGTATAGATTTGGTGCCCATTGCGTTTGACCTACTAAAGCTCACTATCGTTTGCTAAGTTAGGTCATCTTCCGCAGTCTCACTGCACAAATTCATTTGCTCATTATCATTCGCATGAATTTGGCGTTCGTTGCGTTTGACCTACATCAACTCACTATCGTTCGTTGTGTTAGGTCATAAAAAAAGGGCTTCATCTCATCTAAAGGACGAGAGGAAACCCGTGGTACCACCTTAATTCGCATAAAGCCTCAACCACGTAACGTGTGGGAAACGCAATAAAATATTGAAACTCCAGAACTGTAATTCACTAACTTAAGGATATAGACTTCTCACCAATAGTCTATTCTCTGTGGATTTACCTTTAATTAGCTACTAGAATCTTTCATAGTTTATTATATAATTTTACTATATATTAATATAATATAAGAATAATGTCAAGAGGTGAAAAGAGTCCAGAAAGATTCTGGACTTAAATGTTAGCTAATCATTTAGATGATTTTATTCTTCCACTTTAAGTTCTACGCTATTTTCCCATAATCCATGAATATTACAATAGGATGACGCATATAATGTACCTGATTTTTCAGCTTTAAATCTAAGGGACACATTTGGCTCAGTAAGTAATCCACTTTCTCCGTGAGAAGTAAAATTACAAGAACCAATTTCAATTGGGAATTTATGTCCTTCTGGTTGGAAATATACCTTTATCCAAGATATGTAATGCTCGAATGTATTTGGATGTGCTATTTCTTCTCCAACAAGAACTTTAACATCTACTAAGTCACCTTTTTTAACTGTTTCAGATACATGAATTACAGGTACGTGTTTTTCACCTTTCCAATCCCCACTTTGATATAAGCTACTTAAATTTTTCATATATAAATCCCTCCATATTAATTATTGTTTTACATTCAATAGTTGTTATACCCAAATATTGAAAAAAATAATCAATATTATTAACTAAATAATTGTGATATAGAGTATAATAGAGTTAGATATTCTTTAAGGAGAGATGATATGGGAAACATTGAATTGATAGCCACTGCAACTTTTGGTTTGGAGGCTGTAGTTAAGAGAGAACTAATGAACTTAGGATATAATGATTTAAAAGTGGAGAACGGTAAGGTCACATTTACAGGGACAGAAAAGGATATACCAAAGACTAATTTATGGCTTAGGACAGCAGATAGAGTTCTTTTAAAAATGGGTGAATTTAAAGCTCTAACTTTTGAAGAGCTATTCCAGCAAACAAAAAAACTTCCATGGGAAGAGTGGATAACAGAAGATGGAAATTTTGTTGTGGAAGGCAAAAGTATAGACTCGAAATTATTTAGTATATCTGATTGCCAGAGAATAGTGGAGAAAGCAGTAGTAGAAAAGCTCAAAACTAAATATAATGTAGAGTGGTTTGAGAAGACTGGACCAAAGTATACTATAGAGGTTTCTCTATTAAAAGATATAGCGACTTTGACGATAGATACTTCAGGAGAAGGACTTCATAAGAGAGGATATAGGGATAGACAAGGTGATGCACCTATAAAAGAAACTTTGGCTGCTGCTATGATATTGCTTAGCTATTGGAATAAAGATAGAGTATTATTTGACCCATTTTGTGGATCAGGTACTATTCCAATAGAAGCAGCTATGATAGGTAGAAATATGGCTCCTGGTCTTGATAGGAGTTTTGCAGCAGAAGAATGGCCTAGGGTTAATAGTGAATATTGGCGTGATGCCAAAAAAGAAGCTTTTCAAGCTATAGACAATAAAACTAAACTACACATATTAGGATGTGATATAGATAGGAAATCAATTCTTCGTGCAAGAGATAATGCTGCTAATTTTGGATTAGAAGATGACATTGCATTTTTCATAAAGGATTTCAGAGATGCAGAATTAAAAAATGAATATGGTGTGGTTATTACTAATCCACCTTATGGTGAACGTATAAGTGAAAAGAGAGAGGTTGAAAGACTTCATAAAGATTTGGGTATTAAATTTAAAGAACTAGATACTTGGTCAGTTTATGTAATTACATCTAACGAAAATTTTGAAAAAGACTATGGAAAAACAGCAGATAGAAAAAGAAAACTATATAATGGAAGGATTAAAGTGGATTATTATCAATATTTTGGACCAAAACCAGAGAAAAGCAGTGAATAGTAAAAAGTGAAAAGTGAAAAGTGAATAGTTTTAAGTAAGGCTTTTAGATCTTTTTAACTATTCACTATTAGTTATTCACTATTAATTACAGAAACGGGAGGGATAAAAATGACAATTTATACTAAAACAGGGGATAAGGGAACAACTAGTCTGTTTGATAACAAGAGAGTTTCAAAGGATGATATAAGAGTGGAGAGCTATGGAACAATTGATGAATTAGGATCATTTATGGGATTAGCCAAGAACTATGTTGATGATGAGGAAATGTATGAAAAAATTCAAAACATACAAAATAAATTATTTACAGTAGCTACAAATTTAGCTACAGAGGATAGCGCAAAGGTTAAATATCATATAGTAGAGAAAGATATAGATGATTTAGAGAAGATAATAGATCTTTATATGGGCAGACTCAATAATCCTACAGGATTTATCATACCAGGCTCTGGTAAGAAATCAGCACATCTTCATGTGGCTAGGACTATATGTAGAAGAGCAGAAAGAAGAATTATTACCTTATCGAAAATTGCAGAAATAGATCCACTAGTTATGAAATATGTAAATAGGCTGTCAGATGCGCTATATGCAATGGCAAGGTATTCTGAAGACAAAGAAGTAACTGTTAGGTACTAAAGTATTAAATTGCAAAAATATGTAGAATTAATTTATTAAATGGTATAAAATAAATACAAGAATTAGTTTACAAAATATTTAACATCATTAAATATTCTATATGGGTGATAAGCATGCTAAGAAAAGAAGATTTGAATTATGTAGAAAAGAAAATAGAAGAATACGGTATGCTAAACTACCACGTACTTGAGGGGATGGCAGATTGGGTTCGTGTTGTGGATAAAGAGGGGACTATTATATATGCAAATAAGACGATGAAAGAAGCTTTAGGACATAATATAGTAGGTATGAAATGCTATAAATCCCATGGTAAGGAAATGCCATGTAGCTTCTGTATTACAGATAGGAGTATAAATACTGGTGAAATTGTACAGAAAGAGGAGAAAATAAACGGAAGATATTTTTCTGTGAAATCTTCTCCTGTTACTAATTCAGATGGTAAAGTCTTTGCAGCTGTAGAAGTTTTTAGAGATGTAACGAGAGAAAGAAAATTGGAGTTAGAATTAATTGAAAAAAATAAGAAAATGAGTAAGGATCTTGGATTTGCTAAGAGGATTCAAGAGAGAATCCTACCTAATAAAGAAATATTAGGAAACATAAGTATCGATTATATTTATAGACCTTCTGAAATGTTAAGCGGCGATATGTTTGATGTTTTTTATATTGATGATGAAAATATAGGAATATATATATCAGATGTTTCAGGTCATGGTGTGGCAGCAGCTATGATGACTATGTTTATTAGGCAGACCATGAGATCTATAAAAGATGATATATCGGGGCCATCGGCTGCATTATCAGAATTATATCGAAGATTTAGCACATTAAATTTGGATGTAGATAAGTATTTTACAATATTTTATGGTGTTTTTAATAAATCAACTTATGAATTTAAATATTCTAATGCTGGACACAATGCAATACCTATTAAGTATAATAAAGATAATATGGAGATGCTAGAAATAAAGGGATATCCTATGACTTTGCTATTTGATGAAATATTCTATGAGGAAAAGGTTATTAAACTAAGTAAAGGTGATAAGATATTATTTTACACAGATGGAATTACAGAAGCCAAGGATAAATCAGGAGAAGAGTTTGGCATAGAAAGTGTAATGCAAATTATAAACAATCACGAAGAAAATATTTTAAACGAGATAAATAACAATATTGTAACCCATAGCTGGGGTGAGCAGCATGATGATTTCGCTTTAGTATTAATGGAAGTTATTAAATAAAATGGACTGAATTCTTCAGTCTATTTTTATGGTATAATATATCTGAAATAGGAATTGATTCCCAATAAAGAGTTTGATATAATATTAACAAAAGGGGGCTGATGTTTTGAGCTGGAGCAATTTGTTATTTAAGAAAGAGGGAAATATTGGAATTTTATCTATCAACAGACCAGATGCACTGAATGCGCTAAATTCAATAGTATTAGATGAATTAAATGAAGCTATAGATGTAATTAATAATGACGAAGATGTCCATGTAATTATATTAACTGGAGAAGGAAGAGCTTTTGTAGCTGGAGCAGATATAGGAGAAATGAAGAATATGAATCCTATAGAAGCTAGGGCTTTTGCTGAAAAGGGATTATCATTATTTAGAAAGATAGAGCTTTTAGAAAAGCCAGTTATAGCTGCTATAAATGGTTTTGCTTTAGGTGGTGGATGTGAACTTTCTATGAGTTGTGATATTAGGATAGCATCAGAAAAGGCTAAGTTTGGACAACCAGAAGTTGGTCTTGGTATAACTCCAGGATTTGCAGGTACTCAAAGGCTATCTAGGCTTGTGGGAATAGGTAGAGCAAAGGAACTTATTTTTACTTGTGATATAATTAGTGCGGAAGAAGCATATAGAATTGGTTTAGTTAATAAAGTTGTATCAGGCCAAGAACTAATGACTTCTGCTATTGAAATGGCAAATAAAATATTGTCAAAGAGCCAGCTAGCTATAAGATATGCGAATGCTGCTATAAATAGAGGTATAGAAACCGATTTAGATACTGGAATGGCTATTGAAAAAGATTTATTCGGTTTATGTTTTGCAACGGAAGATCAAAAAGAAGGGATGGGGGCGTTTTTAGAAAAACGTACACCTAACTATAAATTAAAATAATTTGGAGGTGCATCATGAAAAAAATAGGTATATTAGGTAGAGGAACTATGGCTTGTGGCATAGTACAGATTTTTGCACAGAAGGATTATGATGTAATTATGTGGGTTAGATCTATTGACGAGGCTAATCCGAGGGGAAGCATTAAATCTATAGAAAAAGGTTTAAGTAGACTTGTTGAGAAAGAAAAGATTACGAAAGAACTTATGGATAATACATTAAATAATATATCCATAACTACATCCTATGAAGATTTAAAGGACTGTGATTTAGTTATTGAAGCTATAGCCGAGGACATGGATTTAAAGAGAGAAATATTTGGTAAATTAGATAAATTATGCAAAGAAGATTCAATTCTTGCTACAAATACCTCTTCATTATCTATTACTGAAATTGCTAATTCAACTAATAGACCAGATAAGGTTATTGGAATGCACTTCTTTAATCCAGTACCAATGATGAAATTAGTAGAAGTTATAAAGGGGATTGCTACTTCAGAAGAAACTAAAAATACAATAGTAGAATTATCACAAGGGTTAGGAAAAACTCCAGTAGAAGTAGAAGAAGCTCCAGGATTTGTAGTAAATAGAATACTTATACCAATGATAAATGAAGCAGTGGGAATTCTTGCAGATGGAGTAGCTAGTGCATCAGATATAGATGAAGCTATGAAATTAGGTGCAAATCATCCAATGGGACCTTTAGCATTAGGAGATTTAGTAGGTCTTGATGTTTGCTTAGCTATTATGGATGTTTTATATGAAGAATTTGGTGATTCAAAATATAGAGCTCATCCTCTACTAAGAAAGATGGTTAGAGGTGGTCTATTAGGTAGAAAGACTAAAAAAGGATTCTTTGAATATTAAAATTAATTATAGTGAAGACCCTTCAATATTGCACAGAAGGGTCTTTTTATGACTCATAGGAAAGTTTAATTTCATCAGTAGGTAAAATTTCGCTTAGATGGGTTTCAAAAAAGGCTTCTCTAATTTATTTATGATTTGATAGAAGCCTTTTTTATATAAATTTGAAATTTAAAATTAACAATTTAAAATTATCTTTTTTGGTTACAATATATTAGAAAGATTTTACTCAAGAAGGGTGGTTTCCTATGAGAACTTTTTCTAAGGTTTTTATTGTATCGTTTGTTTGTTTTTTGATTGCAATATTTATTGGCTCTTATTCTTATGTAAAAGAAAAGGATATAAAGCTTGAAAGTGAGCAAAGTTATCCCATAGCAGAAAAAATGGATATAGGTAAGACAATTGCTAAAAAGCTGGAAATAGCACCAAAGGAACCAGAGGTATATTCTAACTTGAACGAAGCTATAGAAAAGAGTAATAGAGTGAATTTTATAGTATTAGGTATGGAGGATGTAAGGACGGATACAATTATATTTGCCTCCTTTTGCCCTGATACAAAAAAGGTTAGTTTAGTGAATGTACCAAGGGACACCTATATCCATAGAAAAGGATATAATACAGCAGAACAAAGAAAAATCAACAGTATATATGGAGACCATGGAGTAGAAGGAGTTAAAAAAACTATATCTCATATATTAGAGGATATACCAATTCATCATTATGTTATGCTAGACTATAAGGGTGTAGAAAAAATTGTAGATGGATTGGGAGGAATCGAAGTAGATGTACCATTTCCTATGAAATATAGGGATCCTACAGCCAAACCTCCATTGCATATAGATATTTCACCAGGGAAGCAGACATTAGATGGAAAAAAATCGATAGAATTTCTAAGGTATAGAAAAGGAAATAATAATAAGGGAGGATATATCGATGGTGATTTAGGTAGAATAAAGGCACAGCAAGGATTTATACAATCTTTTATAGGAAAAGCATCGGATAATATTTTAACAGTCCTTACAAAGGGATTTAGCCATGTTAAAACAGATCTTAACTTAATGGATACACTTTCTTATGGCAGGAAAACAATCGGAATGACCAATGAAGATTTTGAAACACTTACATTGCCAGGTAAAGCAGAATTTAGAAAAATACAGAAAAAAGTATTATCTTATTTTATTTATGATAAAAAGGAAACCACAAAATTACTTGAAAAAATATATAATGTAAAAAGCCCCAACCCTTAAATTTATAGGGAGGGGGCTTTTTATATATTTCATTAATATTTCAAATCTAAAAATCAACAATCACAATCCAAAATTTCTACTAGGCTATACTGCTGCTTTTTCTTTATCCTTATCTTGTGCTATT
Source organism: Tissierella carlieri (assembly GCF_018917285.1). Lineage (NCBI taxonomy): Bacteria > Bacillati > Bacillota > Tissierellia > Tissierellales > Tissierellaceae > Tissierella > Tissierella carlieri. Next base: position 44,223 of record NZ_JAHLOH010000043.1, on the reverse strand, counting down.
ATTGAATCACCTATAAGATAAACATTTCCAGCTCCCATAGTGAGAATAATATCATTTTCCTTAACATGACTTAATAGATAAGCTTCTACTTCATCAAAAGTTCCTAGATAAACAGCATCTGAGCCTTTGTCAGATATGGCATTTGCTAAATCCCTTGAGTGGATTGATCCATCATCTTTCTCCCTTGCAGCATAAATATCTGTGATTATGACTTTATCAGCATCAATGAAGGCCTCCGCAAAGCTATTTAATAAAATTTTTGTTCTAGTATAGGTATGTGGTTGAAATACACAGTAAATATTACCAACAGCAGAGTTTTTCAATGCATTTAAAGTAACTCTAATCTCAGTAGGATGATGTGCATAATCATCAATAATTTTAATACCATTATAATATCCTTTTAATTCCTGTCTTCTATGAACTCCTGTATAGATGGAAATATTTTTCTGAATATCCTCCATTGGAATACCATAAATATGAGCAGCAGCAATGCTTGCTAAAGAGTTATATATATTATGTTTCCCAATGACACTTAACTTAATAGGATATAATCCTTCATCCTTAACTTTTAAGGTATAAGAAGGAAAACCTTCCTCAGAAAAACTAATATTCTCCGCAGTATAATCTGCATCTTTATCTATTCCAAAGGTAATTACTTTAGCCTTTGTATTATCCATTATTTTTTTGTAGCTTGCATCATCTATGTTAATTAATAAATAGCTATCTTCATTGAGATTCTTACCATATTCAACGAAGGTATTTAAAACATGATCCATATTTTTAAAGAAGTCTAAATGGTCAGCATCAACATTTAATATAATAGCCATTGTAGGAAAATACTTTAATATATTTCCTCTATATTCACAGGCTTCAGTAAGAATATATTCTTTAGATCCTAATTTTACATTGCCTCCTATTTCATCTAATTGTCCACCCAAAAGAATGGTAGGGTTTAGTGTGGAACGATTCAATATAGTAGATAACATACTAGTAGTAGTAGTTTTCCCATGAGTGCCAGATACTGCAATTGAGTTTTTATAGTTTTTCATTAAGGCACCTAAGAAGGTGGCCCTATCTATTACAGGTACTCCAAGAGAATGTGCTTTCACAAGTTCTTCATTATCTTTTGATATAGCATCTGTGTATATTATTAGATCGGCACCATTTACATTACTTTCCTTATGATTTATGTAAATATTGGCTCCTAAATTTTTTAATCTTTCAATTATTAAACTATCCTTTGCGTCAGAACCAGTCACAATATATCCTTCAGACAATAAAATTTCAGCTAAACCACTCATAGATATGCCGCCAATTCCAATAAAGTGAACCCTAGGATATTTATTATCAGTTATGCAAAATTCAAACATAAGCTTTCCTCCTAAATAAAAAAATTACTTTCTATATTTATTATTGCCATCTTATATATTAATATTATTTTATTCTAATAGTATTAAATTGTCACTGATAGATTATATCATAATAAAAAAAAAATTAAAGATAAATCTTGAGATTATGTAAAGTTTATAACATATTAGTATAAAAAAGTAAAAAAAGTTCCTATTTAAACATTATAGGTAGTTTTTTGGAATTAATTGACTCCAAGTTCTTTTGTAAAGTGAAAAATAAATTAGAATTTTCCCATAAATTATAAAAAAATAAAAAAAATTTTTAAAAAAGAAGGATTTTTAAAACTTTTATAGAATATAGAGAATATTCAATAGTTTTTGTGACTTAAATAAAGGGGGCTAAAACGTAATGAAGATTACAGATGTGAGATTAAGAAAAATATCAGAAGAGGGGAAAATGAAAGCAATAGTATCCGTTACTTTTGATGAGGAATTTGTAGTTCATGATATCAAAATAATCGAAGGTCAAAATGGATTATTTGTTGCTATGCCAAGTAGAAAAATGGCGGATGGTGAGTTCAGAGATATAGCTCACCCTATTAATGCTGAAACTAGGCAAAAAATTCAGGAAGCAATTTTTAGAGAATATGAAAAGAGTTTAGCTACAGAATAAAAAAGAGCCGCAGGGCTCTTTTTTATAACGAATAGGAAAGATTTACTTTTATTTTTAGTATTAAGAATTTTACTTAAATGATTTTTGAGCAGATTTCTAAAATCTTTGATTTCGTACAAGTTGTTTATGCAGTGACTCAAAAAGGCTTCCTTATAATATTTCGTATAGAAGCCTTTTTTATAACTATATGAAAGCTCTCTTTAATATTTGAAATAAATAGATTTTATAAAAACTTACTCGGCTTATTGATGGTTCAATTAGGAAACTTTTATATATATGTCAAGGAAATTATATAAATTTTATAGATTTTAGTGTAGACTTATATAAGAAATGGGTTAAAATATTACTTGATAGATAATTTAAATCGAGGTGTAAAAAATGAATATTTCTATTATATTAGCAGCGGGTGAAGGCACAAGAATGAAATCAAAGCTTTCTAAGGTATTACATAAGGTTTGTGGAAAACCTATATTAGAATATGTAATAAAGGCTAGTAGAGGTGCAGGTACAGAAAAAAATGTAGTTGTTGTAGGTCATGGCGGTGATATGGTTAAAGAATATTTTAAGGATGATCCTATAGTATTTAAGGACCAGCCTATTGGTGAAGATGTTCCTTATGGCACTGGTTTTGCTTTAATGCAAGCAGTAGATCATATAGAAGATAATAGTACTGTAATCATTCTTTATGGGGACACACCACTTATTACGGAGTTGACTATAAATAAGTTAATTAACTATCACAAAGAAAATGAGTTTCAGGCAACAGTACTTACTGCTATTTTAGATAATCCTACAGGATATGGTAGAATCATTAGGGAAGATACTGGAGATATACTTAAAATCGTAGAAGAAAAAGATGCCTTAGATGAAGAAAAGAAAGTAAAAGAAATCAACTCTGGTATATATTGCTTCAATGGTAAACTGTTAAAGGATGCTTTAAGTAAAATTGATAACAATAATGCTCAGAATGAATACTATGCCACAGATGTTATAGGTATATTAAAGAAAGAAGGATATAGAGTTGGAGCTTATGTTATTGAAGATTCCATTGAAATACATGGTGTCAATTCAAGAGTTCAATTGGCATTTACTGAAGAGGTAATGAGAAAAAGGATAAATGAATATCATATGGTAAATGGCGTCACTATAATAAATCCTGAGAACACATACATTGAAGATGGAGTTCAAATTGGAAGAGATACAGTTATTTATCCTGGAGTAAGTTTAGAAGGAAATACTGAAATAGGTGAAGATTGCATTATTAGGAACAATTCTAGGATTATAAATAGTATAATCCATAATGAAGTTAGTATTGAATCTTCAACTATAGAGGATAGTATTGTCGGAGAAAATACACATATAGGGCCTCATGCTCATCTTAGACCCAATAGCAATATTGGTAAGAATGTAAAAATTGGTAATTTCGTTGAAGTTAAAAATTCAACTCTCAAGGATAATACAAAAGCCAGTCATTTATCTTATATAGGAGATGCAGATGTTGGTTATAATGTAAATATCGGATGTGGTGTTGTATTTGTAAATTATAATGGCAGGGAAAAGTTTAGGACAACAGTAGGAGATAATGCTTTTATAGGCAGTAATGCTAATTTAGTTGCTCCAGTTAATGTAGAACCATGGGGATTTGTAGCAGCAGGCTCTACTATAACTAAAGAAGTGCCAGAAGGAGCTTTGTCTATTGCTAGAGCAGAGCAAAAAAATATAGATGGCTGGATAGAAAAAAAAGGATATAAAAATTAATAAATAAACTTAGGAGGAATATATAAAAATGAATTTATGTATGGGCGGAATGAAAGTTTTTTCAGGTAATGCAAACAGAGAGCTAGCAGAAAAAATCTGTAAAGAACTGGGCATACCACTTGGGACATGTGATGTTAGTCAATTTAGTGATGGAGAAATAAATGTAAACATCAGTGAGACTGTTAGAGGGATAGATGTTTTTATAGTACAGCCAACTTGTACTCCTGTGAATGATAACTTAATGGAGACTTTAATACTTATAGATGCGGTAAAAAGAGCATCTGCAGGCAGAGTAAATGCTGTAATTCCGTATTATGGATATGCTAGGCAAGATAGAAAGACTAAGGCCAGAGAACCAATAACAGCAAAGTTAGTAGCAAATTTATTTACTACGGCTGGTGCAGACAGAGTAATAAGCATGGACTTACATGCTGCACAGATTCAAGGATATTTTGATATTCCAGTTGATCACCTCTCAGGCGTATCAATACTAGCAGAATATTTTAAGGATATTGTGGATGAAGAAACAGTTGTAGTTTCTCCTGACTTAGGTGGTGTAACTAGAGCTAGGGCTTTTGCTAATTTATTAGATCTCCCAATAGCTATAATAGAAAAAAGAAGACCTAAAGCAAATGTTTCAGAAGTGATGAATGTTATAGGGGATATCAATGGTAAGAATGTCATATTAATTGATGATATTATTGATACGGCAGGAACTATAGCTAAGGCAGCCAGTGTACTTAAAAACTTTGGAGCAAAGAAGGTTTATGGTTGTGCTACTCATGGGGTATTATCAGGTCCAGCTATAGAAAGAATAAGAGATTCTGAATTAGAGAAATTTATTATTACAGATACAATACCTATTTCAGGAGAAAAGAGGATTGAAAAAATCGAAGTGGTATCTGTTGCACCACTATTTGCTGAAGCTATAAGAAGGATTCATGATAATGAATCTGTAAGCAAATTATTTGAATAGAATAAACAGGAGATGATTTTTTGTTTGTTGTAGTAGGTTTGGGAAATCCTGGAAAGGAATATACTAATACGAGACATAATATAGGATTTGATACAATAGATTTATTAGCAGAGAGGAATAATATTAAAATTAATAAAATAAAATTTAAGTCAGTTTATGGAGAAGGAATAATTGGTAGTGAAAAGGTTCTTCTTGTAAAGCCACAAACTTATATGAATAATAGTGGAATTACTGTTAGAGATATATATAATTTTTATAAAGTTCCTATTGATAATATTATAGTTATAGTTGATGATATTGATATTGATTTTGCTGCAGTAAGAATAAAGAGAAAGGGAAGTGCTGGATCTCATAATGGATTAAAATCTATAATATACCTACTTCAAAGAGATGATTTTCCTAGGGTCAAAATAGGCATTGGAAAGAAACATGAAAATCAAGATTTAGCAAATTTCGTTTTAAGTAGATTTCCAAAAGAAGAGAGGGAAATTATTGAAATATCTATTTTAACTGGAGCCGAATCAGTAGAAGCAATTATAAAACATGGTATAGAGCAAGCGATGAATGAATTCAATACTAAAGGAAATAGAGCCCAGGATTAGACCTGGGCTATGGTCTTTTCCGAAGGAGTGAAGGTATGCTAAATTTTTTAGTAGATCCGCTAAATAACTTAGATGTTTATAATAAGCTGAAGACAGATATAGAAAAGAAGAATAGTCCTATGGCCACTTATGGTATTATTGATGAAAGCATAGGACATATTCTCTATGCCCTAAGGGAGCATACTAAAAGGCAAATACTATTGGTAACTTACAACGAGGTAAGAAGTAGAAAGATTTATGAAGATATAAGAAACTTAGGAAATAATAATGTATTTCTGCTTCCAAAAAGGGAATTAGTTTTTTATGAAGTAGATGCCTTCAGCTATGAAAGTACCAATGAAAGGCTTGGGATTGTATCTAGACTTGTAAAAGGTGAAGATTTATTATTAGTTACCTCTATAGAAGCCATATTTCATAAGCTTATGTCTATAGATGTTTTGAAGTCCTATTCCCATGAATTGAGATTAGGAGAAGAAATAAACTTAGATGATTTAATTAAGTTGTTGACAGATGGTGGATATGAAAGAGTAAATATGGTGGAAGGTATAGGACAGTTTAGCTTAAGAGGTGGAATTATGGATTTCTTTCCGCCATATAGCGGGAACCCTATTAGAATTGAATTGTTTGATGAGGAAATTGATTCTATAAGGACTTTTGATATTACGAATCAAAGATCTATTGAAGTCCTCGATTATACATTCATATTTCCAGTAAAAGAAACTTTGATATTAGATGAATATAGAGAGAATATAATTGACAACTTGAATAAAGATTTATTTAAATCTTTATCTAAGTCAAAGATTAGTGTAATAGAAAAAGAAAACTTAGAAAGTAAGTTTAATAAATATAAGGAGCATTTAACTGAAAAATTATTTATATCTAATATGGATATGATAATTCCTTATATACCAAAAGAATATCTGTCATCTATAATTAGTTATTTAAAAGAAGACGCAATAATTTATATAGACGAGCCTAAAAGAATAGAAGAAAGTGTAAAAAATGCTGGAAGTGATTTTAATCTAAAGTTTACAGACCTCTATGAAGTTGGAGAGGTATTACCTTTACATGCCAATATTCTTTATAGTTATGATGAACTATTAGAAGAAATAAAGAAAAGAATATGTATCACAAATAGTGCACTTTTAAGTGGAGATAATAGTTTTAAACCTAAAGTAATTCATAATTTCTCCGTAAAAGGAATGCCATCTTATCATAATAAGATGGATATTTTAAAAGAGGATATCGATCATTTTAAATATAGAGGATATAAAATAATTATACTTTCAGGAACAGAAGAAAGAGGTAGAAGGCTTTATAAAACATTATTGGAAATGGGTATAGAATCAAACTTTATGATAGATAAAAATGCTGAGATTAAGTCCTCACAAGTTTTTATTACACCTGGTAGTATTCATGGAGGATTTGAATATCCAGCTTTAAAGCTTATTGTTATCAGTGATAAAGAAATATTTGGTGCGGGAAAGAAAAAGACAGGAAAATTAAGGAAAAGAGATCCTAGAAAATCCATTAGCTTTTCTGATTTGAATGTTGGCGATTATGTAGTGCATGAAAACCATGGAATAGGTAGATATGAAGGTGTAGAGCAGCTTAACATTCAAGGAATAAAGAAGGATTATCTTACTATAAGGTATAAAGGCGAAGATAAGCTATATGTACCTATAGATCAAATGCATTTAATCCAGAAGTATATCGGCTCTGATAGCATAAAACCAAAAGTAAATAAACTATCTAGTTCAGAATGGGCTAGAACTAAGGAAAAAGCTAAGAAGGCTGTAGAAGATATGGCTCATGATTTATTAGAGCTATATGCAAAGAGAGAGAGTTATAAGGGATTTGTTTTCTCTAAGGATGGTGAATGGCAACGACAATTTGAAGATTTATTCCCTTATGAAGAGACAGAAGGACAGTCTAGGAGTATTATAGAAATCAAGAAGGATATGGAAAGACCAAAACCAATGGATAGACTTCTTTGTGGTGATGTTGGATATGGGAAAACGGAAGTGGCTTTAAGAGCAGCATTTAAAGCTGTCATGGATGGAAAACAAGTAGCTTTTCTAGTACCTACTACTATTCTTGCACAGCAGCATTATAATACAATAATGGAGAGATTTGCCAATTTTCCCGTTAAAATAGCTACCCTTAGTAGGTTCAGAACTAAAGCAGAACAAAAACTTGCAATTGATAGCATTAGAAGAGGTGTTGTTGATATTGTAGTAGGTACTCATAGATTATTATCTAAAGATGTTTCTTTTAATGATTTGGGTTTATTAATAATAGATGAAGAACAGAGATTTGGCGTAAAGCATAAAGAGGCACTTAAAAAATTTAAAGAAACAGTGGATGTACTTACTCTTACAGCTACACCTATACCTAGGACATTACATATGTCCTTATCAGGCATTAGAGATATGTCTGTTATTGAAGATCCTCCAGAGGAAAGGTATCCCGTACAAACCTATGTTGTTGAATTTAATGAACAAATGATCAGAGATGCAATACTAAAGGAAGTTGGTCGTGGAGGACAGGTTTATTTTGTATATAATAGGGTCGAGACTATAGATAAGATTGCTTCTATGCTTAGAAAATTAGTACCAGAAGCAAAATTCTCCATAGGACATGGTCAAATGAGTGAGCGAGAATTAGAGAAGGTAATGGTTAGCTTTTTAGAAAAAGAAGTGGACGTTCTAGTATGCACTACTATTATTGAAACAGGATTAGATATTCCAAATGTAAATACTATAATAATACATGATGCTGATAAGATGGGACTATCTCAACTATACCAACTTAGGGGAAGGGTAGGAAGGTCTAATAGGATAGCTTATGGATACTTTACCTATGAGAAAAATAAAGTGTTATCAGAGGTAGCAGAAAAAAGACTTAGAGCTATAAAGGAATTTACAGAATTTGGTTCAGGTTTCAAAATAGCTATGAGAGACTTGGAAATAAGAGGTGCAGGAAATCTTCTAGGATTAGAACAGCATGGTCATATTGAGGCCATAGGATATGATTTATATGTAAAGTTCTTAAATGAGGCTATTAGGAGGCTGAAGGGTGAGAAAGTCGAAGAACATATAGATACTACAGTTGATATAAAAGTAGATGGGTATATTAAGTCTAGGTATATTGAAGATGAAGAACAGAAGATAGAAGTGTACAAAAAAATTGCTTCTATTTCTAATATGGATGATTATAGGGAATTACTGGATGAACTAATCGATAGATTTGGAGATTTACCTAAGGAAGTTGAAAATCTAATGGATATTTCTTACATCAGGTATTTAGGAAGTAAAAATAATATTAGAAATATAATCCAAATAGACAAAGAGGTTATCTTAGAGTTTAGCTCTACAGAAAATATATCAGTTGAGCTGTTGCACCTCTTATCTACTGAATATGGAAGAAGATTATCATTTGATTTATCTACTGAACCATCCTTTAAATTTAGGTCAAAGGATAAAATTTTAGATGAGTTAAAATCTTTGGTTGAAAAAATTAATGGTTTTAATCATAGAAAAAATAATATATAATAGATAATGAATGCAGATTTAATAAATAGACTTAGAAAGGATGTTAGTATTGAACAAAACAAGAAGTAAAAGATTTTTAATAATAGGATTATTATTGGCACTTATTTTAACTGTAAGTGGATGTAATAGTAAAGAAGAAGGTCTTGTTGCAAAGGTAGATGGAGAAGGAATCACAGTGGAAGAATTTGAAAGTGATTTTCAAGTATTTAAAAGAATATATGAGCAACAGCTTGGTGAAGATGCTATGACTCAAGTTGGAGAAGATGGTAGAATCTTAGGGGAAAGCCTTAAAGAAAATATAATTGAAAAATTAATAATGGAAAGACTTGTGGCAAAAGAAGCGAAGGATATGAATATAGAAGTTACTCCAGAGGAAATTCAAAAACAAATGGAAGAATATATTACCCTTATGGAAGGACAAGAAAAGTTTGATGAATTTTTAAAGAGTAATCAGTTATCAAAAGAATTTTTTGAGGAAAATCTAAGAAAAGAGTTACTATTTAATAAACATAGAGAAGCTTTTATAGATAGTACTTCTATAGATGAAAAAGAAGCCAAAAAATATTTTGATGATAATAAAGAAAATTTAGTTGTAGTAAAAGCATCTCATATTTTAGTTAAGACTGAAGATGAGGGTAAGAAAGTATTAGAGAGACTTAAAGCAGGAGAAGATTTTGGGAAACTCGCAGAAGAAGTATCTATTGATAAGGCATCTGCTTTAGAAGGTGGAAGTCTAAACTACTTTGGTAAGGGAGACATGATTGCTGAATTTGAAGAAGCTGCTTTTGCCTTAAATCCTGGAGAAACCAGTGATTTAGTTCATACTGAAGTAGGGTATCATATTATTCATGTTGAAGATAAAAAGGATACTTATGAAGCATTAAAGGATGATATAATCGGACTATTAAAAGATAATAAATATCTAGAAAAAATTCAAAAATTAAGAGATAACTCTAAGGTTAAGATTTATTTAGATATTAAAGCTAAATAATAAAAAACATGTTAATATCAAAGGACCTGACATTATGTCAGGTCTACATTTTTAACTTTAAGTTAATTAATGTAAATACTTTAACCTAATCTTACAAAGATGTATAAAAATTTCCTTTTAGTTAAATAATAATCTCACTACACAATTATTGTTATAGGAGGTTAACTAATGAAGGCTACAGGAATTGTTAGAAGAATAGATGAATTAGGTAGAGTTGTAATTCCGAAAGAAATAAGAAGAACCTTGAGGATAAGAGAAGGAGATCCTCTAGAGATATTCACTGATAGAGAAGGTCAGGTTATACTTAAGAAATATTCTCCTATTGGAGAATTAAATGAGTTTGCTCAAGAGTATTGCGATTCTCTTCATGAAAGTACAAATCATACGGCTATGATATCAGATAGGGATTTTATAATAGCTATATCTGGAGGATCTAAGAGAGAATATTTAGAGAAAAGAATTAGCCCAGAGTTAGAGAAGTTAACAGAAAACAGAAGTACTTATTCAACTAATGATGATAATAAACCTATGAAAATAACATATGAGGACCCTAATCAGGATAAGTACACAGCACAAGTTATTGCACCTATAATTATGCAAGGTGATCCTATTGGATCTGTGATATTAATATCGAAAGAATCAAATGCAGTTATGGGTGAATTAGAAATAAAGTTGACAGAAACAGCAGCAGGCTTTTTATCTAAGCAAATGGAAAATTAGTAGACCTACCCATAAGGGTAGGTTTATCTTTTATAACGAATAGAAAAATTTTGCTTTAAATGAATTTCGAAAAAGGCTATCTTAATAACAGTTGATAGAAGCCTTTTTTACTTGTATTATTTTATTAAATTAAATGATATAATATAAAAGATTATGTTTTAGGGGGAAATTTCATGACTAAGAAAAATAACTTCCTGAGGGGAGCGGCTATTTTAAGTATAGCTGGAGTAATTGTAAAGATTTTAGGTGCAGTTTATAGGATACCATTATCAAATATAATAAAGTCAGAAGGTATGGGATATTATCAAACAGCCTATCCTTTGTACACACTATTGCTTACTATATCTACAGCAGGCTTCCCTATAGCCATAGCTAAATTAGTATCAGAGAAAAGAGCAGTAGGAGATTTTAAGGCGGCATATAAGGTTTTTAAAGTAACTCTCTTAGGATTAGCAATCGGAGGATTATTGACTTCTTTATTCTTGTTTTTTAGAGCAGAAAGTATAGTAGATAGACTTGGAAATAAAAATGCCTACTATGCATTGATTGCACTAGTACCAGCTTTATTTTTCGTACCAATTATGTCGGCTTTCAGAGGATTTTTTCAAGGAAGACAACTAATGGTACCAACGGCCTTATCTCAAATAGTTGAGCAGTTATTTAGAGTAGGGGCAGGATTAACATTAACATATTTGTTATTAGATAAAGGAATTCCCATGGCAGCAGGTGGAGCATCATTTGGAGGATCTGCAGGAGCTATAGCAGGAGCTGCTACTATGGCACTTATTTATTTTTATGGAAGAAAAGAAATTAAAAAAGAATTAAAGAGCAGCATAGATACTGATGAGTATGAGATAAATCAAATTATAAAGGACCTTCTTATAATAGCTATTCCAATTACAATAGGTGCTTCTATTGTGCCTATTATGGATTATATAGATTTAGAACTAGTACTTACAAGACTTCAAATTATCGGATATACAGAGGCAGAAGCAAATGGTTTATATGGAAACTTAAAGGGAATGGCACAGACATTAATCAATCTACCTCAAGTATTTTCTATAGCCATATCAATGAGCTTAGTACCTGCTGTATCTGATGCAAATGCCAGAAAAAATAAGAAGGAGATGGAATCTACCATTGCTTCAGGGATAAGGATTACTCTATTAATAGGATTGCCATGTACATTAGGATTATTTGTACTAGCAAGACCTATAATAGAATTGTTATATTATAAGAATGATGTGGCAACTATAATTAATGTTAGTAATTCTTTATCTATTTTAGCTTTTAGTGTAATATTTCTGACAATGGTTCAAGCACTATCTGCTATATTACAAGGTCTAGGCAGGCCTGGTGTACCAGCAATTAATTTATTTGTTGGAGCAGTGGTTAAAATCTTTCTTTCATATACTTTAACTGTTATACCGAGCATAAATATTTATGGTGCAGCTATCTCTACTGTTGTGGCTTTTGGGATTGCAGCTATTTTAGATTTAATTAGTGTAGTAAAATATGCTAAGATAAGATTAAATATTAAGGATATATTCATTAAGCCATTTATTGCATCATTAGGAATGGCAATAGCAGCATTTATCTCTTATATGGGATTAATTAATATTGTAGCTAAAATAAATGTTGCAAATGAAATGATAACCAGACTAGAGAAACTTTCTACACTAGGTGCAGTCTTAGTTGGTGTTATAGTTTATGTGGTACTCTTAGTTCTAACAGGTTCTATTACTGAAGAGGACTGGAGTTTATTACCTAAAGGTGATAAAATAGGAAAAAAATTAGAAAAATTTAAATTAATTAAATAGTTAAGGCATATACAAAGGAGAAGAGTTATGGGTAAAATATATATAATAGGCTTAGGGCCTGGAAGCATTGACTCTCTTACGTTAGGAGCAGTAGATAGAATAAATGCAGGAGATAAAAATTTTTTAAGAACAGAAAAACATCCTACTGTTAAATATTTTGTAGATAAAAATATTCCTTACAAATCATATGATTTTTTATATGATACTAAAGATAGTTTTGGACAGGTATATGAGAAGATAGCTGAAGATTTAATTGAAGAATCCAAGAAAAATTCAAGTATAAATTACTTTGTACCTGGGAATCCTTTAGTTGCAGAGAAAACTGTAGAGCTTTTAATGGAGAGAGAGGTAGATATAGAAATAATATCTGGCATGAGCTTTATTGAACCTATGATTGAGCTAGTAGGAAGGGACCCAATCAATGGTCTTAAAATAGTAGATGGTGCAGAATTTAATGGATTAATAGTAGATATTAATGTAGACATGATAATCACACAAGTGTATAATTATAGAATAATATCTGAAGTTAAGATTATACTATCAGAGATTTATGGTGATGAGTATGAAGTCTATTTAGTCAATAGTGCTGGAGTGAAGGAGAACGAGAAAAAGCATCTTGTACCTATCTATGAATTGGATAGATTTGAAGAAGTCGGACCTCTAACTAGTATATTCGTCCCAAAAATAGATGGAAAACATAAGAAAGTATTTGATTTCAACGATTTATTGGGTATAATGAAAATATTGAGATCTGAAAATGGCTGCCCTTGGGATATGGAGCAAACTCATGAATCCATACGTCAATCAGTGATTGAAGAAGCTTATGAAGTAGTTGATGCAATCGATAAAAATGATATTGATGGACTTATGGAAGAATTAGGTGATTTATTGCTTCAAGTTATATTTCATTCACAAATTGCATTTGAAGAAGGGGAGTTTAGTCTATATGATGTAACATCATCACTTGCAAATAAATTAATTTATAGACATCCACACGTTTTTTCTCAAAAAAGTGTGGAAAACTCTGAAGAAGTAGTATATAATTGGAATATGCTAAAATATGCTAAAAGGGATATCCATAGTTTCACAGATAAACTAAAAGATATACCAAAGCTACCAGCTCTCATGACCAGTTTTAAAATTCAAGAAAAGGCAGCAGAAATTGGATTTGATTGGGACAATATAGATGGACCATTAAATAAAGTAATTGAAGAGTATCAAGAGGTATTAGAAGCTATGGAAAAATTTGGAGGGGGTGATGAAAGAACAGAGGAGGAATTAGGAGATTTACTTTTTGCAATAGTTAATCTTTCTAGATTTTTAAAAGTAAATCCAGAAGTAGCTTTAAATAGAACTATAAATAAGTTTATTAAGCGATTTGAATTTATGGAGGAAAAACTAGAAGAACTTGGCAAAAAATTTGAAGAAATGACCTTAGATGAAATGGATGAATTATGGAATCAAGCAAAAATACATAAAATCCATTAAAATGCTAACAATTATATAATAAAAGAAGGATTTTTTAAATTTATATAGAATTACTAATTAAACAATAAAACTATGAGGAGGAAATTATTATGAACAAAGCTGAATTAGTGGCAAGTATAGCAGAGAAAAGTAACTTAACTAAAAAGGATGCAGAAGGTGCATTAAACGCATTTATGAAAGCAGTAGAAGAAACATTAGCAAAAGGAGAAAAAGTACAACTTGTTGGCTTTGGTACTTTTGAAGTAAGAGAAAGAAAAGCTAGAGAAGGTAGAAATCCTAGAAATCCAGAAGAAGTAATTAAGATAGCAGCTTCAAAAGCACCAGTATTTAAAGCAGGAAAGGCTTTAAAAGAAATAGTAAACAAATAATAAAATCAGGTCTCTGACCTGATTTTTTTATAATGAATAGGAAAGTTGTGCTATATTAATTTACTTAATGAACTTGACCTAAATAAGTTTTAAGCAGATTGCCAAGAAAAACTTCCCTAAATTTTCGAATAAAAGCTTTTCTTATAAGGAGGATTAATATGAGAATTGATAAATTTCTAAAGAATGCTAGAATAATAAAAAGAAGAACTATAGCCAAGGAAGCATGTGAACAGGGTAGAGTATCTATAAATGAAAAACAGGCTAAACCTGGAGATGAAGTTAAGGTTGGTGACATAATTAGTATTACCTTTGGGAATGAATCTATGAAGATTCAAGTTTTAGATATATCAGATAATGTAAGAAAAGATAATGCATTAGAATTATATAAGAAGATAGGATAAAGACTTTGTAATAAAAGTCTTTTTTTTTTCATAAATATTAGTAGTCAAGAAAATGGAGGGGATAAGAATGACTGAAAACAAAATTAAATTTAGAAATCAAAATATAGTAATTGAAGATAGGGATAGGATGACAGTAACAGGCGTAGAGCAGGTAGAAAGCTTTAATGATAATACAATCGTATTAACAACTGTAAAGGGAGGAATGACCATAAAGGGAGAAGGCCTAAATATATCTAAACTAAATTTAGATGATGGCAGTGTGAAAATAGAAGGAAAAATTAATGGAGTAAACTATATGACTAAGGAAGGGGCACCAAAGAATATAATGGGTAAGATATTCAAATAAATCTATTTAAGGAGAAGAAAATGGATACTTCATTAATATTAGAAATACATATGTTCTTTACTGCTATTTACGGAGGATTGATAGCTGGGTTTATTTATGATATATATAGGACAATCAGGTATTTTTCCAAGCCTAGTAAATTTATTACTTACCTAGGTGATCTTTTACTTTGGACAGTAATTGCTTCCGTATCTTTTTATGTTCTTATAAAAATTAACTGGGGAGAGCTTAGGGGATATATTATACTTGGATTTATTTTAGGTATTTTTATATATTACAAGATATTTAGTAAGTTTATTTATACAATTTGTATTAAGATAGGAGGAGTTATAAAAAAAACTACAATGGGAATTATATCTTTAATCTTATATCCTTTTAAATTCTTGAAAAGTAAGTCGTCTCCAACTTTTAAGAAAATAAAAAAAGTTCCGATAGAAATCATAAGACAAACAAAAAAATATAAAAAAATAATTTCTACGAAAAAATAGAGGATTTTTTAAATTTTTGTAGAATAGTATATATAGGTGGTGATATCGTGAAAAAAAATCAAAAGAAGAAAAAAATAAAACTAATACATATAGTAGTTTGGTTTTTATTTATATATGTGGGAGTTATATTTTGGAACCAAAGGAATTTGATGAAGAATTTAGAGTTGAAAAAACAAGAGATTGCATCTGAAGTTCAAGCTTTAGAGAAAGATATAGAAAATTTAAATAAAGAAATTGAAAATAGTGATAGTTTGCAATTCGTGGAAAAGGTAGCAAGAGACGATTTAGGGATGGTAAAACCAAGGGAAATAATTTATATTGATAAAAATAAAAAGAAAAATCCTTTCTTAAGTGTTATAAAGAACCAGAACTAATTGACATTGAAAGATTTCTAATATATACTAAACTAAGAAAATTATTTTTAAGGAGGAATCATTAATTTATGCCGGTATCCGTAGGAGAAGTAGTTGATGGCACTGTCACAGGGATAACAAACTTTGGAGCCTTTATTCAACTACCAGAAGGGAAAAGTGGACTTGTTCATATTTCAGAGATATCACAAGATTATGTAGAAAAAGTAAGTGATCATTTAAAAAAAGATCAAAAAGTTAAGGTTAAGATTCTATCGATTTCAAATGAAGGTAAAATTAGCCTTTCCATAAGACAAGCAAAGCCTAAAACCACAAAGCCAGTTGAAATTGAGTGGAATAAGCCAGACGACAAACAAAAGTATATGTCTTTTGAAGACAAGATTAGTAAATTTTTGAAAGATAGTAATGAGAAACAAGATCAATTAAAAACAAGAGATAATAGAAAAAGCAGTAGCATTAAACAAAAGAAGATGAGTGGAATAGATTCATAAAACCGGTTAAATCCGGTTTTTTTATTTTTTGTTTTGCTCTTTACTACAATAAAACTACAAAATTATACATTTAATATAAAAATAGGTCCTTACAGTTATAAATATTGAAAAAACAATACTTAGGAGTTAAAGTAAATAATATTAAGATTTCCTTAGGAAAACTTAAGGTTATGGGATATAGCCATGTTTTATGTCTGAAATTTCTTAAAAGCACATGCTGAGATTTGACAAATTATTAATACTTCTTTTGCTAGTATTGAATTAAATACAAATAACGGGAGTGATTTTTATGATGAGGACTGATTCTTTAACTACTAAAAGATCTTGGTACGATTTAGGACTTAGGATGGATAAAGGTATAATCATAACAATGATTATGGGATTTTTTCTAGCTCGAGCAAATATACTTAATAAGCTTACTCCTTTTGGATTTGCATTTTTATCTGCTTATATAATAATGAAGAGCTTGAATATTCACATATTACTATCAGTGCTAATTGGAACCTTAACACTGCAGGGAGCAAAAGGAGTAAGTTATATATTGGCTTATCTTTTGATTCATATCTTTTTTGCTATGTTAAAGGAAGAAAAATCCTATTCCTTATTAAAAGCATCCTTGGTGGCAGCTTTAATATTTACTAGTTGCAGAGTTCTTGGGGTTGTATTAGGGAATACAATTTTTATTTATGATCTATTTTTAGCTTTGTTTGAAGGAATAATTGTTTTTACTATGACTTATATTTTTTCTTTTAGTCTTCCTATAGAAAGAACTGGTGGAGCAATTTTAAATAATGAAAAGACAATTTGTTCCTTTATAACATTGGCACTAGCATTAGCAGGAATTAAAAATACCATGATATTAGGCATTGCAATCAAAAATTTAGTTAGTATAGTCATGATATTATATTTATCCTATAGCTATGGAGCGTTTTTTGGTGGAACCACAGGAATAATTTTGGGTATGGTAGCATATATATCCCATCCAGAAATGCCTTTTATTATAGGAATATTTGGAATTGCAGGATTATTATCAGGCATATTTAAGGACTTAGGAAGTTTTGGATCAGCATTAGGATTTTTACTTGGAAATGGAATTATTTCTTTTTATATAAATGGATTAGGAACGTCCTTTCTTAATTTTAAGGAAATAATAATAGCAACATTATTCTTTTTAATAAGTGTAGATAAAATAGGCATAAAAGTATCAGAAATATTTAATATGGATCTAGAGTTTAAGAAAGATTATGCTCAAAAGAGAGATGAAATTGTAGTTAAGAAGATAAATAGAATGATTGAATTATTTAATAACTTAAGTGCTACATTTAAAGAATCTGCGGAGGAAAGAGATTTTCACTCTACAGGAGAGATATATAGCATGGTGGACGGCATAGCGAATTGTATATGTACAGGCTGTTCCAAATATGAAAGCTGTTGGGAGAGAAATTATTATAGTACTTATCAGAGTTTTTTTAACCTAGTAGCTCTTGCAGAAATAAAAAGTACTGACAATGAAGCTGTTGATTCAGAAGCAAGGAAGTTTTGTATCAGACATGGAGAAATAATAGAGGCTGTAGATAGAGCTGTAGAAAGACTTAAACTAAACCATAACTGGGAATTGAAATTAAGAGAAAATAGGATTTTATTATCAGAGCAATTAGATGGGGTTGGTAAGGTAATACAAAATATAACTACAGATATTTATACAAATCCTACATTTAATAAAGAAATAGAAGAGAATTTATATAAAGACTTAAAAAATAATAGGATAGATATTAAAGATGTATCTGTAGTACAAATAGGAGAAGAAGATTTCGAGATATTTATAGATTTAAATACACCAGTAAGAAATGATAATAAATTAAAAGCGATGATATCTCAAAGCTTGGATTTTCCGGTGATAAGTGATTCTAGTTTTAATAGTATATCTAACAGAAGGCAAAGGTTTAAACTTTTAAGATCTAATAGATTTAGTGCTATGACTAAAATGGCAGTTTTGTCTAATTCAGAGAATAAAATATCGGGAGATAGCTTTACTTTTGGAGAAATTGAAAACACTCATTATTCAGCATTAAGTGATGGAATGGGTATTGGAAGAAGAGCTAATGAAGAAAGTAAAGTGGCGATTTCTCTTTTAGAAAGGTTGATGGAAGCAAATGTAGATAAAGATATAATACTGAAGACAATAAATTCTGTTCTAAGAGCAAAATCTAACGAAGAAATGTTTGCCACTTTAGATATTTCTTTTATAGACTTGTATCTAGGTAAATTACAGATGATAAAAACAGGGGCACCTGCAACTTTTATAAAAAAGAAGGATAGAGTTGAAATAATTAATTCTGGGACTTTACCTGTGGGGATATTAAAAGATATTGATTTCAATCTTTATGAGGAGTATGTTGAAGATGGAGATATTATTATTATGATGTCAGATGGAGTATTAGATGCAAATAGAGATATAGAGAATGCAGAAGCTTGGATGAAAGATATCATAATAAATATAAATAGTATCAATCCTCAGACTATAGCCAATGAAATATTAAAAAGAGCTCAATTGACGGCATCTAACACTAGAGATGATATGACAGTTTTAGTAACAAAAGTTTGGAAAAACGTATAAAATAGTAAATATAAAATAGTAGGTAATATCTTTGGTTTATAAAATAAGGTTGCAAAGAATAAATATTATTCGTGCAACCTTAAATTCTGTTGACAATTAGGTTATAATAAGGGTATAGTTCATATTAAGTTCTATAATTAAGGGTGGTTATTTTGAAAAATAAAGTATTATCTACTATTAGGGAGTATAATTTGATTGAAGAAAATGATAATATAGTAGTGGGAGTTTCTGGGGGACCAGATTCTATGGCGCTGCTATATGTTTTACAGGAGATTAGAAGTTTAATTAACTTTAATATACATGTTGCTCATGTAAATCATGGTGTAAGAGGTGAGGATGCTAAATCAGATCAACTATTTGTTGAAAAGATTGCCAAAAAACTTAATTTGCCTTATTATACTAAGAATGTAAACATGGTTGAGTATGGAAAGAAAAAGGGAATATCAGCTGAAGAAGCTGGAAGAGAATTACGATATGGATTTTTTAGAGAAATCCTTTCCGAATCAGGCGGTGGAAAGATAGCTGTAGCTCATAATATGAATGATCAAGCAGAAACTTTGCTTATGAGGTTTTTAAGAGGAACAGGAATTGATGGATTAAAGGGTATGGATTTTATAACTCAAGATATAATTAGACCAATACTGGGTATAGATAGAAAGGAAATTGAAGCATATATAGATAATAATAAGATAGAAACCGTATTGGACAAAACAAATTTAGAACCTATTTATAGTAGAAATAAGATTAGATTAGAGTTGATGCCTTATATAAAAGAAAATTTCAATCCCAATATAGTAAGTACTCTTTGGAGGATGTCTAGAGTTTCTTCTATGGATAGTAGGTTTTTAGAAGAATTTTCTGAGGGAAGATATAATATTATAGTGAAAAGTGAGGATAAACATAGTATAATTTTAGATGGCGAGAAATTATTACAGGAGCATAGAAGTATTCAGCAAAGGATTATAAGGCGTTCTATATTAAAAATCAATGGTTCTTTACAGGGAATTACAGAAACTCAAATATCTTCAGTTATAAATCTTCTTATGAACTCCGATACAGGAAAAGAAGTTCATTTGTCAAATAATATAGTTGGTAAGATTAGTTATGGGGATTTGATAATTAAAAACGATATTGAAAAAGAGGTAAAGA
Source organism: Tissierella carlieri (assembly GCF_018917285.1). Lineage (NCBI taxonomy): Bacteria > Bacillati > Bacillota > Tissierellia > Tissierellales > Tissierellaceae > Tissierella > Tissierella carlieri. The sequence continues at coordinate 24,061 of NZ_JAHLOH010000043.1, read as the reverse complement.
AATATCTATATAGGTTAAGGTTTCCAGGGTTTAATGATCTTGAGGATATAGGGTATTCATTTAATATTGAAATTTTTCCTATGGATGATGGTTTTACTATGAATAAGGGTACAAATATTAAGTATTTTGATCTTGATATGATTAGAGGGAACTTAGCTGTAAGAAATAGATTAGATGGAGACAGATTGATACCATTTGGTATGAGAGGTACAAAAAAGCTCAAAGATTATTTTATTGATGAAAAAGTTCCAAAGGAAACAAGAGATAAGATTCCTTTAATAGTAGATGATGAAAATATTTTATGGGTAGTAGGATATAGGATTAATGATTTATATAAAATTACTAAGAAGACAAAAAGAATTTTATCCATATCTTATAATCTATAGGAAAGTTCTTACTTTATAGTTTATATTAATATGAACTTGACCTATATAGATTCCCAAAAAGGCAACCTTATAATGTTTCGATAGAAGCCTTTTTAATAATTAATTAACAATACATAAGAAGGAGGATTATAATGGAAAATATAATCAAGAGCGTATTAGTAACAGAAGATGAAATTGAAGAGAAGGTAAAAGAACTAGGAAAACAAATTATGGAGGACTATAAGGGTAAAGATCTAATTTTAGTAGGGATATTGAAGGGTGCTGTTATTTTCATGTCAGATTTAGCCAGAAATATAAAGATGCCAATAGGTATGGATTTTATGGCTGTGTCAAGCTATGGAAGATCATCAACTTCTACTGGTGAAGTTAGAATAATAAAGGATTTAGATTTTAGTGTAGAAAATAAGGATGTACTAATTGTAGAGGATATAATAGATACTGGCTATACATTAGCTTATTTAACAGACAATTTAAAGAAAAGAGGAGCTGCATCTGTTAAAGTTTGTACTCTTTTAGATAAACCTGAGAGAAGAAAAGTTGATGTATCTGTAGACTATTTAGGTTTTGCTATTCCAGATGAATTTGTAGTAGGATATGGACTAGATTATTCTGAAATAGGGAGAAATCTACCTTATGTAGCAGCACTTAAGGAAGAAGTATATAGTTAGCCCAAGGTTGAAAAAACTATATAATGATGGTATAATAAAAAGATATTATCTACTCATAAGAGGAGGGAGGACTTGTATTGAGAAGATTTTTCAAAGGTATTAGTGTGTACCTACTAATAGTAATTGTAATAATGTTTCTAGTAACAACGTTTGGAAATGATGTAGAACAGGTCAAGAAAATCGACGTAACTGAATTGGTAGGACATTTGCATAATGGTAGAGTTGAAAGTATCAAGATAATAGGTAAAGAAGTACAAGGTAAACTAAAGGATAATACCCAGTTTACCACCATATTACCTGATGAAATGAGATATACGTTTTATTCCGATTATTTAAAGGACTTAGTAGATAGTAAACAAATTACCCTAAGTTCTGAGTTAGAACCTACAACTCCTTGGTTTGTAAGTGCGATTCCAACTATATTAATGCTTCTTGTTTTTGCAGTATTTTGGTTTGTATTTATGCAGCAGTCCCAGGGTGGTGGAGGAAAAGTAATGTCCTTTGGAAAATCCAGAGCTAGGATGGTCAAGGAAGAAGATGGAAAAATAATTACATTTTCTGATGTAGCAGGATTGGAAGAAGAAAAAGAAGAACTAAAAGAAATAGTAGATTTCTTAAGAACGCCTAGAAAATATATTGAAATTGGTGCTAGAATTCCAACTGGAGTATTATTAGTTGGACCTCCTGGAACAGGTAAGACCTATTTATCTAAAGCTGTAGCAGGTGAAGCGGGAGTGCCTTTCTTTACTATATCAGGTTCTGATTTTGTAGAGATGTTTGTAGGTGTTGGTGCCAGTCGTGTTAGAGATTTATTTGAGCAGGCAAAGAAAAATGCTCCTTGTATAGTGTTTATTGATGAGATTGATGCTGTAGGTAGAAGAAGAGGAGCAGGACTTGGTGGAGGTCATGATGAAAGGGAGCAAACACTAAACCAACTATTAGTTGAGATGGATGGATTTGCGACTAATGAAGGAATAATTGTAATGGCAGCAACTAATAGAGCTGATATACTTGACCCAGCACTTCTTCGTCCAGGTAGATTTGATAGAACAATTTATGTAGGATTACCTGATGTAAGAGGTAGGGAAGAAATATTAAAGGTTCATACAAAGAACAAACCATTAGATAGTGATGTAGACCTACAAGTAGTTGCTAAGAGGACAGTAGGATTTACTCCTGCAGACTTAGAGAACTTAGTAAATGAGGCAGCATTACTTACAGCAAGGTTTGGGCTGAGAACTATACCTATGCATTTGATAGAAGAAGCATCTATAAAAGTTCAAGCAGGACCCGAAAAGAAATCCAAAGTTGTTAGTGAAAAAGAAAGAAAACTTACAGCTTATCATGAGGCAGGTCATGCACTTACCTCTAGGCTTACTCCTGATACAGACCCAGTTCATATGGTAACTATTATACCAAGAGGAATGGCTGGAGGATTTACTGCCTATATACCAGAAGAAGATAGAAGCTTTTTAACGAAAAAACAAATGGAAGGAAGACTTGTAACTCTTCTTGGCGGTAGGGTAGCAGAAGCTTTAGTTCTAGGAGATATAAGTACAGGTGCTCAAAATGATATTGAAAGAGCTACTAAGATTGCTAGATCCATGGTTACTCATTATGGTATGAGTGATAAACTTGGACCTATGACTTACGGTACTGATGATGAGGAGGTATTTGTAGGTAGAGACTTTGGTAGAACTAGAAATTATAGTGAGGATGTGGCAGCTGCCATAGACAAAGAAATGAGACAACTAATTGATACTGCATATAATAAAGCAGAACAATTATTAAAAGATAATATTCATAAACTTCATAAAGTAGCAGAAACTTTACTAGAAAAAGAAACCATAGATGGTAAGGAATTCGAAGAGCTATTTGTTGGAGCATAAAAATTGGGCGATCCTCAGTTAGGAGGAGCCCATTTTTTTATATATAAATTTAATAAATATTAATCCATGACAAAGTTTATACAATTTTCTGAAAAAACACTTTACACCTTTAACAGAATACTATATAATGTTATTAGATAATTTTAAATAATAGAGAAATACTGCTTTATTTGTAGCAAAATGGTATCCCCAGTTTGCGAAGCAAATAAAACCCAGTATTAATGGTTTGCCATTTCCATTAATACTGGGTTTTTTATTTTTGTGAAAGGAGGGTAGTAGATTAATTATTGATAAGAGAAAAGAGGAGGTATATTAATGTCAAAACCCAAAAAACTGAGATTGTTTCATAAGATTTTTATCGGTTTATTTTTAGGTATTATGGCAGGAGCTATATTATCAGCAATAGGTAAAGATGAGCCTTTTGTCACTGCTTTGGTACCGTGGCTGGGACTTTTAGGAGATATTTTCTTAAGGCTTATTCGTATGATAGTTGTTCCCTTAGTACTTTTCTCAATAATTAGCGGAGTTGCAAATTTAAGTGAAATTAGAAAACTTAGATCAGTTGGTATAAAAACACTGTTTTGCTTTATGTTAACAGGTTTTTTATCCATAGGAACTGGTGTTGTAATGGCTAACATATTTAAACCAGGTGCTGGACTAAATATTACAGAGTTGAATGCTGGTGAAGTTGTTATTAGAGAACTTCCAACAGTATTCGAATCAATATTAGGATTATTCCCTGCGAATATTTTCGAATCATTAGCACAAGGTGAGATGCTTCATATAATTTCATTTGGTATTTTCTGCGGTGCGGGATTATTATTAATGGGTGAGAGAGGAAGACCTATTATTGATTTGGTAGATAGATGTTCTGAAATGATGTATAAAGTAGTTGATATTGTTATAGAGTTTACTCCAATTGGAGTATTTGGACTTATGGCAAAAGCAGTTACAGCATTTGGTGTAGGAATATTTGGCCCTGTATTTAAGTTTATATTAGTTGATTATGGTGCAAATATATTTACAGTTGCAGTGTATTATTCATTAATACTATATTTTATAGGAAAGGTAGATCCTATTAAGTTCTTCAAAAAAGCATTTCAGTCTTGGGCCATAGCCTTTAGTACGTGTAGTAGTGCTGCTGCTCTGCCAGTGGCAATGAAGATAGGTACTAATGAAATGGGAATTCCAAAGGAGACTGCAAGTTTTGTTTTACCTTTAGGTGCGACTGCAAATATGAACGGAACGGGTATATATTTTGGAGTTGTTGTAATGTTTGCTGCTCAGCTTTATGGCATAGATATTTCTTTGAGCCAACAGATAATGTTAGTCTTAACAGCCACAATGCTGGCTATCGGGTGTGCTGCTGCACCTCAGACGGGGCTTATTATTTCAATAGCATTATTAACAAATCTAGGAATTCCATTAGATGGTATAGCATTAATAGCTGGAGTTTATAGAATTGTTGATCAAATTCATACTTCTACTAACTCTGTTGGTGATTTAGTAGTGGCGGTTTCTGTTGCATCATTAGAAAAAGACTTGAATAGAGAAATATTTAAATATGGAGGTATTCTCAAGGCGAAAGAAGTTAGTTAGAAATAAATATTAACTATATATCTTAAGAAGGGGGAATTACAATGAGTTCAAACAAGGCACCAAAGAACTGTGTATTTTATAGAAACCAAAATTGGATTTATCCTAGGATTGAAAAGGGAGAAGGAATATATTTAATTGGGGAAAATGGAAAAAAATATATAGATGGATGTTCTGGGTCAGCAGTAGCGAATATAGGTCATGGAAATAAGGAGATTGCTGAGTTTGCAAAGGGGCATATTGAAAGAATTGCTTTTACTCACTTATCTAGATGGACAGTTGACTCAATTGAAAAATGTGCAGAAAAAATTGTGTCATGGTGTCCTAAGGGATTAAATCATGTATATTTTGTATCTGGTGGTTCTGAAGCAACAGAAACTGCAATGAAGATGGCAAGACAATATTATGTTGAAAGAGATGGGAACAAGTCGAGTAAGTGGAAGATTATATCCAAATGGAATTCTTATCATGGTGCAACATTAGGATCTCTATCAATGACAGGAACCATAGGAAGAAGAAAAATTTATGATCCTTTGTTAACTAATTTTCCTAAGATCAGCCAATTCTATCATTATAGAAACCCTTGGGGAGCAAGAACTTTAGAAGAAACCAGTATACTTGCTGCCAAAGAATTGGAAACAGAGATTCGGCGTCATGGATCAGATAATATTGCTGCATTTATTTCTGAGCCAGTAGTAGGATCGGCAGCACCGGGTTCCCATCCTGAAAAGATATATTTTGATATGGTAAGAGAAATCTGCGATAAATATGACATTCTATTTATAATGGATGAGGTCATGGCAGGTTCAGGTAGAACAGGAAAGAAAATGGCATCAAATCATTTTGATGCTAAACCAGACATCATAGTAGTTGCTAAAGGTTTAAGCAGTGGATATACTCCAATAGGTGCAGCAGTATGTAGTTCTGAAGTTTTTGAAACAATTATGGTTAGAGGTTCAGGTAATTTTATCCATGGGCATACTTACGCAGGTAATCCATTGTCCTGTGGAATTGCTAATAAGGTAATGGAAATCATTGAAAGAGATAAATTTATTGAAAATTGTGCTGTACAAGGAAATTATCTAATGAAGAAATTAGAAGATTTATATAATTATCCTATAGTGGGAGACATTAGAGGTAAAGGTCTTATGATAGGTGTTGAATTTGTTAAAGACCAAGAAACAAAAGAGCCATTTGATGTATTCAGCAATGTGAGAGGTAAAATTACGAATAATTGTTTAGAGGAAGGTTTAGTTCCATATCCAGGTGGAGGATCAGTTGATGGAGTAAGAGGTGATCATATATTGTTAGCTCCTCCAATAAATATAACTAAAGAAGAAGTAGATTTACTATATGAAAAATTAGAAAAGGCAATAAAAAAGACATCAGAGGAATTGCAGGGGGTAATAGCATGACCTATAGAAAGGAAAAGTTAATAATAACTATAGCACTAACAGGAAATGTTCCAACTAAAGAAATAAATCCATATACACCTATTACTGTAGATGAGATAGTGGAAGATATTATTAAATGTAGACAAGCGGGAGCATCTGTAGCTCATATTCATGTAAGAGATGAAAAAGGAGAACCTACTTGTGATAAGAATTTATATAAGGAAGTATTGAATAAATTGAAGGAAAGAGATTGTGATATTATAACTCAATTATCTACTGGTGCGAGGGGGGGAGGCAATACTGCTGAGTGGCGTGGACAAATGTTGGATCTAAATGCTGAAATGGCAAGCTTATCTACTGGATCATCTAATTTTGCTTCACAAGTAAATGCGAATTCCTTTGAGTTAATAAAAGAATTAGCGGCTAAAATGTATGCTAATAATATAAAGCCAGAGATAGAAGCTTTTGACTTAGGTATGATTGATAATGCGGCATTGTTATTAAAGGAAGGAGTACTTAAGGAACCATTGCAATTTAATTTAGTAATGAATGTAAGAGGATCAGTAAAGGGTACACCTAGGAATCTTCTGCATATGATTGAGTCTCTACCAGAAGGCTCTACATTTACAGTATCAGGAATTGGATATAGTCAAATACCTATGCTGACTATGTCCATATTATTAGGAGGACATACACGAACAGGGCTTGAAGATACAATATTATATGATAGAGGATTATTAGCAACTAATCAAATGCTAGTAGAGAGGGTAATGCGAATAGCAAAAGAACTAGGTAGAGAAATTGCAACACCAGATGAAGCGAGGAAAATATTGGGTATAAAATAATGAAAAGAAGGCTGCGCATTTTAGTGCAGCCTTCTAAAATAAATATATAGAAAGGATGTATCTAATGAGAGAAGTAAAAGATTTTGGTCAAGAAACTGTATATTTTGTTCATTATTCTAAACTTCCAGACGATATTTCTGCCACCTATGTACATAAAGTAGTGGGGGTTGGATTTTTAATTAATACAGAGACAGGAATAATAGAAGATATCATGGTAACATTAATTTCTGACTTATGTAAAGAATTTTTAGCATATTTAATAGTTGGACACAATATTGATAAAGATGGTGTAGATGAAATTGTTGACAAGATTGATAAACGTTTCTTTGGATATTCTCAAAAGGCAATTATGGTATGTATCAAAGGAGTACATGCTAGATATTCACAATGGAAGCAAACAAATAGAAAGGTTTATTAGACAAAAAATATCTTATCAACGATTTGAATTTTAATACTAATGATATATAAATATCATTAGTATTATTTCCTATGCATTTCTGAAGGAATCTATACATACTCATATATAAAAATGCAATATTCCATTCATTTTTAAAATATATTGAAATATATGTTGCAAAATTCTACTACTTATTACTATAATAGACTATGAAGAGAACTTTTGAGGAAATTTACAAAATCACCATAATAAGGAGGTAAATGAGTTGTTTGATGATAATAAGATTGAAGAAGTTAAAGCATCAGTTGAGCAATGGGATAAAGAGGTAGTTCAGAAGTCTTTATCAAGATTTCCTGAAAGGAAAGAGAAATTTACTACAGGCTCCAATATTGAAGTAGATAGACTATATACTCCTATAGACATAGAAAATATGGATTATAATGAGGATCTAGGACTTCCTGGAGAATACCCATTTACAAGAGGTGTTCAATCTACGATGTATAGAGGTAGACTTTGGACTATGAGACAATATGCAGGATTTGCATCTGCTGAAGAATCAAATCAGAGATATAAATATTTGCTAGAACAAGGTCAAACTGGATTAAGTGTTGCCTTCGATTTACCTACACAAATAGGATATGATTCAGATGATGGATTATCTGAAGGTGAAGTTGGTAAAGTTGGAGTAGCTATAGATTCACTAAAGGATATGGAAGTATTGTTTGATGGCATACCTTTAGATAAAGTTAGTACTTCTATGACTATAAATGCACCAGCATCTGTTTTGTTAGCAATGTATATTGCTGTTGCAGAAAAGCAAGGTGTTTCAAAGGAGAAATTAAGAGGAACAATACAAAATGATATTTTGAAAGAATACATAGCAAGAGGAACTTATATATTCCCGCCAGAACCATCTATGAGATTAATTACTAATATTTTTGAATATTGTTCAAAGGAAGTTCCAGCTTGGAACACAATAAGTATTAGTGGATACCATATAAGAGAAGCAGGTTCTACTGCATCACAAGAAGTTGCATTTACATTAGCAGATGGTATAGCATATGTTGAAGCAGCTATTGATGCTGGACTTGACGTAGATGATTTTGCACCAAGATTATCCTTCTTCTTTAATGCTCACAATGACTTATTAGAGGAAGTAGCTAAATATAGGGCAGCTAGAAGACTTTGGGCGAAAATAATGAAGGAAAGATTTAATGCAAAAAATCCAAAATCAATGCAACTTAAATTCCATACTCAAACAGCAGGATCTACACTAACGGCTCAACAACCTGATAATAACATAATAAGAGTTACTATTCAAACATTAGCGGCAGTTCTTGGTGGAACTCAATCACTTCATACAAATTCAAGGGATGAGGCTTTGGCACTACCTACTGAAGACTCCGTTAGAATAGCACTTAGAACTCAGCAAATTGTAGCTCATGAATCTGGAGTAACTGAGACAATAGATCCATTGGCTGGCTCCTACTATATCGAGAGTTTAACTAATAAGATTGAAGAAGAAGCAACTAAATATATAGAAACAATAGATGAATTAGGTGGGGCGCCTAAAGCGATAGAAAAAGGATATATTCAAAAAGAAATTCAAAATGCAGCGTATAGATATCAAATGGAAGTAGAATCCCTTGATAGAATAGTTGTAGGAGTAAACAAATTCCAAATTGAAGAAACGGACAAGAAGGAATTGTTAAAGGTAGATAGGACGGTTGAAATAAATCAAAGAGAGAAACTAAAAACCTTAAGAGCGGAAAGAAATAATGAAGAAGTAGAAAGAGCATTAAGTATACTAAAGGAAAAGGCTAATACGGAAGAAAACTTAATGCCATTTATATTGGATGCTGTAAAAGCATATGCAACCCTTGGAGAAATTTGTAATGTTTTACGCCAAGTATTCGGTGAATATCAACAATCAGTTATTTTATAGTGAATAGTGAAAAGTGAATAGTGAAAAGTGAATAGTTTTTATTAAAGGTTGAGGGTATTTAATTTTTTTAGCTATTCACTATTAACTATTAGTTATTCACTAAATATAGGGGAGGTATATAAAAATATGGATAGACCAATTAGAGTTTTAGTAGCTAAGCCTGGCCTTGATGGACATGATAGAGGTGCAAAGGTAATTGCAAGATCATTAAGAGATGCAGGTATGGAAGTTATATACACAGGGCTAAGGCAGACACCTGAACAAATAGTGGCCGCTGCTATTCAAGAGGATGTTGATGTAGTAGCTATGAGCATACTGTCAGGAGCTCATAATCACTTATTTCCAAAGGTAGTTAATTTGTTAAAAGAAGAAGGAGTAGATGATATGCTTGTAATTGGAGGAGGAGTTATCCCAGAAGATGATATTCCTTATCTAATAGAATCAGGTGTAGAGGCTATTTTTACTCCAGGTACACCAACAAAGGATGTAATAGAGTTTATTACAAATAACCTTAAAAGAAAATAGGTGGTGTCTTATTTGAATATTGAAGAAAGATTGTTGGAAGGTAGTAAGAGAGCGTGTGGAAGACTTATTACTATGTTAGAAAACAATGAAAAGGAAGCAATAGATATATTAAAGAAACTATATAAGGAATCAGGTAAGGCCTATGTGATCGGAATAACAGGACCTCCTGGAGCTGGTAAATCTACTTTAACTGATAAGTTGACTAAGGAGCTTAGAAAACAAGGTAAAAAAGTAGGCATAGTAGCTGTAGACCCTACCAGTCCTTTTAGCGGAGGGGCTATATTAGGAGATAGAATTAGAATGAGTGATCTTGCCCTAGATAAAGATGTGTTTATAAGAAGCATGGGTACCCGTGGTTCTTTAGGAGGTATGTCAAAAGCTACTTGGGGTGCTATAAAGGTACTAGATATTTTTGGTTGTGATTACATTTTCATAGAAACAGTGGGAGTTGGACAATCTGAAGTAGATATAGTAAAGACTGCAGATACTGTACTTATGGTTATGGTTCCCAATTTAGGTGATGATATTCAAGCTATAAAGGCAGGAATAATGGAGATAGCGGATGTATTTGCAATTAATAAATCTGACTTAGACGGTGCAGATAAAACTAAGGTAGAAATAGAGATGAATTTAGATTTAAATGAATATAGTGACTATAGACCACCAGTGATTAAAGTATCAGCAGGACAAAATAAGGATATAGATATTCTTCTAGAAAAGATTTTAGAGCATAGAGGATATCTAGAAAAAAATAATGAGCTAGAAAAGATAAGAATAAGAAATAATAAATTAGAAATTTTGAAGATGGTTGAAGAAGATTTAATGAAGTTGATATTAGATAAGGCAGTTAAGGAAGATCTAATTGAAAACCTAGCAAGGGAAGTTACTTTAAGAGAAACAGATCCTTATACTGCCAGAGATGAGATAATACAGTTGATAACTAATAATTAATAGTGAAAAGTGAATAGTTTTAAGTAAGGCTTTAGGGTTATTAGCTTAGAATTCATTTGAAGCTTCCTAAACTATTCACTTTTAGTTATTTGCTATTCACTATAAAAAGGGAGGTAATCAAATGGTTGGTAAGGTTGATCATATAGGTATTGCTGTAAAAAATTTAGATGAAGCATTAAAATTTTATGAAGATATTTTAGGTATGAAATGTGTAGATAAGGAAGTAGTTGAAGAGCAAAAGGTTAAGGTAGCTTTTTTGCCTATAGGAGATACGGAAGTAGAATTACTTGAATCTACTGAAGAAAATGGACCTATAGCTAAGTTTATCGAGAAAAAGGGTGAAGGAATCCAACATATTGCTTATAGAGTAGATGATATTGAAAAAGCTATAGAAGAACTAAAGGAAAAAGGAATTAAGATGATTGATGAGAAACCAAGATATGGTGCTGGCGGTGCAAAAATTGCCTTTTTACATCCAAAGTCAACATTTGGAGTGCTTATAGAGCTTTGTCAAAGGGATTAAGTACTTAACAAAAAAAGGAGGGTAAATATGAAGGAAAAAATTGAAAGGCTTCTAGAAACTGCTAAGAAAATTGAGCTTGGTGGTGGGGAGCAAAGAATTGAAAAGCATCATAAATCAGGAAAGCTTACTGCAAGAGAGAGAATTAACCTTCTATTTGATGAAGGTAGTTTTGTAGAAGTTGACAAGTTTGTAGAACATAGATGTACAAACTTTGATATGGCAAAGGTAGAGGCTCCTGCAGATGGGGTAGTTACTGGTTATGGTACAGTAGATGGAAGACTTGTATTTACTTATGCCCAAGACTTTACGGTAGTAGGTGGATCTTTAGGTGAGATGCATGCTTCTAAGATTTGTAAGGTGCAAGATATGGCATTGAAAATGGGAGCACCAATTGTAGGATTTAATGATTCGGGTGGAGCTAGAATCCAAGAGGGAGTAGATGCTTTATCAGGATATGGAAAGATATTCTATAGAAATACTATTGCATCTGGAGTTATACCTCAAATTTCAGTTATAATGGGACCTTCAGCAGGTGGTGCAGTTTATTCACCAGCCTTAACAGACTTTATATTTATGGTAGATAAGACCAGTATGATGTTTATTACCGGACCCCAAGTAATTAAATCTGTAACAGGTGAAGAGGTTACACAGGAAGAACTGGGCGGTGCAAATACTCACAACAAAATATCTGGAGTTGCACATTTTGTGGACAAAACGGAAGCTGAATGTATTGAAAGAATTAAAGAGTTATTATCTTTCCTACCTTCAAATAATTTAGAACAAGCACCAATCTATACTATAGAAGATGAAATAAATAGAGTAGAAGAAAAATTAAATGAAATAGTTCCTGTTAATCCTAATAAACCCTATGATATGAAAGAAATTATAAAGCTTTTAGCTGATAATGGAGATTTCTTTGAAATTCAGCCATATTATGCACAAAATATAATAACTGGATATATTAGATTAAACGGAAAAACCATAGGAATTATTGCTAACCAACCTAAGATATTAGCTGGATGTTTAGATATCAACGCATCAGATAAGGCGGGAAGATTTATTAGGACTTGTGATGCTTTTAATATTCCACTACTTAACTTAGTGGATGTTCCAGGATTCTTACCAGGTACTGAGCAAGAATATGGTGGAATCATTAGACATGGTGCTAAAATGCTATATGCTTATAGCGAAGCAACTGTACCGAAGGTTACTTTAATAGTTAGAAAAGCTTATGGTGGAGCTTACCTTGCAATGTGCTCTAAGGATTTAGGAGCAGATCAAGTATTTGCATGGCCAAATGCTGAGATAGCAGTTATGGGACCTGATGGTGCTGCAAATATTATATTTAAAAAGGATATTGAAAACTCTGATAATCCAATAGAAACTAGACAAGAAAAAATTGCTGAGTATAGAGATACTGTAGCTAACCCATATATTGCAGCTCAAAGAGGATTCGTAGATGATATATTAGTTCCAAGTATTACAAGACCTAGATTAATTTCTGCTTTTGATATGTTAGAGTCTAAGAGAGAAAATAGACCTGCAAAAAAACATGGCAATATGCCAGTATAAAAGAGGTGAAGTAATTGGGTGATATTATTAGTTTTGGAGATAGTTTAATAATCACGGTATTTAGCATGGTAGTAGTATTTGTAGGTTTGATTGTGCTTGCAATGCTTATATCTGTGCTAAAAAACATAGGTGGAGAAAAGAAGGTTGAAGATGTTAAGAAGCCACAAACACCAATTAAAGCTAAAGAACCAGTAAAGGAGAAACTAGAAGAAACTACCACAAATGATGAGGAATTAGTAGCAGTTATTGCTGCAGCTGTAGCAGCAAGTTTAGGGGTTAGTGTGCCAGAGGTAAATATAAGAAGCATTAGAAGAATACCTCAAAATTCTCCTACCTGGGCAACAGCTGGTAGACAAGAACAGATATACGGTAAACTATAATAAAAGCTTCATTGGAAGTATAACTGAGGAAGCTTTTATTGGCTACTGCATAAGCAACTTGCACGAAATCAAAGGTTTCGGCAATCTGCTTGAAACTCATCGACGGAAAATTTCTAAATATAATTAAAAAGTAGAATTTTCCTATTCGTTATAATAAAAATTTCTAGGGAGGCATAGCAATGAGAAAGTTTATAATAAGTGTTAATGGTAATTCTTATGAAGTAGAAGTTGAAGAGATAGCAGGGGGAGAGTCCAAAAGACCAGCTGCACCATCAGTATCACCAACTCCAGTGGCAGCTCCAGCACCAAAAGCTGCACCAGCACCAGCTCCAAAGGAAGAGAAAAAAGAAGTAGTAGTATCAGATGGACAAGAAATAGTTGAGGCTCCGATGCCAGGTAATATTTGGAAGATAGAAGTAAAAGAAGGAGATAAGGTTAAGGCTGGAGATATTTTGTTAATACTAGAAGCTATGAAGATGGAAAATGAAATATTAGCTCCTAGAGATGGGATAGTAGCTAGCATTAATACTACGCAAGGAGCTACTGTAAATACAGGTGACAGGTTAGTAGTGTTAGACTAATTCCATTAAGAAAGGAAGGTAAGTTTCATGAACGTAGGAGATATATTACTGGATTTTTTCCAGAGTACGGGATTTGCTTCCATAACTTGGGGACAAGCCGTAATGCTTTTTGTATCCTGTGTATTGCTATATTTAGCAATCGCTAAAGGATTTGAGCCACTATTACTTATTCCAATTGCATTTGGTATGTTATTAGCCAATTTACCCGAAGCTGGTTTAATGGCACCACCAGTTGTGAAAATAATGCCTGACCCTGTAACAGGGGAACTAGTCTCTAAAACCGTGGAAAATGGAGGACTTTTATATTACTTGTATCAGGGTGTTAAGCTAGGTATATATCCACCCCTTATATTTTTAGGTGTTGGCGCAATGACAGACTTTGGACCACTTATTGCAAATCCAAAGAGTATATTACTTGGAGCAGCAGCACAATTTGGTATTTTCGTAACATTTGTAGGGGCAATTCTTTTAGGATTTACAGGACCAGAAGCAGCTAGTATTGGTATTATTGGTGGAGCAGATGGACCAACAGCGTTGTACTTAACATCAAAATTAGCACCACATTTACTAGGACCAATAGCAGTTGCAGCTTATTCATATATGGCTTTAGTGCCAATTATTCAACCACCAATTATGAAGGCTTTAACAACTAAAGTTGAAAGAGAAGTAGTGATGGACCAGTTAAGACCAGTATCAAAGAAGGAAAAAGTTATTTTCCCTATTATGGTAACTATAATAGTTTCATTAATACTACCTTCAGCAGCATCTTTAGTTGGTATGCTAATGTTAGGTAATTTGTTTAGAGAATCTTTACTGACAGACAGATTATCTAAGACAGCACAAAATGAACTAGTAAATATAGTTACAATATTTTTAGGAACTACTGTAGGAGCAACGGCAAATGCTGAAACATTCCTTACAGGTAAAACGTTAAGTATTATAGGATTAGGACTTGTTGCATTTTCTATAGGTACAGCTGCAGGAGTATTGTTTGGTAAAATTATGTACAAAACTTCTGGAGGTAAGGTTAATCCGCTTATAGGGTCTGCTGGAGTATCAGCGGTGCCAATGGCAGCTAGAGTATCTCAAAAAGTTGGGCAGGAAGCTAATCCAAGAAACTTCTTGTTGATGCATGCTATGGGACCAAACGTAGCAGGAGTAATAGGTTCAGCTATAGCGGCAGGATTGCTGCTGAATTTCTTTGGAGGCTAGAATATAGTGAATAACTAATAGTGAATAGTGAATAGTTTTGGAAGATGAAGAAGTTCAAGTCTTTCGTTATAACTATTCGTTATTCACTATTCACTTTTCACTGGTTTACGGAGGTGAAACTATGTATCAAGGTTACATAACTGATGTTCAAGGTATTAAAGTAGGCCATGTACAGTCAGAGGAAGGCATGACTGGGTGCACTGTGGTTATATGTGAGCAAGGGGCAACAGGTGGAGTAGATGTAAGGGGATCGGCTCCGGGGACTAGAGAGACAGATTTATTTAAGGCAGAAAAGATGGTAGATAAGGTCCATGCCATAGTTTTATCCGGTGGGTCTGCATTTGGTTTGGAGGCTGCATCTGGTGTTATGAAATATCTAGAAGAACAAAGCATTGGATTTAACGTGGGAGTGACTAAAGTTCCCATAGTGGCTTCTGCTGTTATATTTGATTTAAATATCGGAAACTATAAAATCAGACCGGATTTTAATATGGGATATAAAGCTGCTGAAATTGCAAACTCTTATGAAAATAGGCAAGGGAATATAGGATGTGGCATGGGAGCTACAATAGGAAAGATTCTAGGACCGCAGAGTGCTATGAAATCGGGACTAGGTTCAGCAACTGTAAAAGTAGGAGATTTAGTGGTATCAGCCATAGTTTCTGTAAATAGTTTTGGTGACATATATGATTTTAGATTCAATAAGCAAATTGCAGGAGTATATGATTATAAAAATAATAAGCTATTAAACACTGTAGAAATTATGAAAGATATGAATAAGGATTTAGGATTTAATGTACAAAATACAACTATAGGTGTAATAGGAACAAATGCAATTCTGACTAAGGCAGAAGCAAATAAAGTTTCTGAAATGGCTCATAATGGTTATGCAAGATCCATAGATCCAATACATACCATGTTAGATGGTGATACTATATTTACTATGGCCACTAATGAAATAAAGGCAGACATTAGCCTTATAGGAACATTAGCAGCTGAAGTTATGAGCAAAGCTATAATAAATGGAGTATTATTTGCAGAAGGTAGTCACGGGTTAAATGCATATAAGGATATTTAAAGAATTTACAAATAGAATATATAAATTAAAAAGAATAATTAATAAAAATAATATTGCATTAATATAAAAATAGAATTATAATGTTTTTGTCAGAAGGCCAACATCAACTAGAGTTGGACTGAATGGATTTTAAAGTAAAGTATTTTATCGACTGGTATCCAAAAATAAAAGGAACTAGAGCGGGAGGGGTTTTAATGGTAAAAGAAAAAGGATTTAATGTAAGAAAGATGGCCATTATTGGAGTATTAGGTGCTATTTCGGCAGTATTAGGTATGACTCCATTAGGTTTTATACCCGTAGGACCTACAAGGGCAACAATAATGCATATACCTGTTATTATTGGTGCAGTAATGGAAGGTCCGATAGTGGGTGGATTTGTAGGTTTGATATTTGGATTATTTAGTATTTTTCAAGCTCTAACTAATCCTACACCAGTATCATTTGTATTTTTAAATCCATTGGTTTCGATATTACCAAGAGTATTAATAGGAATAGTGTCATACTATGTATATAATACTCTAAGCAATTTAGGTAAGAATAAGACTATGGCAATATTATATTTGATGTGGGTAGGAATAATAGGATATTTATCTTATGGAATATATATAAATATTATAAATTCACAGAGCATATGGATGACTCTAATGAATATAGTTCTTATAATATTGACTTCAATAATAGCTTATTTTACTCAGATTAAGTTTAAGGATAAAGCATTAGATGTTGTAATAGCTTCTGCTATAGGAACATTAACCAATACTATGGGAGTTCTTTCCATGATATATTTGTTTTATGCTGAAAGATTTGTAGAAGCTATAGGGGGAGATGTTTCCACTGCAAGAAAAATTATTTTTGGGATAGGTATAACTAACGGTATACCTGAGGCTATTATAGGGATTATAATAGTGACTTCTGTAGTAGGAGCTTTGAAGAGTAAGGGATAAGAAACGAGGTGTGAAACTATTGTTATTAGTAATAGATGTTGGTAACACTAATGTAGTATTCGGAGTATATAAAGATAAACAATTATTATACGATTGGAGAATTGCAACAGAAAAGGATAGAACGTCTGATGAATATGGACTTTTATTTGAGCAAATTTTTAGATATCATGGATTAGACCCAAAAGAAGTAAAAGATGTTATTATTTCTTCTGTAGTACCACCATTGATGCATACTTTACCAGCTATGAGTATAAAATACTTTGGTATAGATCCTATTGTAGTAGGTCCTGGAGTTAAAACTGGAATGAATATAAAATATGATAACCCAAGAGAAGTAGGGGCTGATAGAATAGTAAATGCTGTAGCCGCTTATGAAAAATATGGTGGTCCTTTAATAATCGTAGATTTTGGTACGGCAATTACATTTTGTGCAGTATCTAAAGAAGGAGATTATCTAGGAGGTGCTATTACTCCAGGAATTAAAATTTCTTCTGAAGCATTATTTATGAGAACAGCAAAACTTCCTAAGGTAGAAATCGCAAAGCCAGATAGAGTAATAGCAAAGAATACAATAAATAGTATTCAGTCAGGATTAGTATTTGGATATATAGGAATGGTTGACTATATAATAGAAAAGATGATTAAGGAAATGGGAGAAAATGAAAGAACAGTAAATATCATAGCAACTGGAGGATTTTCAAACCTTATCGCAGCAGAAAGTAAATATATTAAAAAGATAGATAAATTACTGACTTTAGAAGGCTTGAGGATAGTATTTGAAAGAAATAAGTAAGTAGCTAAATAGCTACTTACTTTTCTAATATTCGAGGTGAATGTATGAGAATAGGAAATGTAAAATTGGAGAATAATGTATTCTTAGCTCCTATGGCAGGAGTCACAGATTTAGCTTTTAGAATACTATGTAAGGAAATGGGAGCGGGATTAGTAGTTTCTGAGATGGTTAGTAGCAAGGGGATATATTATAAGGATCCTGGAACTAAGACTTTATTACAAGTAAATCCTAAAGAAAGACCGATAGCAATTCAAATATTTGGATCTGATCCAGAAATAATGGCAAATATTGTAGAAGAATATTTAAATCCTAGAGAAGATATAGATATTATAGATATAAATATGGGCTGTCCTGCACCTAAGATAGTTAAAAATGGCGATGGTAGTGCTTTAATGAAAGATATTATATTAGCTAGAAAAATACTAAGAGAGGTGGTGAAGGTGTCCAATAAGCCTGTCACCCTAAAGATACGAATGGGATGGGATCATGATAATATTAATGGGGTAGATTTAGCAAAGATAGCAGAGGAAGAAGGAATTTCTGCATTAACTGTTCATGCAAGAACTCGAGATATGTTTTATTCTGGAGAAGCTGATTGGAATTTTATCAAGAAAGTTAAAGAAAGTGTTACTATACCTGTCATAGGAAATGGCGATATTTTTGAACCAGAGGACGGGGTTAGAATGTTTGAGTTGACTAATTGTGATGCTATAGCCATAGGTAGAGGTTCTCAAGGAAATCCATGGATATTTAAAAGGATAATTAACTTGATGACAGGAAAAGAAGATATATTACCTTCTCCTGAAGAAATTGTTCGTATGTGTATAAAACATTTAAATCTTGTTTGTTCTATAAAAGGTGAGAGAGTTGGAGTAAGAGAAATGAGAAAACATACTGCTTGGTATTTAAAAGGGTTGAGGAATTCAAATGAGGTAAAAAATCTTATATATACAATTGATAATAAAGAAGAGATGGAAAGAATATTGCTTGAATATATTGGTCTTTATTCATAGCAATATGTAATGAATATAATGCCTTTCTCATATAATAGAGTTAAAATTAGAGAGGAGGGTTATTATAGGACTTTTATATATATTAGATAGTGAGAAATATTTAGAGTATTATAAAGAAGGATTTATAAAATATATTCCAGAGTTTATTTTACCTAGAATTAAGCCTAAAATAATAGATAATATTATGAGAGAAAATGATATAATAGGTAGGATGGCTGGAATAAATTTGAAACCTATTGATTTTGATGATGAATATAAGCTTAAAGAATATTTAAATGCTATAATGAAACTTAAGGATGAAGACTGTACAAAATTATTTATTGAAGGATATGAGAAGTTAAATAAGGAAACTATATATCATATTCAAGAATTTACAAATATGAAAATACTAGATGGAGAAGAAACTAGAATAAATAATCTTCCTTTAGTAATGAAAGATATATGTAATTTAATGAAAGAAGATATAGCTGAAAAGGAGATTTTAGTTATATGTGATGACAAAGAGAAAACAAAACGAACAATCAAAGAAATTTCAAAGGATGTTAGGTTTGTAACTGCCATAGGCTGTGAAGAATATAATGATGAAATTTATGAATATATTTTGGAGGAAACAGGATTATCTCTATTTTATCCAGTAAATATTGATAGAATCTTAGAAAATTATAGTATGATAATTAACTTAATGGATGGTTTAAGTCTAGATTTTTCTAAGGTGAGGAGAAATTGTATAGTCTTTGACTTTGGACAGGGAAACTCCTTGCATAATAAGAAAAGACCTCCTTTTATCCAAGATTTTGCATTTAATTTCAATGATCTAGGCGTTAATAAAAATAGATTGATGCAAAATAGGGTTCTTTCTAATTTATTTGAGGCTTTAGTAGAGGATAGAAAAAAAGATATAAAATATTTATATTCAGAAGGAAACTACTATTCAATAAAAGATTATGTAAATTTGTTTATAAAAGTCAAAGGAAAGTTCTAAGTACTTGACATTATGGTTCCACTTGATTATAATATCTTGCATACAAGTAGGAAATGTACTTTATTTCTATTAATGTTAATAGTTTTGCATAGATAAATAATATTATAAGTAAGTTTAAAAAGCACTAATATTTATTAGTTAAAGGAGAGAGTGAAATGCCAGAAAGAGATGTATTCTTAACAGAAGATGGATTAAAAAGGCTAGAAGATGAATTAGATGATCTAAAGACTGTTAGAAGAAAGGAAATTGCTGAAAAGATAAAGCAAGCTTTAAGCTTTGGAGATATAAGTGAAAATTCAGAATATGACCAGGCGAAAAATGATCAGGCTCAATTGGAAGAAAGAATTGCAAAATTAGAGATGATGCTGAGAAATGCAAAAATAATAGATGAAGATGATATTACAACTGATGTTGTAGGTATTGGTTCTAAGGTTTTAGTAAAAGACTTAGAATATGATGAAGAAATGGAATTTATCATAGTAGGGTCCGCAGAGGCTGATCCCTATAATGGTAAAATATCAAATGAGTCTCCTGTAGGGTCTGCACTTTTAGGACATATGTCTGGTGACATTGTGGAAGTAGTAGTTCCAGACGGGAAAATAGAATATCAAATACTAACTATTACTAGATAAAAAGGATTAACAAACTAAGGAGGTAGAGTAATGGGAGAAACGGAATTAAACTTAAATGAAATGCTGATGATGAGAAGGGAAAAGCTTAAAGAATTAATTCAAAAGGGCAAAAATCCTTTCCTAGTTGAAAAATTTGATTATACACATCATAGCTCTACTATTAAGGACAAATTCGAAGAGTTAGACGGCAAGAAGGTAGCAGTTGCAGGAAGAGTTATGTCTAGACGTGGACATGGAAAGGTTAGTTTTATAGATTTACAGGATAGCGAAGGACGTATTCAAATCTTTGCAAAACAAGATGTATTAGGTGAAGAAGCTTATAAAGATTTAAGTCTTTTAGACCTTGGAGATATTATAGGAGTAAATGGAGAAGTATTTAAAACAAACGCTGGTGAGATATCTATAAGGGCTGAAGAAATAATTATAATGAGCAAATCCTTACAGATACTACCAGAAAAATTCCATGGACTAAAAGATCAGGACTTAAGATATAGACAAAGATATGTAGATTTAATAGTAAATCCTGAGGTTAAAGAAACCTTTATTATTAGAACAAAGATTATTAAGGCAGTAAGAGAATATTTAGATGAAAAAGGATTTTTAGAAGTAGAGACTCCAATTTTAAGTCCAATAGCAGGTGGAGCAAATGCAAGACCTTTTGCTACACATCATAATGCATTAGATATCGATATGTACTTAAGAATAGCAAATGAACTATACTTAAAAAGACTTATAGTTGGTGGATTTGAAAAAGTCTATGAAATGGGTAGAATGTTCAGAAACGAAGGTATGAGTCCAAAACATAATCCTGAGTTTACTAATATAGAGCTTTATCAGGCATATGTTGATTATGAAGAAATGATGAGATTAACCGAAAATCTTTTTGCTTATGTGGCAGAGAAGGCTTTAGGAACGACTAAAATAAATTACCAAGGTACTGAAATAGAATTATCTCCGCCATGGAGAAGATTAGATATGGAAGATGCAGTAAAAGAATTTACTGGTGTAGACTTCTCTACAATTAATACTGATGAAGAAGCTATTGCTATTGCTAAGGCAAAGGGACTTGAGATTAAACCTGGTATGACTAGAGGTCATATAATATCAGAGATGTTTGAAGAATTTTGTGAAGCACATTTAATTCAGCCTACGTTTATTACAGGACATCCAGTAGAGATATCACCTCTTGCCAAGAGAAATCCAGAGGATCCGAGAAAGACTAATAGGTTTGAGGCATTTATCAATACTTGGGAACTAGCTAATGCTTTCTCAGAATTAAATGACCCAATTGATCAAAGACAAAGATTTGAAGATCAAGTTAAACAAAAGGATTTAGGAGACGATGAAGCACATCCTATGGATACAGATTTCCTAAATGCAATAGAGGTAGGGCTTCCGCCTACAGGAGGGCTTGGTATTGGTATAGATAGAATGATAATACTACTTACAGATCAACCAAGTATTAGAGATATATTGTTATTTCCAACCATGAAGCCTTTGGACGAATAGTCCATAAAATAGGAGTGCCGTAGGATAACTATGAAATCTTTAGATGAATAATAAGTCATTGAACTATGTGGCAGGATAAAAAATTCCTGCCTTATTTTTTTAACTATATATGAGCCTCTTGCCTTAAATAAGGAGGAATACAAATGAAGAAGATTTTGCATATTATATCTCAATATCCTGGAAAGACAGGAAGTGGAACATATTTACAGGCATTAATATTTGAGGGAAAGAAAAAAGGACATATTCAAAGCCTTGTTTCAGGAATACATAATGGAGATATTATTAATTTGAAAAATATAGACAACTTCTATCCTGTAACCTTTAAAACAAAAGAGATCCCATTCCCAATAGTAGGCATGAGTGATATCATGCCTTATGAAAGTGCTAAGTATTGTGATTTAACTGAGGATATGTTAAATAGATGGAAAGAAGGTTTTATAAAAGCAATAACTAATGCTATAGAGAATTTAAAGCCTGATATTATATTATCTCATCATCTCTGGTTATCTACCTCTTTAGTAAAGGAAATTGCTGAGGATATTAAGGTAATAGGTATATGTCATGGTACAGATATTAGACAACTTGAAAAATGCCCTCAATATGGAAAAGAAGTATTAAATGGTTGTAGAAAGCTTGATTTGATTTTATCTTTAAGCGAAGAACAAAGACAGCTCATTAACAAAGTATATGGCATTTCTAATGACAAAATAATAGTTATAGGAGGAGGATATAAAGGAGATATATTCTTTCCTCCATTAAATAAAGTATATGATGAAAATATAAAAATAGTATATGCAGGTAAATTAAGTTACGCTAAAGGTGTAGTATCCTTACTTAAGGTATTTAAGAATATAAGTGAAAAATATAATGTTAAACTTTTGTTAGTGGGATCAGGTACAGGAGAAGAAGAGCGATATATTAAAGAGTTAGGATTTAGGCTGAAGGGAAATATAAATTTTCTAGGTGAATTGAGCCAAGAAGATTTAGGTAGAATTTTTAGAGAATCGGACATATTTGTATTACCTTCCTTCTATGAAGGTCTATCCCTAGTCACAATAGAAGCTTTAGCTAGTGGATTGCTAATAGTTGTAACGGAAATTCCAGGGTTAATATCTAACCTAGGCGATATTATTAATAATAGTGGAGTAATAGAATATGTTAGATTACCTAGAATGATTCAAGTAGATAAACCATTAGGAGAAGAGTTGCCATTATTTGAATATAGACTTCAAATTGCAATTGAAAAGCAAATTGAAAAAATATATAGAGGATATACTATAGATTATAGTATTGAAAAGGAAGTAAACAAAATGTCTTGGGATAATATATTTAATAGAATAGAAAAATACTTTTAGGTCTTATTTATATAAGGCCTTTATTATAACTTATAAGAAAGTATCGTTTACTTTCGTATGAACTTAACTTAAATGGAATTCAAAAAAAGGTTCCTTTAATTCATTAACACTTTGATAAAAGCTTTTTTTATTTTCTAAAACCGCTCAATGAATAAAACATGGCTCAAAGTAAAAACTACCATTAAATAGAACAAATGGGAGGTATATTATGCAAATAAATTTGAGTCAAAAAGAAAGAATGATTTTAGAGGATGGAAAACATCAAGAAGATGTCTGTGTTAAAAAATATCAAAGCTTTGCCAATCAAGCAAAAGATCCTAATCTAAAGCAATTACTAAATAAATTAGCTTCAGAGGAGCAACATCACTATAATATTATTAATGAGTTGTTGCAAGGCAAGAAGCCAAACTTAACACATAGTAATCAAAGTATGAGTAATGACCAGACCCCTGCTACATCTACCGCTAATAATATGTCTTTTAACAATCCTGAAGATGCTTTACTTTGTAGTGACCTATTAGCCACTGAAAAATATGTATCTGGATTTTATGATACTGGAGTGTTTGAGTCTGCAAATAAGGATGTAAGGGAAGCATTACAGCATATTCAAAAGGAAGAACAAAGGCATGGTGAAGAGCTTTTCAATTATATGCATACCCATGGAATGTATAACGTTAAATAAGAAAATGAATAGTTTATATAAGAATGTAAGGCGAGCTGTGCTCGCCTTTATTCATTTATTTTGAAAAACTTGAAAACTTTTTTAAAATAGGTATTGACTTTAATCACTAAAGAGAGTATCATAGTAAAAGTCGGCTGTGACATTGAACAAAACAAATCAAATTAAAGATTTAAAAAAAGTTCAAAAAAACAGTTGACAAGTCTCTCGAA
>NZ_JAHLOH010000022.1:0-80813 GCF_018917285.1 Tissierella carlieri | reverse complement strand
AGCTATAGCAATTAAAACTCTTTGCCTCATACCGCCTGATAATTGATGAGGAAACTGATTAGCTGTTCTTTTAGGATTAACTATCCCTACTTGATCTAAAAGCTGTAACATTCTTTCATGTCTTTGATCACTATTCAGATCCGTATGATAGATTAAAGACTCCTCTATCTGTTTCCCAATCCTATGTAATGGGTTTAATGATGCTAATGGATCTTGAAAAATAAAACCAATCTCCTTACCTCTAATTTCATTTAGTTGCTCCTCAGAATAATTAACCATGTTTTCGCCATCATAAATTATTTCACCACTGACTCGAGTAAAATTCTTGTCATGTAATCCTACTATAGAGTTAGCAACTGTACTTTTTCCGCAGCCAGATTCTCCAACTATTGCTAGCAGCTCATTCTTGTGTAAAGAGAAAGAGACACCATCGACTGCATCAAAATACTCATCTTGAAATCTAAAGGCAGTGTGTAAGTCTTTGATCTCTAATATTTTTTCATTTGCCATTTTCCATTTCCTTTCTTATTATATTTATTAGTGTATTATGTAAATTTGAGCACTAATATTTAAGCTTCAGATACATCCAATAAATACCATATAAAACAGTCCTCCCTCAAATTTATTTTATAAACATTCATATATAATAATATTGTTGAAAACTGTTTTTTTGAAATAGTAATATCTTTCCAATAAAAATCTAATTACTTACTTTTATAAAATTATATTATTTTCTAAACTTATTCTATTGTATCATTATTCACTCTTTTATGTCAATTATAAAGTGATATTAGTTTAATACTATAAGCACAAGAATTTGAATCCTATAAAATATGGCTGAGAAAATGTCTAAATATCAAGAGATATGAAGTGTCAGGAATTTTCTTATTAAATCATATATAATTTTGTATTGTAGATTATTTTGTAATATAGTGTAATATTATATAATGATTTGTTCTTTGCAAGGAGGAGACATCATATATGTAAGGTATTGAGAGTTGGTTTTATGAATTATAAAAATTTTGATTATGCTAATTTAAGTAACCCTTTATTTAAAATGATATAATTTATTGAAATAAGTACCTTCTGAGGTTCTTATTTTTTTATTTTGCACGAAAAATAATTCCCGTAGGGGTAAAGTAGGGGTGGAATTTTTAAATGTAGGGGTAAAATATTAATTCCAAAAATATACAAATAATATGCATATATAAAGGAAGGAACTTTTCCAAATTACCATATTATACTAATATCTAAAAAACACATTAAAGAATTAGGACTTTAAATGGTCCTTTTCTTATCTAAACATAACCCCATATCTTTTCAATTTATAAAATACAACCTGAAAAGTAAATCCCATTCCTACTCCAACCCAAAAAATAAAGAAGGACCTTAGATTTTACTCCAGGGTTCTTCTCACAATAAATATTTATTTCGCGGAATTTAATAATCAGGCATATCTAAATCGCATTTACCGCCGCCTCTAACAGTTCCTCCGCCACCATCATTGTCTATTGCTGGTACATAGTTACCTGCTGCCAAAACACTCATTCCAAATTGTGAAAGCAAGACAATACTCATACAAAGAGCTATGAGCATTTTTTTCATTTTAAACATATTTATTTTCATAAGCAAGTTCATACAAATTCAGCTGTATTCTGCAAAGCAAAAAATAGGACTGATAAGATCCTATTCTATCATTATGCCTTTCTTCAACTCAATTGACAAAACAGCCATAACTCTTGATGCTAGATAAGCTATGTAATCTTTTTCATCTTCTGTAAATTCCATAATGTCTAAAGAACGTATTAAATCTCTAGCTATAAATAATAGGCTCTCTACCATTATTTATCGCCCTTTACATTAGATTTTACTTATATAGTTCGATAAAGGGTTGGCAAAATCCCAATGTCATTAAGTTGAGATATTTAAGAAGTTTACATGGGGACTGATTTGAATGACTTATGAAGAACTATTAATGGAAGCAGAAACACATGAATTAATTGTAAAAGAAAAACTCCTTAAAGCATATAAGGGAAGAATTAAAGGAAATAGAATTGCTATAAAAAAAGATCTCGCCACTACAGATAAAAAATGTACATTGGTTGAAGAGATAAGGCATTACAAAACAAGTGTAGTCGATATAAGAGTGAATACCAAAAATTACTTGATACTAGAACCTTGGGACTTATAGGTAAAAAAATGTTATCTAAGATTACAGATGGCGACTTAATAGAATTGATGCAAGAGATTACAAATTCCCCAGCAAAGACTAAATCAGGCAAGCTATCCGATAATTCAGTAAAACATTAAAATACTCTTTTAAAGAATATGTTCTCTGATGCCGTTGCGTTTAAAATTATAACCGAGAGCCCTATGTCCAATGTCAATTTTAAAGCCTCTAGAGCCCAGCTGAAGGACAATTACTATGAACATAAGGATATAGGATGCTTTATTAAATATATTACCTACAGCGCCAATTAAATACCAACTGTCAACCTTGCTCGCCCTGCCCCTTGGTCCCAGATGCGGAGAACTTATAGCAGTTAGATGGAAATATGTAAATTATGACAAATTAAAGATAAAATTCTTTGAATCTAATGCTTATGTGGAAGGATAGGAAGTTTTATTAAATAAACCAAGAATGATACTTCAGTAAGAGAAGTAGCTTTTCCTAAATTCTTAGTTTCATTCTTTAAAGAACATAGGAAAAATGAACTGGACAAAAAAGAGTTGTTAGGAGATAAATGGTTTTATGGAAAGAATCATAAGTATGAAGACGATTTTGTATTTACTCAGAGAAATGGAAAGGCTATATATGTTTCTGCACCGTCACAATGATTTGCTGAATTTTTAGAAGAACATGATTTAAGAAAAATCACTTTTCACAGTCTTAGACACACGAATACGACGATTTTAATTTCAGAAGGCATAGTATTGCTGAAATCTCAAAAGACTTAAGACATGCCAAAATTTCCACCACAACCGATTTTTACACTCATACCCTCAAGTCTAATGAAAGAAAAAGGGCAGATGTATTCGACGACATATATACAAAAAACAAAGAGGAGAAAAAAGAAGAAAGTAAAAGTGGCACGCCAGCACCATATTTAAGAGTTGTTAAGTAAAATAAAAAAACCCCACGTTCATTGAGAATACGGGATTTTCATTTGGTGCACCTTCAGGGACTCGAACCCTGGACCCACTGATTAAGAGTCAGTTGCTCTACCAGCTGAGCTAAAGGTGCATATGTTTTTTTCAACATTTATTATTATACTACCTTCATCTATATTTGTCCATAGTTTTATAATAAAAAAAGCTAAATAAGAAAATATTTTCTTATTTAGCTTTAGCTTTTTTAGTTCTCGTAGTTTTCTCTCAAGAAAAATAAAGCTATTGTACCTGGACCAGAATGGGCACCTATTGATGCACCTATCATATTAATAACAAATTTTTCAGCTCCAAATCTTTCAATAATTAACTCTTTTAGTTTCAAAGCTCCTTCCAAATCATCTCCATGAGTAATTCCTATTACTTGTTCACTTAGATTTGCATTTTTTGTTCTATCTTCCATTAGATCTAGCATACATTTGAATACCTTATGTCTACCCCTTACCTTTTCTAAGGGAACTAGCTTCCCGTCTGCAACATGAAGCACAGGTTTAATATTTAACAACCCTCCTACAAAAGCCTGAACTCTTGATACTCTTCCACCTCTAAATAAATATTCTATATCATCTACTGTAAAGATATGTTCAATATTTTCTTTATAAAATTCAATCGCTTTTAATATCTCCTCTTTACTTTTACCTTCCTTTGCCAATTTTGCTGCTTGTAAAACTATGAGTCCAAAACCACCTGAAGCTGCTTTTGTATCTACTATATCTAAATCAAAATTTGGATACTCTTCAAGTATTGATTCTCTTACAAATAAAGAAGTTTGATAAGTTCCTGATAATCCAGATGAAAAAGCTATGTAGATGATACTATCTCCATTTTTTGCATATTCTGAGAACTTATCACTAAATGCGTTTGGCGGTATTTGTGCAGTCTTATACGTTTGACCATTTCTCATATCTTCATATACTTTTTTTGGTGTTATTGTAACATTATCTAGATATTCTTCATCCCCCTTAATTACGATTATAGGTAAAATATCTATATTATATTCTTCTATTATTTCTTTTGACAAATCACAGGCACTGTCACTTAATATTTTTATTGACATTTTATTACCTCCCTTTCCCATATAATATTATACACTATTATATTCATAGATTTAACATAAAAATGAAAATAATGGCATATATTTTTTATTTTTAAAATAGATTATAATACTATTATTTTAAGGAGTTGGTCTTATGAAATTATTCTTTATTAAGAAAAAGACTTTATTTTGGATAATTGCAATATTACTTTTAATAATTGTTTTCTTCATAGGGATTCCTTTTTTAGTTTAGGCCTTGACTTAAGAAATATACATTCTTATACTTAATATATAAAAGGATTCTATTGAACACAAATATATTAAGGAATCCTTTTATGAAACCCATCTAGACAGAAAGCTTACATAAAATAAAAATAAGACTTTCCTATGGGTTATAAAAGGAGGATTATGAATGGGTCTATTGGAGAACACTTTTATATT
Organism: Tissierella carlieri; assembly: GCF_018917285.1. Taxonomy (NCBI): domain Bacteria; kingdom Bacillati; phylum Bacillota; class Tissierellia; order Tissierellales; family Tissierellaceae; genus Tissierella; species Tissierella carlieri. Next base: position 76,168 of record NZ_JAHLOH010000022.1, on the reverse strand, counting down.
AGGTATTTTAGCTAGTTTAGTAGCTGGTGTAATGACAGGTGTAGGAGCGATACCTATATTTTTTACAAAGAATATTTCTGAAAAAATGTTAGATACTTTACTTGGCTTTGCTGCTGGCGTAATGTTAGCCGCTACTTCTTTTTCCCTTATAGTTCCTAGTTTAGAAGCTTCAGGTGGCGGAATAAAAGGCGCACTAATAACTGGTTTAGGTATTTTAGTGGGTTCTGTCTTTCTTGATTTAACAGATAAATACTCTCCTCATGTACATCTACTAGATAAAAGAGTAGAAGGATCTAGCACATCTTTAAAAAAGATTTGGCTCTTTATTATTGCAATAACTCTACATAACTTTCCTGAAGGATTGGCCGTTGGTGTTGGCTTTGGTGATGATAACATAAAAAATGGTTTATCTATAGCCCTCGGCATCGGTCTTCAGAATATGCCAGAAGGCTTAGCCGTGGCTCTAGCTTTGGTTAGAGAAAAATATGATGTTAAGAAAGCTTTTTTGATTGCATTACTAACGGGTTTAGTAGAACCTGTCGGCGGATTATTGGGAATTGGACTTGTATCTATTTTTAAACCTATACTTCCATTTATATTGGCCTTTGCAGCTGGTGCAATGTTATTCGTTATATCTGATGAAATAATACCAGAGACTCATAATAACGGGTATGAAAGACAAGCAACATACGGAGTAGTTATTGGATTTATTATAATGATGATACTAGATGTTACTCTAGGATAAAAAAAACAGCAGATAATTTATCTGCTATTTTTTATCCTATGCTCCTAGTGAATAGTATTTACTTATAAGTTGATCTAATTCTTGACTATACCTTAGAATCCTATCTTTATCCAAACCTTCTGATACAATTTTATTGAGTTCCTCCCGCTTCTTTTGAATCTCTTCTTTTAATTCTTCTATGCTCATGCTCTTCTTCATGATTACTCCCTTTACCTCTCTTTTCATCTCATTACCATTACCCTTCTGGATACACATCTTCAATTTAATGCTTTATTGTAGTATACCCAATTTTATTATTTAAAAAACCTCTTTTGTATTTTTTTATAGTTAGCCTACTCTCACTCACTTGAACATTATAACATTTAGTAACATAAAACGAAATTAATTTTTTTTTAATCTTTCTACAAAATTCCACAATATATTGTTTTTTATATTGTATAATATAGATAATGTAAAATAAATATGGGAGGGAATATGATGAGTAAATTAATTGATAGGTTTTTACAATATGTTAAACATGAAACTACTTCAGATGAAAGTTCTACTTCAGTGCCTAGTACATCTAATCAACTTGAATTTGCTAAAATATTGGGGAGAGAATTAGAAGAAATTGGATTATCTGATGTATCCGTAGACGAAAATGGATACGTGATGGCTACCTTACCTTCAAATACTGAAAATAAGGCTCCAATCATAGGTTTTATAGCTCATATGGATACTAGCCCAGATATGTCAGGTAATAATGTGAAGCCTAAAATCATATCTAATTATAATGGTGAAGATATAGTATTAAATGATGAAGAAAATATTATTATGTCGACAAAAGATTTCCCTGATTTAAAAGATTATATCGGGCATGATTTAATCACTACTGATGGTACAACTTTATTGGGGGCTGACAATAAAGCTGGAATAGCTGAAATCATTACAGCAGTGGAATATTTAATCCAAAATCCAAATATCCCGCACGGTACTGTAAAGATTGGATTTACTCCTGATGAAGAAATTGGTAGAGGTGCTGATTGTTTTGATGTAGAGAAATTCGGTGCAGACTTTGCTTACACTGTAGATGGAGGTCCAATAGGTGAGTTAGAATATGAGAACTTCAATGCTGCAACAGCTAAAATATCTATTCAAGGTAGAAATGTTCATCCAGGCACAGCTAAAAACAAAATGATAAACTCTATATTAATAGCTAATGAGCTCAACTCTATGCTTCCTATAGATGAAAGACCTGAATATACTGAGGGATATGAGGGATTTTATCATCTAATGGCTTTCAATGGATCCGTTGAAAAAACAGAAATTGCATATATTATAAGAGATCATTCTATGGAAAAGTTCGAAATCAAAAAGGAAATTTTAAAAAGAGCTGTAGAATTCTTAAATCATAAATATGGTGATATTATTACCTTGGAAATAAGTGATTCTTATTATAACATGAAAGAAAAAATCGAACCTGTTATGTTTGTAATAGATATTGCTAAAAAAGCTATGGAAGATTTAGACATTAAACCCTTAATTAAACCTATTCGTGGCGGTACTGACGGAGCTAGACTTTCTTATATGGGATTACCTTGCCCTAACCTTTTTACAGGAGGACATAACTATCATGGTAAATTTGAATATATTCCTATATTCGCTATGGAAAAGTCAGTGGAGACTATCTTAAAAATAATAGAATTAGTACAAGAAATGCCCTTAGATTAATCTAGGGGCATTTGCCATTATTTTTTAAACCCATTCATTTCTATGTTTTAAAATATAATTCTCCACTTCTCTTATATATCCATTATTTATTTCTTTTATTATCTCATTATTAATAGAATTTAAGGATATATCGTCAATTCTTGAAATAGGTAATACATTTACGGAAGTTCCAGACATAAAACCTCCATCCAGTTTTTTTAAGTCCTCTATATGAATACTTTCCTCTACTATTCTAATATTTAATTTATTGCAAACATCAAAAATATGCTTTCTTGTAATACCTATTAGAACCTCTGATGCTTTGGCAGTATATACCTTATCACCCTTCACAAAAAACATATTAGAACGACTTCCCTCAGGTATATATCCTAGTTTATTCACCAGTAAAGCTTCAAATGCATTCTTTTCTTTTAAAGCTTTTGACACTTCTTCTTTAAAAGAAGTAAATAATACTTTTGCATTAGGATTATTTCTTTCATAGTGAAATAATATAGTATGAATTCCATTCTTATAATATTCTTCTGGTGGATAAAAGCTATCAATATTATAGACTAAAAACACCTTAGCCTTACCTTCAATTTCTGTAGATAAAAGCTTTATATTTAACTTGTCTATGTTGTTTTTTAAAATAAGACTTTTTATATCTTTTCTTATTTCTTGTTCATCTCTATCTATATTGTATCCTATTATGTTTGCAGAATCGAACATCCTATTTAAATGATCTTCTAGGAAAAGAGGTACACCATCAATTACCCTAATTACTTCATAAATAGGTGGTCTTTCTATCTTTTCAAAAATCTCCGCATTTTCTGTAGTATTAATCTGTCCATTTATAACATAATAATCTTTAATTGCTTCTGGTTTCATTTTTATCCCCCTTTTTATTTTTATTCCCCTAATTTCTCAAGACTTTTTATTATTATATCTTTTTTTATCTTGGTCAATTTTATGCTCTTTTCATTTAATGCATTTTTCATATCTATTATTGCTAAATTAATATTATCTAACATCTTTATTTTACTATCATTTTTTTCAAGCTTCAACCTAATTTTATTTGTTTCTTCCTCTAGATTTCCCAACATACTTGAGGCTTCAATATCTTTTCCCTCTAAAGCCTTTAAGTATGACTGATAAGTAGAATATTTTATTTTATTTATTTCTCCCCATATTTCATCTTTATATATTTCAAACATAGGAGCAAGATTTGACATACTCTGACTGCCATAATTGTAAATGCCTACAACTGTTCTATCTTCAATAGACTTAGTTAAAGCGTTTAAACTTTCTTTAAACTTTTCAGTTCTCTCTAAGGTTACCCCCTTTTTTACTCCTTCTACCTCATATTCATTCCACTTCTTATGAGTTTCTTCGATTTTCTTATCTATTTGTTCCCATGTACTTAAAAGTTTTTCTTCTCTACCCTCAGGCTTTTTTTGCTCTTTACTCTTGGCACCTTGAGATTGATCTCCAGGCTGACCTCCTTGATTACCCTGACTTCCACCACTTTTCCCTTGGTTTCCACCACTGTCTCCTTGAGTACCCATTGCTCCCCCTGTTTCATTTTTTATTTCAATAGTTTTCTCTATTTTGGCTTTCTCTTCTGCCCTAGCTCTCTCCAATTCAACTTTATTTACATCATAATCTGTTCCTTCTAATATACTTTCTACCTTTTCAGTTTCCTTCAATATATCCTGAAGCCCTTTACTTATATCTCCCAGTGCTTTAGGGGCTTTATCCTTTTTTTCGAATTTAACTGTCTGATTTCTCTGAGCTCTACAACCACTTAATGTAAATATCATTACTATAAATAATATATACCATTTAATCTTTTTCAAAATAATCACCTCTAGATTATTATCTCCAGAGGTGATTTTATTATAACCTATGTGAAAATTCTAATTAACCTTAATATAGTTTCTCAATAGAAGTCTTTTTTATAGTGATTTCTTATTAAAGAATAGGAGATAACAATCTAGAAAAAGACTCTTTTACTTTTACAATTCCACTTCTGTTATTATATTCTTCTAATGTAACTTCTTTACAATATTGTAAATCATCTAAAAATTTATCTGTTAATTTTAAATTTATAGATTCATCATATAAAAATGCATTAACTTCAAAATTTAATTTAAAACTTCGAATATCTAGGTTCGCAGTCCCAATAGAAGAAACAAAATCATCCATTAAAACTACTTTTGAATGAAGAAAACCTTTTTCATAGGTATAAAACTTTACTCCAGCCTGTAAGAGCTCACCAATATAACTCATACTAGCCCAATAGACAAAGGGATGATCAGGTTTACATGGTATCATTACTCTAACATCTAAACCAGATAATCCTGCAAGCTTTAGCGCTTCAAATATACTATCATCAGGTATAAAATATGGGGTCTCAATATAAACCTTTTCTCTTGCATTGGAAATCATCTTAAGATATCCATCTTTTATGCTAGGCCATTTTGAGTCTGGTCCTGATGATACTATTTGTATTCCTGTATCGCCTAAAGAATCTTCTTCTGCAAGATATGTTTGACACTGAGTTATTTCCTTACCAGTAGCAAATCTCCAATCTAAAAAAAATCTCCATTGAAGAGAAGATATGGCAGATCCTTTTATTTTAATATGAGTATCACGCCAATATCCAAATTTTTTTGATAATCCTATATACTCATCACCTACATTAAATCCTCCTACAAATGCCTCTCTTCCATCAATTATACATATTTTTCTATGGTTTCTATAATTAATTCTAAGGCTTACTAAGGGCACAAATGGGGGGAAAAACACCCCAAATTCTGCTCCTGATTCTTTTAGTTGATTAATATATTTTTTTGAAAATTTTCGACCGCCCATTCCATCAACAAGAAGTTTTACTTCAACACCTTCACGGGCTTTTTTACATAATGATTCTATCACTTTTTTTCCTAATCCATCAGATTTAAAAATATAGTATTGTAAATGAATATAATGTTTTGCATTATGAATTCCATCTAATAATGCCCTAAATTTATCTTCCCCATCAAAATATATTTCAACATTGTTATCTTGTGTAAAAAATGATTCTGAACTAATTAAATGCATTTTTATTAGATCCTCATATTTAATATAATTAGGATCTCGATACCTATATTCATCTTTATCCATTTGTTTCTCTTGAACTAATACAATATCACGAAAGCAATAATCTTCCTCTTCCTTGGTTTTAAATAGTTTCTTTTTACTTAAATCCTGACCAATAAATAAATATAGAATAAAGCCTATGCCAGGTAAAAAAGTTAAAACCATAAGCCATAGCCATGTCGAGGTGGGATTCCTTCTTTCAAAAAATACAAGTAAAATAGCAAATAGAATATTTAACCATAATATATTTCTAAATACCCATCCATAAGATGTAAATAGGAAATCCATAATATCCCCCTAGAAACTAATTATTTTTCTTTGATTTATACCTTTTAGTACTATCTAATATTTTCTTTCTTATTCTAAAGTTAAGTGGTGTTACCTCTATTAATTCATCATCTTCAATAAATTCCAAAGCTTCCTCTAGTGACATATCTTTAGCTGGAGAAAGTCTTAAAGCCTCATCTGATCCTGAAGCTCTAATATTAGATTGTTGTTTCTTTCTACATACATTTACATCTATATCCAATCCTTTGGGATTAGCACCTACTATCATTCCAGTATATACTTGAATACCAGCTCCTATAAATAATATACCCCTTTCTTGAGCAGAATAAAGCCCATATGCAGTAGATTCTCCTGTTTCAAAGGAAATAATTGAACCTACCTTTCTTTTAGGAATCTCACCTTTATAAAGAGCATAACCATCAAACACAGAATTAAGTATACCATTACCCTTGGTATCTGTCATAAACTCTTGTCTATAGCCTATAAGTCCTCTAGCAGGTATAAGGAATTCTAGCCTTGCATATCCTCCATTGGACTCAGTCATACTAACTAATTCTCCTTTTCTTTGCCCTAATTTTTCTATAACTGCTCCTACAAATTCATTGGATAAATCAATAGTTACTTTTTCCATCGGCTCCATTTTCTTACCATTTTCTTCTTTAAAGAGTACTTCTGGCTTAGATACTTGGAACTCATATCCTTCTCTTCTCATATTTTCAATTAGAACTGATAAGTGTAACTCTCCTCTGCCTGATACCTTAAAAGCATCTGTAGATTCGGTTTCTTCTACCCTAAGACTTACATCTGTTTGTAATTCCTTAAATAATCTATTTCTTACTTGTCTTGAAGTTACAAATTTTCCCTCTCTCCCTGCAAATGGACTATTGTTTACAGAAAATGTCATTGCAATAGTCGGTTCAGATATTTTGACGAAGGGTAATGGTTCTGGAGAATTAACATCACATATTGTATCTCCTATATGAATATCCTCTACTCCTGTTATGGCTATAATACTGCCTACTGTGGCAGACTCTACCTCTACTCTATTTAGTCCTTCAAACTCGTATACTTTAGATATCTTTACTTTTTCCTGCTTTTCAGGATATTCTTTATTTACTATAACTACTTCCTGATTAGTAGATATTTTGCCTCTTTCTATTTTACCTATACCTATTCTACCAATATATTCATTATAATCTATAGTAGATATAAGGACTTGAAGAGGTCCTTCTGTATCTCCTTCTGGTGCGGGTATATTGTCAATTACTGTCTTAAACAATATATCCATATTTTCTACATCTTCGTTATAATCTAAAGTAGCAGTTCCCTTTTTAGCTGAAGCAAAAACAAAAGGACAATCTAGATTCTTTTCATTTGCACCTAATTCAATAAATAAATCCAATACCTCATCAATTACTTCATTTGGTCTTGCTTCTGGCCTATCAATTTTATTGATGCACACTATAACCGGTAAATCTAGTTCAAAGGCTTTTTTTAAAACAAATTTTGTCTGAGGCATTGGTCCCTCAAAAGCATCAACTACTAGTATTACACCATTTACCATTTTAAGCACACGCTCTACCTCTCCACCAAAATCAGCGTGGCCTGGAGTATCTATAATATTAATTTTAATATCTTTGTAATATATAGCAGTATTCTTTGCTAGTATTGTAATACCTCTTTCTCTTTCTATATCATTGGAGTCCATTACCCTGTCCTCGACCACTTGGTTAGCTCTAAAAACTCCTGATTGCTTTAATAGACTATCAACTAAAGTTGTCTTTCCATGATCGACGTGAGCTATTATTGCAATATTTCTTATATCCTCTCTCTTAATATTCATACAACAGATCCTTTCATATTTAAAATTCTTGCATATAGTTTTTAACAAAATTCATTTTACCATACTTCAAAGATAAATCAAAATATATTATTCAATTTTATTAAAAAACTGGTATGATCCTTATATTAGATCATACCAATTTTTTAAATAATCTATCTATGCATTAGGCGATTAAGATACCAAGATTTTTAATATAGTAGTATGGCTAAGGCTGATATAAATTCTATAAGACTTAGTACTATAGAAAATACTGCATAAAGTCTTTATTAAACTTCTTTATAATTTTCTCCCTATACTTTCTAATCTTCTTTGCTTTTTTATTTAATTTAATATAGCTTTCCTTTTAATAAGAAATGTATTTATATAAGTAAATGCTTCATCCAGTTAGTTTCCATAGGTTTAACTATTGCTAACAGACTTAGTATTACTCCTATGGAACCCTGTAACAATGTTATCTTATCTTCTTCAATTATTTTATATGCTCCGTTGTCGACCTCTTTTGTATCTATGTTCATGAATCCGAATATAGAGTCCTCTTTATAAAAGTTTAGTAATATATTCTTCAGCTTGTTGATACATTTTATGTAATTAATACTTCCTGTATCCATGTACATTGCCTCCATAACTACTAATAATCCTGCATATCCATGACATACAGTTGGGGAGTTTAGCCTCCATTGATTTATATTCATTTTAGCTAGTCCATCTATTGCTTTTAGCGATAATATTATACTATCTTCATCATCCACTGCCTTTCCACCTAAATACATTGCTCTTGCTATTCCTGGGGAACCATAACACCAACTAGCTCTATTTGCTCCCATATTAACTCTTCTATTTACATAATCATCAAACCCTACTCTCTCAGGCCAATATACAAATTCTTTTTCATTAATACAGGAAAATGTTTTTAAGTCATTTAATATGTTTTTTATAGCTTTCTTCTGTCCTTCTACTTCTATTTCTTCATTAAGTCCAGTAGATAGAATTGATAATGGACCAGCTATTCCATGAGATAGTCCTAAATTGAAACTTCCATTAGTATAACACTCTCTTTCTTTCTGTGAATAATGATTATCTGGAGATAAATAATATCTTAACACCTTTTGTCCAAACACTTCTTTTTCTTCTGTTAGCATTATTAGATATCTAAATATATCTTCTATACACTTTCTTATCTTATCTTCATCTTTATAAAGTAGCAGATATGAAGCTACTCCTGCCATTCCTGCCATAGTATCAAAACTTTCAGCTTTTAAATCATCTATATCGGCTATTAATTTAGGTAATTCATCTTCTATTAAGGAAATTATCAACTTATTGAAGCTATCAATAAATCTCTTAAAATAACCTGTTGATTTATAAATTGAATTAATCCCATAACCTAGATCCGAAAGACCTCCAAATAGAGGAACCCTTAATTGACCTCTACTTCGAATTATTTGCCTAATCATTGTCATATACTTATAAGATAAATCTTCAATATCAATATCCTCACTTATCAACTCTTTAACTTCTCCTATAAATATACATATTGATGAATATATACTCACGATAGATTCACTATTGCCTTTATCAACAAGTAGTTCATTGAGTCTGTATGGATCTTTAATTATACCCACCATTTTATTTAAGGATTTCAGCAATACTACATTTGTATCTACATCTATAACTTTTTTTACTCTTTCTAACTCTAGATTATATAGTAGCTTCATTTAGGCAAGTCCATCCTTTCTGTATGTCAAATATTGAAAACTTGATATATTATTATCTACATAATATATCAAGTTTTGCCTCTTCCTAATAAATCTAATTAGCTAATCATTTTAATTAACTAATAACTTTATCTTTGTATATTAATTGTAAATTTAAGATTAAATATAGGTATACACACATTGTGTATATTCTTGTGGGACAATCATAACATTTATAATCACAGGTGGCACAAGTACCATAAGTTCATTTAAGCTATCACTGAATGTTTTACAATAAAAAAATAAAATGAATTTCAAATCTTATATTAGAAAATCCTCCAAAAATAGATCTTGGAAGACTTTGAGTTTGATTTTCTATTAATGTTTTTATCTTTATCATATATTGATATGATAATTCTTATATATCTATTTCCTTAGATGAAATTACTGAATATTTTTATCTTAAGTCAACTTATTCAAATTTTCTGACCCTTTAGCTACGTCTATTAATTTTAATATCCATTTATTCTTTCAAAATATTGTAATGTTAATATCTATTTATAGTCTATGTTATCAAATGAATTCACGATAATTCCCCCTAGTAATCTCCTTTCATATAAATCATAGACTTTATATTAAAATATCCGAGCTCTCTAATTTTCAGTATATATTTCAAAATTAATATGATAAATATTCTATTACTTTTTTATTCTTTGAGATTAATTATAGTTTCCTATATTAGCCTTTCTTGGCTATAGGCAAGCCATTCGATTTCGCCATCACCTTTAGCTATATATTTCGTAGATTTCCCATAGTTTAGTATAAATGCTGAAATCATAGTAAATAACATTATAACTGCTACTAAATTTTTTTTCATATATCAATCTCTCCTTTACTTTATTAACTCTTATCTATATACTATAAAATAAATAATTCTTTTTCAAGCGACTTTAATGTCGCTTTTACCATGTTGGTTCTGGAGAATAAACACAAATCTGGATTGGGAGGTGCTTTTCTTGAATTATAATCTTGATTTGTTTGGAAAAAAAATGGAACAAATACGAAAAAATTTAAATCTGACTCAAAAAAAAATATGCGAATTAGCAGGTATAGATTCAGTAACTATTCGAAGAATAGAAAATGGAAAAGTAGTACCCAAATTGGATACATTAGAAATATTATCTCCTATTTATAAACAGGATTTAATTAATTTATTATTAAAATATAGATTTGATGACTATTTAACTTTCTATGAAATTAAAAATAGATTAGAGTTCAAACTAGATAGTGTAGAATTTAATACTTTACATAATGAATTTAAAGAACTAAATATTTTATTATTGTCCACTAAAAATAACTATTATAAAGTAATTATTAAACAATTGATCTTATTTACAGAAGCTATTCTTCTATATAAAAATAATAGTGACATGGATAATAAAGCTCTTAATATGCTAATAGAGTCTCTTAAAATGACTACTCCCCGCTTTGACTTAAATGATTATAATTCATTTGTATATTCTTCTATGGAAATAAGAATATTGATGAATATTGCATTTATATTAAATAGGTTAAATCTTAAAGAAAAATATCTGGAGATAATGGAGTTTTGTTTCCAATCTACTGATATTAATGATGAAATTTATCCTAAACTATGTCACAATTTGGCTGGTGTTTATAGAAGAAACAAAGATTTTGAAAAAGCCTTGAAATTTTCTAACATAGGTATTAGGGTTTGCCAAGAAATAAGAAATCTGAATGGACTGAATCTCTTATATTATGGAAAAGGAATTGCTGAATTCCATCTTAAAAAATCTGAATATATACAATCTCTCAATGTTTCAATAACTTTATGTGAAGCCCTCGGCCAGAACAAACTTAAAGACGAAATTATAGAGAATTGTAGAGAAATTTTTGGTATTGATTTATAGTCATTAATGAACCTTCTATTTTTACCCATCACTTTTACTATATCTAGTAAGGATGATGGGCATATATTAATAATAATCTTTTATTCACTAAACACAGATCATGAGGGAATTCTTTAGTTTCCTTAACTCTATCATTCTCTTTTCTCATGTAATAAAAAATTAAATATATCTTTATCATTAGATACTGATTTAATATTTAATTAATTTATTTCATTAAATTATATCTTCATATCAAGAAAATAATATGTACTAAACCTATACAATATACAAATTTAATATTTTGTCTGACCATATCTTAAGATTCTATATGTTCTAATATTTTATATTTATCCGATTTTTAAATGATTAATTTTATATAATTTTTGAAATAGAAAAATCAGGTCTTAAATTTAAGACCTGATTTTTCTATTTATTGATTAAACATATAATTATAAATCATATTTGCTGCATCTTCCCTATTTAATTCATATTTTGGATTTATATTTCCCTCTCCATCTCCTGATATTATCTTTAATCCATAACCAATATTTATATATCCCTTTAGACCTTTCGATATGTCTTTATCGTCTTTAAAGATATCTTTATAAATACCATCTATCTCAGCTACTTTATCCATTCTCATTGCTCTAATTATATATTTTATAGCTTCCTCTTTGGTAACAATTTTATTTGGATTCTTTTCTCCTTCTTTCATATAACCTGCAGAGATAAATGATTTATATATCTCATCCTCAGTTATATTATCTGTTCTATATTGGTTCATTGATTTCCAAAGTATATATACAAAATCTTTTTGCTTTATTTTATCCTTTGGTTTAAATTCTTCCCCTTTGAAACCAATTCCATATTCAGCTAATGTTATTATTTTATCCTTAGCATAGGAACTATCTATATCCTTATAGGATATCGGTTTCATCTCTTCATATGGCTTTCCTGAGTAATCTAATATTTCTCCTGTTGTTCCAGATATTATTGCAGGTTTATTTTGATTCAATGCATATACTAGTTTGATTTCAAAATTTTGACCTTCTGTTTTAGTATGATCATAAGTCTTAGTATACATTAACTCCAAGCCAATCTTATCCCATAAGATTTCATAGGCATCATCTATCGGAATAAGTTTGTCCTTTGGTGGAAGGTTACCTTTGAACCAATCTAAATTATAAGAATATACTTCTGCTCCAACTCCATCTACTCCTACATGAATTCTATCATTTTCAACATATATATCTCCATCTTTTCTAATGAAATTGAAATTATAGGTTAGTTGATTTTCTTCTGTATATTGGTCTTCCATTAGCTCTATTTGATCTACTTTAATTGGCTGCATTTTCTTTATGAATTCTTTTGCAATATCCAAAGCTTTATCTTTACTTATCTTTGGCTTTGAATTCTCTCCATAGTTTATTCCTTTATTAAAATTTATAATTTCTCCTGTTTTGGCATCTAATCCTATATCCATATACAAGAGATTATCCTTTGATATTTCTTTATTAAAATATAAATACCAGTTAAAATCCCCTGGATTTTTATAATTATTATAAAGATTTTTTCCATTTAACTTATAACTAGAGTCTATATTTAATATTTCTCTGGCTTTTTTTTCTGCTGATTTTTCGTCCAATAATCCTGATAATTTATCAACAGATGCTTGTTCTTCTGGAGTAAGTCCTGCTCCCGAATCCATGGCCTTCGCATTTTCTTCAGCTCCATAATAAGGTCCATAATAACTTAAATTTATTTTTTTACCTGTGAAAGCATCAATCCCCTTACTTGGTCCAAATATTGAATATGCTAAATAGTAATCTTTTTCTTCTCCATTTATATGCATAGGTCTATAATAGTAATTATTAGTCTTATATATTGGTTTTATGCCTATTTCTCTTCTATATGCTTCCTTTCCCTTATCTAGGGTTATTACTTTTTCTGGTGAAGGGAACACTGCTTTTCTATCCCAACTAACATAATAGTGCCTAATCTCTCCAGTATATTTATTCACATTTACGGTAACTGAATTCTCTGGGAATTGTATGTCATTTACATAACGTTTAAAATTAAAATAGTATTGAGTATCCATAGAACTCGTTGGATAATTTTCTGGAATCAATTTAATTTCTTTTGCAATATCTGGGTCTACCTTAGCTATAAACTCTATAGCAAATTTTTGTGCTTCGTCTTTCGTGTAATTAGGTAATTTTGAACTTGGCTCCTCGTATACTGGCGGGTAGCTATCATAAAATATAATGTTACCATCACTATCAATATTAACGCTAATCGTATCTAGTTTTTCTCCAGAATCTACCCAATTTAAATAAAAATTAGTAACTCCATCATATGAGCTTACGTCAGATGTGAATTTATCATACTTGTCTGAAATATTAAATAGTTTCTTGCATTTGAGTATTGCTTCTTCTAGTTTTTTGTCATAATTATTTTCTCCATAAACTCTGCTAGGTATCAGTCCACTAATAATCACCATAGCAGTTAATAAAAGAATTGATACTTTCTTCACAATCGCACCCCCTAATTTATATGTTTTACCGCAGTTACTTTATTCTTCTGTATATAAAATTCATCTGAAAGACCATTAACAATGACCAATCCTCTACCACAGCATTTTAAATCACTAGGATCATAGGATTTTAAATCATAATCTATACCTCTTCCCTCGTCTTCCACTTGAATTATTATCTTATTTTTATCTACTTCTAATGATAGTTTGACGCATTTTGTATTAACACAATCATTTCCATGCAGGACGCCATTAATAACAAGTTCATTGAGTATCAACCTTATGTCAAACATTATATCACTGTTTTCTATTATATGATTAAGTTTCTTTAAAATATCATCCACAAAGTTTTTTATCATATCTAAGTCAGAGCATACTGTTCCGCTATACTTAAAATCCACTGTCATCACTTCCATCTAATTATATTATTATGTTCTTTTAATATATTTCTATTTTACCCATATTTTTGTCAGTCTAACCTATTTGTACAGTTGCTTAAAATAATTATTTTCTTACATAAATTTTTAAGTTTATTATTATCTTTTCTGGGTATCATCTATATGATTACACAATAGAAAGGAGAATGTAAATGGAAAGATGGGTATGTGATCCATGCGGTTATGTATATGATCCAGCTGAAGGAGATCCAGATAACGGAATAGCTCCAGGAACAGCTTTTGAAGATCTACCAGCAGATTGGGTTTGTCCAGTTTGTGGTGCTGATAAGGATCAATTTTCAAAAGAATAGTAAGAAGGACACAATATAGCGGTCCTCTACATAAAGACCAGTAGTGAAAAACTACTGGTCTTTGTCTTTTCAATTAAACAGTGAGCCTTATCTACTGCTGTAATATTCCTTGAAACACTTCCCAAACTTTATCTTTATTTATCTTCTTTTCAGATGAATAAGGTATAATGAGGTTTATATCTTTTATTTCTAGTTTCTTCTTTATTATATTTACATGCTTTTTCCAATTTCCCTTTGATATCTTATCTGCCTTAGTTGCTATAACTATTCCTGTATAACCGAAGGATTTTATCCATTGATACATCATAAGATCTTGGTCTGTTGGCTCATGTCGTATATCTACAATTAATATTACCTCTTTTAAGTTCTTTCTATCTGTAAGATATCTTTCTATTATTTCTCCCCATTTTTCCTTCTCAGTTTTAGAAGCTATAGCATACCCATAGCCTGGAAGGTCTACGAATCTAAAGCTATCGTTGATAATATAGAAATTAATTGTCCTTGTTTTACCAGGCTTACCAGAAGTTCTAGCTAAATTTGCCCTGTCAATCATTGAGTTTATGAAAGATGATTTTCCAACATTAGATCTACCTGCAAATGCTATTTCTGGAAGCTCATCCTGTGGATATTGTTTAGGCCCTACTGCAATAGCATGTAAGTCAGATTTAATTATTTTCATCTATATCATTCCTCTTTATCAATGCATGTTCTAATACTTCATCCATGGATTTTACTAGAACAAAAGTCATTTTCTTTCTTATTTTATCTGGAATCTCTTCTAAATCTTTTTCATTTTCAATGGGTAGCAATACTTTCTTTATCCCCATTCTATTTGCTGCCAGCACCTTTTCTTTGATTCCTCCTACTGGTAAAGCTCTACCCCTTAAAGTTATTTCTCCCGTCATAGCTACTTCTCTACTAATTGGAGTATTAGATAGTGCTGAAATAACTGCTGTAGCAATAGTAATACCTGCTGATGGTCCATCTTTAGGTATTGCTCCTTCTGGTACGTGAATATGAATATCCATATCTTTATAGAAATCAGCTTCAATTCCCAATAGGTTGGAGTTGGCTCTGATATAACTAATTCCTGCCATAGCTGATTCCTTCATAACTTCTCCTAACTTTCCAGTTAATTGAATTTTCCCAGTTCCCTTCATGGTATTGACTTCTACAGAAAGAGTTTCTCCACCAACTGCTGTCCAAGCCAAACCATTAGCTACACCAATTTGGTTTTCTTCTCCTAAAGTGTCAAATCTATACTTTTCAACTCCCAAATAGTTTGATAAATTTCCATTATTTATTCTTACAGTTTTTAGATTTTTTTCAACTATTTTTTTAGCTGCTTTTCTACAAACATTAGCTATGTTTCTTTCTAAATTTCGTACTCCTGCTTCTCTAGTATAATTATTGATTATACCTCTTATAGCAGATTCTGATACCATTAGATTATCTTCTTTTAGACCATGTTCTTTTAACTGTTTTGGAAGTAAATGATTCATAGCTATTTGTACTTTTTCTTCTTCTGTGTAACCAGATATTCTTATTACTTCCATTCTGTCTAAAAGTGGTGCTGGTATAGTAGCTGTAGTATTTGCCGTAGTTACAAATAACACTTTAGATAGGTCAAATGGTACATCTAAATAGTGATCTGTAAATGTAACATTTTGCTCTGGATCTAGTACCTCAAGCAAAGCACTAGAAGGATCTCCTCTATAATCACTACCTAATTTATCTATTTCATCAAATAAGAACACTGGGTTTTTAGTCCCTGCCTTTTTCATGGAATTAATTATACTTCCTGGCATAGAACCTATATAGGTTCTTCTGTGTCCTCTTATTTCGGCTTCATCCCTTACGCCTCCTAACGACATTCTAACAAACTTTCTATTAAGAGATTTAGCTATAGATCTTGCAATAGAAGTCTTACCTACTCCTGGAGGTCCTACTAAACAAATTATAGGGCCTTTCATACTATTAGTTAACTTCCTTATAGCTATAAACTCCAATATCCTTTCCTTTACATCTACAAGTCCATAGTGTTCATCATTTAATATATCTCTTGATTTCTTAATATCTATCTTGTCTTTTGTCTCTTTATCCCAAGGTAAATCTATTATCCAATCTAAATAGGTTCTAATTACTCCTGTTTCTGGTGAATGAGATGATAGTTTTGTAAGTCTCTCAACTTCCTTCATTGCCTTTTCTTTTA
The DNA here is from genome assembly GCF_018917285.1 of Tissierella carlieri. Taxonomy (NCBI): domain Bacteria; kingdom Bacillati; phylum Bacillota; class Tissierellia; order Tissierellales; family Tissierellaceae; genus Tissierella; species Tissierella carlieri. The sequence continues at coordinate 59,365 of NZ_JAHLOH010000022.1, read as the reverse complement.
CTTCCTTAGGCATTTTTATCTTTTCTATCTTCTCCTCATATTCTTCTACTTCTGCCATAGTATCATCGTCTTGACCTAATTCTTTTTGAATCGCTTTAATTTGTTCTTTAAGATAATATTCTTTTTGAACCTTATTTATTTGTTTCTTTACCCTCTGATTTATTTTATCTTCGATTTTTAATACCTCTATTTCCTCTTGTAATATTATATGAAGAAATTCTAATCTTTCATAAAAATCAAAAGTTTCTAATATTTTTTGATCATCTTCTATCTTTAAATATATATAAGATGCTATAACATCTGCCAATCTACCTGGATCTTCAATATCTGAAATAGTAACTAAAACATCAGAAGAAACTCTATCATTAAAAGAAAGATATTCTTCAAAGTCATTTATTACAAGCCTCATAGCTGCTTCTAAATCTATATCTTTTTTTATATCCTCTTCATCATAGGATAATTCCTCCACATCAGCTACGAAGTATGGTTCTTCTTGGACTATATTAGTAACTCTACCTCTATTCATACCTTCGACTAATACTCTAATACTACCACCAGGTAATTTTAGCATCTGCTTAACCTTAGCCACAGTACCTACATGGTAAAAATCCTCTACAGTTGGTTCATTAACCTTTTGATCTTTCTGAGTACATAATAATATAGAAGCATCATCTAACATTGCCTTTTCTAAGGCACTAATAGATTTTTCTCTCCCAACATCAAAATGAACAACCATATGAGGAAATACTGATATTCCTCTCAAAGGTATTAGTGGTAGGGTTCTATTCTGTACTTCATAATGTTTCATCCTTGTTTATCCCTCCCTATGTACGTCAATAGTAATTAAATCTCTAAATACAAGGAAAAGCCCACAAATGTGAGCCTTTAAGATGCAGATTCCTTGTTACTAGTTTTCTTAGACCTACTTTTCTTTTTTCTATCTGAGAGTACCAAAGTAGGCTCTACCTTGTTTTCTATTGTTTCTTTTGTTATAACACATTTCTCTATATCATCTCTTGAAGGGAGTTCATACATAATATCTAGCAAGGTTTCTTCTATTATACTTCTAAGTCCTCTTGCGCCTGTTTTTCTTTCGATTGCCTTTTTAGCTATGGAAAGAAGAGCCCCATCTTCAAACTCAAGATCTACCCCATCCATTGAAAACAACTCTTTATATTGTTTTATAAGAGCATTTTTTGGTTCTGTAAGGATTTTAACTAATGATTCCTCATCTAGTTCTTCTAGAGTAACCATAACAGGTAGCCTTCCAACAAACTCTGGAATCAATCCAAATTTCAGAAGATCTTCAGGCTGTAAGTATTTTAAAAGTTCTCCAATTTTTACATCCTTTTGAGATGATACTTCTGCTCCAAATCCCATAGATTTTTTACCTACACGATTTTGAATTATCTTATCTAATCCATCAAAAGCTCCTCCAACTATAAATAATATATTAGTTGTATCCACTTGAATAAACTCTTGATGTGGATGTTTTCTTCCTCCTTGAGGCGGAACATTTGCAACAGTTCCCTCAAGAATCTTTAATAATGCTTGCTGCACACCTTCACCGCTTACATCTCTTGTAATAGACGGGTTTTCAGTTTTTCTAGCCACTTTGTCTATCTCATCTATATATATTATCCCTTTTTCAGCTCTTTCAATGTCATAATCTGCTGCTTGAATAAGTTTTAATATTATATTTTCAACATCTTCACCCACATATCCAGCTTCTGTTAAAGAAGTGGCATCTGCTATAGCAAAGGGTACATTCAGTATCTTTGCTAAGGTTTGAGCAAGCAGAGTTTTCCCTGAACCCGTAGGCCCCAACATAACAATATTACTCTTTTGAAGTTCAATATCATTATTTTTTGTTGGTTTTTTATTTATTCGCTTGTAATGATTATAAACTGCTACAGCTAAAGCTCTTTTGGCCCTTTCTTGTTTTATAACATAATCATCTAGAGTCTCTTTTATAACAATAGGCTTAGGTAAGTCTTGTATCTCATAATCGAAGTTATCGATAAATTCTTCTTCAATTATCTCCTGACATAGCTCTATACATTCATTACATATATAAACATTGGGTCCAGCAATAAGTCTCCTAACTTGTTCCTGTGGCTTTCCACAAAAAGAGCAACGAAGCTGTTTTTCATCATATTTAGCCACGATGACACCTCACTTAATTTATTTTCTTGATATTACAGCATCTATTATACCATATTCCTTAGCTTCTTCAGCTGTCATATAATAATCTCTGTCTGTATCTCTAGATACCTTTTCTAGCGGCTGACCAGTTCTTTCAGCTAATATTTTATTGATTCTTTCTCTTATCTCAATTATCTTTTCTGCTTGAATTCTAATGTCCTCTGCCTGACCTTTAGCTCCACCTAAAGGTTGATGTATCATAATATCAGCATTAGGTAATGCAAATCTCTTTCCCTTTGTACCAGCAGCAAGCAAGAAAGCACCCATACTAGCTGCCATACCCATACAGATAGTTGATACATCTGGTTTAATATATTGCATAGTATCAAATATAGCAAACCCTGCACTTACTGAGCCACCTGGACTATTTATATAAAGTTGAATATCTTTATCTGGATCTTCTGATTCAAGGAATAACAATTGAGCTACTACTAAATTTGCAGTAACATCATTAACTTCATCACCTAAAAATACTATTCTTTCTTTTAATAATCTAGAGTAAATATCATAGGATCTTTCTCCTCTGTTTGTTTGTTCTACAACCATAGGAACTAAAGCCATTTTACATCCCTCCAATAATTATTTGAATTTAGCATTTGCCTTTAATAACTCAATAACCTTTTGATTTGTAATAGCTGTCTCTAAGAAGGATAAATCTCCTCTTCTCATATCTTTAATAAACTGTTCTTTATTTTCTTGTTTGTAAGAATCTGCCATTTTTTCTAATTCTTTATCTATATCTTCTTCTGTTACTTCTATATTCTCAGCCTTGCCAATAGCTTCAAGAATTATGTCTCCTCTAACTCTCTTCTCTGCCATAGGTCTTAGCTGCTCTTTTAAGCTTTCTTCTGTTGAATTAGTTATTTGTAGGTATTGCTCTAAGTTAATACCTTGCATTCTCATTCTATAATCAAATTCTCCTAATTCATTTTCTAATTGAGAATCTATCATAACTTCTGGTATATCCACTTCACAGATTTCTATTACTTTCTCTATCAAGTTATTTTCATTTTCTACTTCTTCTTTGTTTTTAAATTCTTCTTCTAGTTTTTCTCTAATACTATTTTTATATTCTTCTATAGTATCAAATTCAGATACATCTTTTGCAAATTCGTCATCCAATTCTGGTAATTCTTTCTCCTTTATTTCATGAATTGTTACCTTAAAAGTAGCTTCTTTACCTTTTAAATCTTCAGCATGATATTCTTCTGGGAAAGTCACAACTACATCTACTTCTTCACTTTTATTTTTACCCACTAATTGTTCTTCAAAACCTGGAATAAATCTCCCTGAACCTATTTCTAAAGTTTGACCTTCAGCAGTTCCACCATCAAATTGAGCTCCATCAACATATCCTGCATAATCGATAGTTAAAATATCTCCAACTTTAACCACTCTATCTCCTGCATCAATTATTCTTCCGTTCATTTCTTGAACTGATTTTAGTTCGTCTTCTACATGCTCGTCTGTTACATTATACTCTACTTTTTCAATTTCTATACTTTTGTAATCTCCAAGAACTACTTCTGGTTTTACTGCTACTTCTATTTTAACAATTATCGGTTTACTTTTTTCAATTTCTTCAATGTGTACTTCTGGTTGATCTACTGGCTCTAATCCCAATTCTTCAACTGCATCATTGTAGGCATTTGGTAAAATTATATTAATAGCTTCTTCATAGAAAATTTCTGCTCCATAGTTCATTTCAATAATTTTTCTTGGAACTTTTCCTTTTCTAAATCCTGGAATATTAAATTTTCCTCTATTTTGTAAATATGCTTTTTGTAATGCTTCTTCGAAATTTCTCTCTGATATTTCAAAAGTAAAAGTAGCTTTATTGTTTTCTTTTTTTTCTAGAATCGCCTTCATTTGCAATTTCCTCCCCTATCTATTTATCCATTTTTAGCTAATCTATTATATCATAAAATTATAACATAACAAATAATAATATCCAATATTATATATAACAAAACATAGTAAAAAAACCAATGGTACAAATCCACTGGTTTAAACATGGTGCGGGAAAGAGGACTTGAACCCCCACGTCAATGACACTAGATCCTAAGTCTAGCGCGTCTGCCAGTTCCGCCACTCCCGCATGAATAAAGTAATTTTTACTTACTTTATTATTATAACATGCCATTTGTACTTGTCAATATATTTTTTTATCTTAAAAAAGATTTTCTATTGTCTTTAAAAAACTAAAATAATTCCTCCATCGTTTGCATATGCAGTACTAAGTCCTGCTGTTTTAACTAGAATAATATCTTTAAAATTATATTTATCCTGAATCTCATTTTTTAACTCTTGCGCTCTCTCAAAAGCATTAACATGAGAAATAGCTAGAATCTTCTCTTCAAATTTTTCCCCAGTTTCTCCAATTATTTCAATTAATCTTTTAAATGCCTTTTTAGTTCCCCTTACATTTTCAACAAGCTTTATTTCTCCGTTATCAGTAGATCCCATTATAGGTTTTAAATTTAATACATTAGCTATTAATCCCTTTGTCCTAGAAATTCTTCCATTCTTTATTAAGTTATCTAGACTTTCCAAAATAAAAAATGTTTTCATTCCATTAATATAACTTTCTACCTTTTCAACTATTTCAAAATTATTTAGTTGCTTTTCTATTAATTCTTGTATCTTCATGGCTACTAAGGTTTCTCCAATACTAGCTGACCTTGAATCAAAAACATGAACAAATTTTTCAGGCTCTTCTTCCTGTATCATATCTTTTGCTAATACTGCAGAATTATATGTGCCACTTAATTGTCCTGATATTGTAACCGCAAATATATTATCGGCCTTTCTATACTCAGATACAAAATCTCCTGGTGAAGGGCATGAAGTTCTAACTGGATTTGGACTATTCTTCATTGCATCTATTAGTTCCATCGTATTCATTTCTTCATCATCTATAAATTTCTTATCATCTACATCTATTTTAAATGGAACTAGTTTAATGTTGAGCTGCTCTTTTAATGCTTCGTTTAAATCACAGCTACTGTCTGCTACGATTTTGTAATTCATCTCATCACCTCATAAAGTATTTTATTAAGAGTTAATTCCTATTCTATCTTCAATAAATTTAGCTAAATCAGATGCAATTTTTAATAATCCAATATCTTCTTTCGCTTCAATCATCACCCTAACTAAAGGTTCTGTACCTGAAGGCCTTATAACAACCCTACCTTGCCCATGAAAAATCTCTTCAACTTTTTTTATCTCTTTCATTATTTCTTCATTTTCATTATACTTATACTTTAATTCATTCTTAACTTTGGCATTAACAAGAACCTGCGGGAAATTTGTCATTAAATTATTAAGTTCGGACATAGCTCTTTTAGATTCTTTCATTACTTCAAGCAAATGAAGCCCTGTAGCCAAACCATCACCTGTAGTATTATAATCTAAGAAAATTATATGACCTGATTGCTCTCCTCCTAGTACATAGCCTGAACGAACCATTTCTTCTAATATATATCTATCTCCAACTGCAGTTTTCACAATGTTTATATCATTTTCTTTTAGAAACATATCTAGACCCATATTGGTCATAATTGTACCTACTACAGTGTTATTCTTTAGTTTCCCTTTTTTGTAGAGATAAGAACCACAAATAGACAATATATGATCTCCATCAAGTATATTTCCTAACTCATCTACAGCTATTATTCGGTCTCCATCTCCGTCAAAAGATATGCCAATATCTGCCTTCTCTTTTAATACCAATTCCTGAATCATCTTTGGATTAGTTGAACCACAGTCGTCATTTATATTCATTCCTGTTGGATCTGTATTTATAACTATTACTTCTCCTCCAAGTTTTCTAATGATTTCTGGAGCGATTTTATATAATGCACCATGACCACAATCCATTGCTATCTTAACTCCATTTAAATCTATATTTACTGTGGAAATTAGGTAATCTATATAATCCTTGCTACCATTTTCTTCGGCGATTACTTTACCTATCTTATCTCCTACAGGTCTAATCTCTAATTCTTTTTTGTTTAATATAATATCTTCTATTTCGTCCTCTACTCCATCTGGCAATTTAAATCCTTGATAGTCAAAGAATTTAATTCCATTATACTCTCCAGGGTTATGTGATGCAGATATAACTATACCTGCTAGTGCTTCATATTTTCGAGTTAAATATGCTACAGCTGGAGTAGGTATGATGCCTACAGATATTACATCTAGCCCCATAGAACAAATTCCTGCTGTTATAGCAGCTTCTAGCATATCTCCTGAAGCCCTTGTATCTTTACCTACTACTATTTTACCTTTGCTTCCCTTAGATAATATATAAGCCCCTGCCCTACCTACATTAAATGCCATCTCCGGGGTTAAATCCTTGTTTGCAATTCCTCTAATGCCATCTGTACCAAATAATTTTCCCATTTTAATTAACACTCCCAACTTTAAATTCAGTGAATAGCTAATAGTTAATAACTAATAGTCAAAAGCCTTAAGACCTAAAAATCTGACATAAAACTATTCACTTTTCACCATTAATTAAGTTTAAATTTTTCTTTTATGATTTCTATCAATTTTTTCTTATCATTTAACTCAGGTTTTTCTAATACTTTTTCTAACAAATAATCTAAAATTTCACCTATTATTTTTCCTTGTTTATACCCTAATTCTATCACATCATAGCCATTAATTGCTAATTGATTTTTTTCGTACACTTCTTTATTTTCTATAATATCCTTTATTTTTCCTTCTCTTTCTAATAAATCTTTTATATCAGCCTCTTCATTTGAACAAGACCTATCAGCCTTCTGTAATTCTAATAAAGTAAATATCTCATCTTCTCCAAAAATAGATAATAATTTTTTTAGTCCTTTTTCCTTTAGATTAGCATGCTGAGTCATATGCTTATATATTAGTAGTCTAACTTTTTCAACCAATTCATTGGGAGCCTTCCATCTTTGTAATATTTCTTTAGCCATTTTAGCTCCTAATTTGTCATGGCCATAAAAATGACCAACGCCTTTTTCATCTATAGTTAAGGTATATGGTTTCCCTATATCATGAAATAAAGCTGCAAGCCTTAGATGTAAATTAGGTGATGTTTTATCTAATACACATAATATATGCTCAAATACATCCTTATCATGATGTGGATTATGCTGATCAAATCCTATTGCTTTTATCATTTCCGGTAATATTATATCAAGTACTCCTATATCCTTCATTAATCTAATTCCATAGGAAGGTGTTTTTGATAATAGTATCTTGAAAAATTCTTCCCTAATTCTTTCTATGCTAATGGTAGCTATATGTTCACTATATAGTTTGCATGATTCAAAGGTAGAATCATCAATGGAGAATTCTAGTTGTGCTGCAAACCTTATGGCTCTCATAATTCTTAAATAATCTTCTCTCATTCTCTCATGAGGATTCCCTACAGCTCTTATTGTCTTTTTCTCTAAATCTTCTTTTCCATTAAAATAATCTATGACCCCTATCTTCTTATTATATGCCATAGCATTGATAGTGAAATCCCTACGAGATAAATCATCGAGAATATTTTTTGAAAAATATACCTTTTCTGGTCTTCTTCCATCTATGTATTCTCCATCAGCTCTAAAGGTAGTTACTTCTACAATTCCTTCATCCTGTACTACAACTACTGTACCAAATTTTTTCCCCACTTCCAATGTTGTAAAGTCTTTAAATATTTCTTCTATTTCCTCTGGCAAAGCATCTGTAGTCACATCAAAATCAGATGGATCTCTTCCTATTAATATATCTCTAACAGATCCTCCTACTATATATGCATCAAAACCTTTTTCTTCAAGTCTATCTATGATTATTTCCACATATATTGGAATATTAAATACCATAATATCACTCCAGTATATTATCTTCTTTTAGTATAGCATAGTATTTGTGATAGACAAGTTTTTTTATACAGCAAAAGGCTTTGGAATGATTTCCAAAGCCTTTCGTTTAAGATATATAAATAAAATAATTTTATTCAATAATATATCTCTTAATATTGACTTAATATTGGTTCTTCAATTTTAGGTAATAAAAATCAACCAATTTATTTATTCTATTAACAGTAATATTTACTATAAATTCATTTTCTAGATTATTGTTTTCTTATTTTCTAATATGGTTACACTATCCTTTTCTGCTTGGCAGGAAGTTAAGATATAATAAATAAGATTTCTAATTAAGGATGAATTTTTCTAGGATAAAATATCAAGATAAAAGGACTTTGAAAATAGATTCAAAGTCCTTTATATATTAAGAGATATCTCAATAATAATTGTTCTTAATTCATATTACATTTTATTAATATGGACAATTTGCACGTAAATGAGAATATGATTCTTTATATTCTCTATAGGATGCTCCGCAATTATCACAAACGAAAAAATCATAAACATCTACATAACAAGTAGGACTTGTTCTCGAATGAACTTCAAGTTTATAGCGTCTCCAACTTGTTCTGTCACAACAAGTGATGCCACTAGGCTTTACCTCTTGATAGCTAGGTTCTTCACCATTTTTTTGATTTGATTCTTCAAAAATCATTTTCCCCACTATTTCTGATATAAGGTCTTCCTCGAAATCAGGAACATCAATAATAAATTCAATAACTGTTTCACCTTCTTCAGAAAAAACTACTATACCCCATCCATTTTCTTCATGTACATCATTTGTATACTCATCTTCATAGTTACTCATTATAAAGATATCCTCACTATTCGCTATACTCTCAGCAAATATCGGCAAGCTAGAAAATGACAATAATATAGTAGATATAAGCATTATACAAAATACTCTCATTGGCTTCATTAAATAACCTCCTTATATTTAAAACCCAAGACTCATCTAAACAGCTTGATTCCGATGGCGTTCTCTTAACTTTTCATCAGAATCACCTCCATATATAGATGTTAGTGCGTATCATAACTCATAATGCTTGTAAACACTGTATTCAAAGCTTCAACTTTTTCTTTGTTAAAATCAAATATATAACCCACCATGTTTGGTTTGTCATAGGTCCTCACACTTAAAAACATAAAATTAAAAAACTAATTTAAATTTCTTTACCACTAATCCCTTTTCAAAATATCAGTTTATAAACCTGCCAATATAACTGATAAATAGCTGTCTATTATTATCAAATATTCTTATTGATATCACTTCTTATTTAAACATATAAAAATTTACTTCTCAATACATAATGTCTATTATAATTTATTTAGTCTGTAATTCTTATTTTCCCTAGAATCAACATCAAACTTAATGTAAAAATTGATATAGATATAACCAATGCTATCTCTTTAAAATCCAATGCATTTGTTAATATAACAATTAGTACTTGTAAAGTTAAAACAACCCTTGTCCTTATTCTAAACACTCTCTTTTCCACTTGATTCAAAGGTTTATTACTATCTTCTATGGGTGCTAGTCCAAAAATTATAATTCCTCCCATTCCAGTTAAACCTAGAATATTCAAATCTGTCATTAGAATAAACTTGATTGCTAAAAGTACTCCTGAAGCTAAAGCTATAGAAATCAAATAGCACCTCCCTTCAGTTTTAGCATGGTATCCTCCTCCATATGTTCGTAAAGGAACATATGCTAGCATGAATAGAATACTTTGCCAAACCATCCTAAATATGACCCCTATTATAATTGCTGTTATAATATTTACTATAATTAAAAATCCCTGATATAACCCATAATAGTAAATCTCCCTATCTTCATCTCTTATTACCTCGTTTACAACAAAATGATTTGTTAGTCTTTCTAATATGCTATTCATTACTAATTCTTACGTAACTTTTCTGCACTTTTTGGTAACTCAGGTTGATATGCAAGGTATATACATGTTGAATTTACATTCATAGATGTTACCATCAATGCCAAACTTGCAATAATTCCACTAAATTTTAATATAACTTTTTTCAAATAGATCGTCCCCCCTGTTATTTTCTATTTCTGTTAAATTTATATTATCATATTAAATATGTCACATTTTAGAAGTTGTTGAAATTTATATGTATTTTTGTAGAAACTTAAAGTTTTTAATCAATATACATCAATATATCAACATTAAACTTATTTTCAGTATGATATATTTTCATAGTCCCGTTATATTTCTTTAGGATATTTTCTATATTAACTAACCCTATGCCATGATTTCCTTTATCCTCTTTAGTTGTTCTTATTTTCTCGCCTTCATAAATAATGGAACCATTGAAGGTATTGCTAATATAAATAAACAATATACTATTTTTATATTTAATTTTAATATCAATTTTTTTATCATTTTTAACTTTAGAACTAGCCTCTATAGCATTATCTAATAAATTTCCTAAAATTACTACTGTGTCGAGGGAAGATATATTAAGCTTGTAAGGAACCTTCAATTCTAGTGATATTAAAATTCCTTTTGATTGTGCTTCTTGTAATTTATAGTTTAGAATGCTATCTATATTTATATTTCCAGAGCTGGAAAGTTCTTTCTTTTCACAAGTAATATCATTGATCTCAGAGATGTAATTAATAGCCTTTTCTTTTTCCTCTTTTTCTATATATCCTCTTAGAGCTGTTAAATGATTCTGCATATCATGGCGTACAAACTTGATATTATTATAAGAATTATCTATAATCTCAAGCTGCCTTTGGTAATATTTGTTTTGTTCTTCTAATGCTAATTTTTCAATTGTATCTTTAAATACTTTGCTTAAAGTATCATATAAATAAAAAACAATTATATTTATTAAAAACAGTATAATAATACAACTTGTAACGATATAAATATTTAGATTAAAATTCTGTAAAAGAGTTAAGATAATATACAAGCTTCCCAATGGTATTAAGAATATAGATATCCAGTAAATACTCGGAATATCTGTGCCTTTTTTTATGTTTTTATAGCCTCCCATTATCAGCGCAACCATATATGAAACTACTTTAATAGTAATCATTCCGATTATTGATGAATATAGTGGATTTCTATTAAGACCATGAGTATAGACAAATCCCGATAACAAGACAATTGTACTTTCTATGGATATCAAAATCATATAAATAAATAAAACAGAAATAATTCTACTCTTTAATGATGCTTTGTAATTAAAGGATAATGCAAAATAAAGCAATATATTCGATATCAAATTTAATATAGGAATATTTAAAGCTAAATATATTACACTAATTAATACAAAATAAATTATATAAGAAAAAAACTCCACCTTTTTATTTGTTTTACTGGTATCAAAAAATACCTCCATAAATTTATAAATAGTATATGTTCCAAAAATACTAGTTATTAAGTAAACATAATCATGGATATTTAACCCCATATTCTATCCCTCTCTAGTTCTAGTTGTAATTCTCTTATCCGCTTTCTATTTGCTTGGCTAATAGGCAGTATCACCTTGCTAGACATAGTAACTTGATGATATTCAAGTTTAATAACATGATTGTAATTAACTAAATAGGATTTATGAATCTGAATAAATTTGAATCGCCTTAAGCTTTCATACACATCTTTCAATTTTCCATAAAATACTTCTGTACCATTTATTTCATGAATTATGATTTCTCTATTTCTACTTTCAAAATACAAAATATTTTTTATTAATACATTATAAGTTGTATGTCCAATTTTATATTGAAAAATATTTTCATTTTTTTGAATAATTCTCAATGCAATCTTGAATATTTCCTTTATCTTCTCATAGTTGAAAGGTTTAATAATAAAATCTAATGGTCTTATCTTAAAGAGCTCCATTGCATAAGATTCTTTACCTGAGATATAAATGATCTGGGTAGTTTCATTTAACATCCTATCCCTTATTACTTGTCCTACTTCTACACCGTTCATTATTTTTAGTTCAATATCAAGAAAAATAATATCAAAATAATTATTTACAGCTAAGTATTGACATAATTCCTCCCCAGAGTAAAAAATATCTATTTGTATATCCTCTAGAAATTCTCTTCCAAGTTTCTCTAAAATTTCTTCTAATTGATTACATATTGATTTTTCATCATCACATATGGCTATTCTTAACATTGAATATCACCTTCCCCAAGGTTAAATATTAGGTTATTAGCAATTTCCAATTTGTGCAATATATTTTTGACTTTATTTTACTATAATCTTATATAATTGTCTAATCGAAACAAGGAGATAGATTTTCTATCTCCCTAATTCTATTTTAAACCATTTTAACATTTATTTAACTTCAATTTTATTGTATTAATTTTAGACAATGTTTACGGCTACATTTGAACTTAAAATTAAAATAATATAGATTGCATAAAAAATAGTATAGCTATATGTAATGGATAAAAGATATAAAATAAATATTTAAACCCTTTTCCTTTCTCTCCATTATACATAAAAATAAATATCAGTGAAAAAATCATCATCCACTGGGGATTGCCATAAAACAAATCTGCATTTGCAACAGAAGGATGAGCCTGAAATAAAAGGTTAAAGATAGAATTAAATATTGCAGCATATTTACCACGTAGACCTAATAAACTAGAAACTCTTGACAATAAGTTAGTATTAAACAAAGCAACAAAAATACATGTAATTAATATAAATGATATTAGAAGCTTTTCATTTGAATCTTTGAAAACAAACATTGCTACACCTAAAAGAATAAATAATATTCCACCATCAAGATTAAATATATTAAATAATACGGTAACAATCATATATAGACTTTTTTCAGTTAGATTTGAATTAAATACTAAAAAAGTAATAAGTAATGAAGTTATTATCTGCCAAAATATAAAAAGAAATAAATATAATTTTGAATTCTTCTCTCTACATTTAAGCTTTTCAACAATGAAAAGAATTATAGAAGTTAAGAAGAGCGTTCTTATAAAATTAAAATTTATATCCAAAAGATAATTTTCTATACCCATTATTAAGCTAAAAACGTATAACCTTATAATATATTTCTTCTTATCTTTTGTGTTAATAAATCCCAAAACACAACAGTATATAAAAATTGGTGCAGAAAGTCTTCCAATCCAATGAAAGAAGTAAGGAATATTAGGAATAAAGATCCAAATGTGATCAAATAACATAAATAACATTGCAAAAATTTTCAACATAGTACTTGTCATTTTAAATGTTGTATTTCTTCTTTTTAATATTGTATTTGTCATTTTATAATATCCTTTCAAAATATAGTTAATATAGTAAAACCTCTCTTATTTATAGAATCATTTATTTAATGTTATATAAAGAAACCTTATATAAAAGTTAGTTAAAATTAGACTTAATATATAAGGTTTCCTGTATTTCATAAAGACTTAATATCTCTTTATTTATTGTTTATTTTATACTTCCATTAGCATGTACTGGGACATAAAAAGCTATATATATTTTATCACTAGTTTTTAAATTAGAAACAGAAAAGTTCTTTGTGGTTTGCCCCTGTATACTTTGTGTTTTTAAAGATTCATCAAATCCAAATTTCTTTTTAAAAACTTCAATATTTAAATAATCTAAATAGCCTTTCTTATTATAAACACTAATATCATAAGATGTTTTCCCCGTTATTAGATATTCTGTGTATAAAGTTTCATATGCTGCTTGACCTGCAAATTCATAAATACCTTCAGTAGCTATATTCCACGTTGATGTAGGAACTTTAGTACCACTAATTGTAATTTCACTTTCATATGGTTTTATTGTAGAAAGGCCAACATTTGTTTTGTTCTCAGTAGCGAATACAACTGTATTTGCTACTAAAAGACATAAAATTAACAAACTAATAAAAAAACTTTTTTTCATAATCCCAATCCCCTTTCAAAATATCAATTTATAAATCTAGAAACATAACTAATAAATAACTGTCATTTATCATCCAATACTCTCATTAGTATCACCCCCTATTTTAGATATATAGAAATTTGATTCTCAATACATAATGTTTGTTATAATTTATCTAGTCTATAATTATCAGTTATCAAACTTAATATAAAAATTGATATAGATATAATTAATGTTATTTCTCTAAGGCTTAATGCTAATGATATAGAAAAATGCCTTTCTTAAAATATCATCCCCCTATTATTTTCCGTTTTACTTTTAGTAATGCGATCTTATCATATAAGTATCCTGTATTTTGGCACTTGTTGAAACTTATATATATTTTCGTAGAAACTTACAGTTTTTATGTAATTTACCTTAAAATTAAAAGGACTTTGATCTCTCAAAGTCCTTTCATTCTAACCTATATATTTTTTAAATAATACCGTTGCATTATGTCCACCAAATCCTAATGAATTTGATAGAGCATAGTTTATATCTCTTTTTACTGCTTTATTTGGTGTGTAGTTTAAGTCACATTCCTCATCTGGATTGTCATAGTTTATAGTTGGAGGAATTATCCCTTCCTTTATTGCCATAATAGCTGCTATAGCCTCTATTCCACCGGCAGCTCCTAGTAAATGACCTGTCATTGATTTTGTTGAGCTAATATTTATATTCTTTGCATGTTCTTTGAAAACATTTTTTATTGCTAGAGTTTCTAGTTTGTCATTGAAATACGTGGATGTACCATGGGCATTTATATATTCTATATCATGGTAATCAGCCTCTGCTTCGTTAAGTGCCATTTCCATAGCTCTTGATGCTCCCTTTGCCTCTGGATCTGGCTGAGTTATATGAAAAGCATCTGAGGTAGAACCATATCCTACGATTTCACCATATATATTTGCTCCCCTAGCTAATGCATGATTTAGCTCTTCTAAAATCAATATACCTGCTCCTTCTCCCATTACAAATCCATCTCTCTCCTTATCAAAAGGACGTGATGCCTTTATAGGATCATCATTTCTAGTTGAAAGAGCTTTCATTGAACAAAAACCTGCTAATGAAATAGGTGTTATAGACGCTTCTGCTCCACCTGTTACTATCATATCTACATTACCTGATTTTATCATTCTAAAAGCTTCCCCTATAGCATGGGTGCCTGATGCACAGGCTGTAGTTATTGTCATAGTTGGACCTCTGAATCCAAAGGTCATGGATATTTGTCCAGGTGCCATATTTGATATCATCATTGGTATATATAAAGGGCTAACTCTACTTGGTCCTCTATCTCCTAGCTTTGCAAATTCAGTTCCCATAGTCTCCATGCCACCGATACCAACTCCGATTACAACACCAACTTTATCTAAGTTTAATTTATCTAAGTCTATTTTTCCATCTTCTAAGGCTAGCTTTGCACCTACTACTGCATATTGAGTAAATCTATCCATCCTTTTAGCTTCCTTCTTATCCATATAATCAGATGGATTAAAGTCCTTAACCTCAGCACCTATCTTTGTGTCAAAATCTGTTGTGTCAAATCTAGTTATAGGCCCAACTCCTGATTTTCCTTGTGTTAGAGAATTCCAGAAACTTTCCTTCCCTATGCCTATAGGTGTTATAGCACCTAATCCCGTTATTACGACTCTTTTCAATTTTTTTACCTCCAATATTAAGGTATTATTCAGTTTTTCCTTCTACATATTCTACTATATCTCCAATATTTTTAAACTTCTCTGCATCTTCATCAGGCACAGTAATTCCAAATTCGTCTTCTAGTGCCATCATAATCTCTACTGCATCTAAGGAATCTGCTTCTAAGTCCTTCATAATAGAAGTCTCCATAGTTATGCTCTCTATATCATCTACTCCTAATTGCTCTGCTATTATATTTACAACTTTTTCAAATATCATTTTTATATTCCTCCCTATAATCAATTATGAATTTACAGTTCACAATTCACAGTTATTTGGGTCTATCTCTAGGGTCTTATTTGACGACTGCAAGTCGTCCCTGCAATTGTGCATTGTGAATTGTGAATCGTGCATTTCTTCTACATTAGCATTCCGCCATCTACGTTTATTACTTGGCCTGTTATATAGTCTGATTTTTCACTAGCTAAAAATACTACTAAATTTGCAATATCTTTTGGATTTCCAAAGCTATTTAATGGTATGGATTTTAGCATAGCTTCTTTTATTTCGTCCTTCAATACATCTGTCATATCTGTTTCAATAAAGCCTGGTGCTATGGCATTTACTCTAATACCACGACTTGCTAATTCTCTTGCCATAGATTTAGTAAATCCAATGACTCCAGCCTTTGAAGCACTGTAGTTTCCTTGACCAGCATTTCCCATTATTCCTACTACAGAGGTAATATTTATTATCTTTCCATATTTTTTCTTCATCATTATTCTTGATACTGCCTTAGTACAGAGGAATGTACCCTTTAAGTTAACATCTATTACCTCATCCCAGTCTTCTTCTTTCATCCTGATGATTAAATTATCTTTTGTAACTCCTGCATTATTTACTAAAATGTCTATAGTCCCCAATTCATCTTCTATAGTCTTTATCATTTGTAGTACATCTTCTTCTACCGACACATTTGCCTTTATGGCAACTGCCTTAACTTCGTAGGATTTTATATCATCTAGTACCTCCTTAGCTTTTTGCAGATTATTAGCATAGGTTATTGCTATATTAACACCATTTTTTGCTAGCTCTAAGGCGATTTCTTTTCCTATACCTCTTGATCCTCCAGTTATTAATGCTACTTTATTATTTAGACTCATCTTCTTTCCCTCCCTTGATATAGTTTATCGTTTCTTCAAAAGAAACCACGTCATTGACACTCAAGGCTTTTACTTCCTTACCCACAGCTTTGCCAATACGTTTTACGAATCCTGAGAGAGATTTGCCCGGTCCTATTTCTATAAATGTATCTACACCTTCATTTATCATACATTCCACAGATTGCTGCCATAATACTGAGTTACTTACTTGGTTTATTAGTTTTGGCTTGATCTCATCTTTGCTCGATAAGAGCTTAGCATCTACATTAGAGATAAACTTCTTTTGGGCATCTTTTATATCTACTTTAGATAATTCATTCTTCAATTTTTCTCCTGCTGAAACTAATAAAGACGAATGAAATGGTGCAGATACAGACAATGGTACTGCTTTTTTAGCACCTAGCTTAATTGCTTCTTCACATGCAATCTGAAGACCTTTTAATTCTCCTGATAAAACTATTTGTTCTGGACTATTATAGTTTGCTACTTCAACTAATCCGTATTCCTTAGTTTTTTGTAAAATAGAAGGTATTTTTTCCCTATTTAATCCAAGTATTGCAGCCATTCCTCCCACTCCTAAAGGAACTGCCTCTTGCATAAATTTACCTCTCTCTTTTACAACTTTAAGAGCATCTCTAAACTCCATACTTCCACTAGTAACTAATGAACTATACTCACCTAAACTAAGTCCTGCTGTATATTCACAATCTATACCTCTACATTGTATAGCTTTAAGTATTGCTATACTTGTAGCTAATATGGCTGGCTGCGTATTTTCTGTTCTTTTTAAATCTTCTTCACTGCCATTGAAGCATATACTCTTTAAATCCATATTTAATACTTCATTTGCTTCATCAAATACTTTTTTTGACTCTGCAAAATTCTCGTAAAAATCACTGCCCATTCCAACATATTGTGATCCTTGCCCAGGAAATATAAATGCTAATTTATCCATTGATATCACCTTCCTTTAGTGAATACAATGAATCTAGTTTTCCCTGTGCTGAAGAAACTATATCCTCTATTATTTCTTTGCATGGCTTAATATCTTTAATAAGTCCTGCAATTTGACCAGACATCAAAGACCCTTTGTCTATATCTCCTTCTACTACAGCTAGTTTTAATCTTCCCGAACCTAATAGCTCTAGTTCTTCCAAAGGAGCACCACTGTTTTCAAGTTCCAAAAATTCTCTTGTAAATTTATTTTTCAATGCCCTTACAGGATGACCAGTACTTCTCCCAGTTACTGAAGTCTCCCTATCTTTTGATTTTACTATAGCTTCTTTATAATTTATATGGACCTTGGCTTCAGTTGAGCATACAAATCTAGTGCCTATCTGCACTCCTTCTGCTCCTAAAATCAAAGTCGCTAAAAATCCTCTTCCATCACCTATTCCTCCTGCTGCTATAACAGGAATCTTAACTGCATCAACAATTTGAGGTACTAAAACCATAGTAGTCAATTCTCCAATATGTCCTCCAGCCTCAGTTCCTTCTACTATTATAGCATCAACGCCTTCTCGCTCTAATCTCACTGCTAAAGACACAGTAGGTACTACAGGTATGATTTTTACATTATGCTCTTTTAGCTTTTTTATATATTTCCCTGGACTTCCTGCACCTGTAGTTACAACAGGAACTCCTTCATCACATACTATACCTACAATATCCTCAGCAAAAGGTGACATTAACATAATGTTTACACCAAATGGTTTATCTGTCAGTTCCTTAAGCTTTCTAATCTCTTCTCTTATTACTTCTCCTGGTGCATTGCCTGCTCCTATGATTCCTAGCCCTCCAGCTTCTGATACGGCTGCAGCTAATTCATGAGTTGCTACCCAAGCCATGCCTCCTTGTATTATAGGATACCTAATACTTAACATATCTGTTATTCTAGTCTTCCACATTATCTATCTTTCCTCCTACTCCATTTTATAGTCATTGAAGCCCAAGTAAGACCTGCTCCAAATGCTACTAAAAGTATATTATCACCCTTATTTATTTTATTATCCTTAACTGCTTCATCAAGGGCTACTGGAATAGAGGCTGAAGACATATTGCCATATTTATTTAGATTTACACAAATTCTATCTTTTTCAAGTTTTAACTTCTTAGCTGCTGCATCTATTATTCTCATATTAGCTTGGTGTGGAACTAAAAAATCTAAATCTCCCAATTGAAGATTAGCTTTTTTTAAAGCATTGGTAGATGCTCTTTCCATGACCCTTACAGCAAATTTAAATACTTCTTTGCCATCCATTTTTATAAAGTGAAGTCTATTTTCTACAGTGTCCATACTGGCTGGTAATCTAGAGCCTCCTGCTGGCTGAACTAATACCTCTCCATTAGAACCGTCAGAGCCTAGCTCAATTGAAAGAATTCCAAATCCTTCCTCACATTTTTCTAGTACACAAGCTCCTGCACCATCTCCAAACAATACACAAGTATTTCTCTCTTGCCAGTCCACTACTCTAGATAGTGTCTCTGCACCTATGACTAAAACCTTATCATACGTCCCTGATTTGATGAAGTTTTCTCCTATTGATAATCCATAAACAAATCCTGAACATCCTACACTTATATCAAATGCTGCCGCTTTTACTGCTCCTATATTTTTCTGAATTATACAGGCAGTTGATGGGAAAGCATGGTCAGCTGTTACTGTTGCCACAATTATAAGATCAATATCTTCTGGTCTTAACTTAGCATCTTCTAAAGCATTTATTGCTGCTTTAGTTGCTATATCAGAGGTTGCCATATCATCATCTGCTATTCGCCTTTCATGTATCCCTGTTCTTTCTATAATCCATTCATTTGATGTTTCTACAATCTTGGAGAGATCATGATTGGTAACAATTTTTTCAGGTACATAGCTCCCTACACCAGAAATTCCTACACAAATGTTTTTCATTTTCCACCTCCATATTAAATTGTGATTTACTACTTACTATTCCCATCTACCACCTCCTTTAAAAATATTTGCAAATTAATTTTCTTTAGATTATTATTAATATGATATGAATAAAACTTTAAGACTTAGTATATATGAATATAATAAAATAATCAATCATTAATTTTTCCCTAAAAAAGATTAAAAAGGAGAGGTTTTATGGATAAATCATTAAATATAGAAGAAATAAAGGGAATTATTCCCCATAGATATCCTTTTCTCTTTATAGATAAAGTTTTGATAGAAGAAGTAGGCGTTAAAGGCATAGGATATAAAAACGTAACTATAAATGAACCATTTTTTCAAGGTCATTTCCCTAATATGCCTGTGATGCCAGGTGTCTTAATAGTCGAGTCTATGGCTCAAGTAGGAGCTGTAATCCTACTATCTGATGAAAAATATAAAGGAAAAACACCTTACTTTGCTGGAATAAACAAAGTGAGATTTAAAAGAAAAGTAGTACCTGGCGATACACTTAGGATGGAAGTAGTTTTAACTAGAGTCAGAGGTTCCATAGGAATTGGCGAGGGCAAAGCTTATGTTGGAGATGAACTTGCTTGTGAAGGTGAATTTCTATTTGCAATAGAATAAATTAAATACGGAGACTTCTCTCTTGTGGAGAATGCCCTCCGTATTTTTCATCGTATTAAATCTTTAATTAATACATTTATAACTATATGTTTTGAATCTTATTTATAAAAACATTTTAATTAATATAGTAAAAGAACTAAACCATATGGTTAGTTCCTTTATTCATTCTTTATTAATTTTTATATCTGTAAATATCCCGCTTCTTTTAGGAGCAAATTGATTCTTTCTTTTTCTGTAATTATCTTCTTTTGTTTCTCATCATAAGCATATAATCCACCACTGACCATTCTTGTTTTCAACTGTCCCTTAGCTATTTGTGATCCTTGCAAATGTGGTGCATCTAATATTCCAATTCTCACCGCTTCTGTTAAAGTTTCTGGATCTGTTAATGGATCTTCTAAGTTTAAATTTAGTGATTTTATACTCTCTATTATTATCTTTGCATCTTCTATTAAAGCATCTTTTCTTTCAACTACATTTTTATCCTTTGTCATATCCACTGAACCTAAGAATTCATTTTTTAGTATTCCTCTTACTATCATAGCCGACTCTATTATATCCTCTGCTCTAGCTGCATGATGAGCTTCGCAGAATCCAACAACGTGATAAATATGAGGTTTAATTGACATGGCTAGATATGCTGATGCCGCTAATTGTCCCTTAGCTTGATATAGATTTGCTGGGAAACTGGCAAGACCTGCTCTTGCTTGACGATATACTTTGAAATTTTCATCTACAAGGCTTTCTACTAGTTCTATCTTTGCCAGCATCTTTCCCAAATCCATTTCAGGTGAAATCGATGCTGGTACATTGAACATATATTGAGCAATGTAATCTTTTACACCCATTTTTCTTGCATTATATGCAGCTATATATGCTACTGCAACGCCTATAGCATCGTGAGCATCTCTTAAACCCCAATGATGAGGATCATTTACTTCCACAGGTATATTTTTTTCTCCATGCCATTTCATCACTTGCTGATTTTCTCTTATGGCATCTAATAGGGTTCTAGGTCCTCTCTTATCTAATTCACTATACCAAAATAGTGGAACTGCACACCAAGCATTATCTATACTTTCCTTTAGTACTTCCGCAAATTGAACTATATTTTTGGTTCCGCTATAGGAACGTAAGAGTGGGAAGTTACCTCTCTCTGCTGCTTTGTAGAGCTTCCTAAAATCTTCTTTAGATCTAAGTGGCACTCCTCCTGCACCGTTTAATCTTTCATCCATATTTTCTTGATCAAAGAAAAATTCTTGGGCATTTTGATCTGGTGCAACTGATATTATATCTATTACTCTTGCTTCTGCGACCTTTTCTATAGCTTCTACAGTTTCATCTATGGTAGGCAATCCTAAGTGATGTCTTAATATTGGATATGGATATTTAGATTTTATTCTGGATATCAATTCTCTTGGGTAGGACTCTTCTCCAGAATAGTTTTTTCCTTTTAAATATGCTATAACTTCGTCGATATCTTCTGTACCATCAAATATTTTATCAAATATCCCCCATTCTTTTGCTACTAACGCTGTTGGCTCTGTTCCTCCAAATAGCCAAATCATATTCTTAACATTATTCTTATTTATTTTATCCTTTAATTCCTCTAAAATTTTATGAAGTGGTTCAGGTGTTAATCTATAGGATAAAGCCACTATATTAGGCTTTTTTTCATTAATTAGCATTATTATTTCATCTACCGACTTCCCAATTCCAATAAAGTCAGTGTCATAGCTCTCTTTTTCAGCCAAATTTAGATAGTTCATTATTCCCGCTACATGAACACAATTACCTAAAGTACCTGCAATAATCTTTTTCACTAAGCAACACCTTCCTCATCTTTTTTATCTATTTTGCCTATTTGTGCAATTTTATGCATTTCATGTACTGATAAACCTTTAAGACCTAACCTTTCTATTGTTCTACCCTCTGCATAAAAATCTTTTCCAGTAATTAATTCTGCAATATTTATAATTGAGTTAATAGCTGGTGTTTTAATCCCTAGTTCTCTAGCTATGGAAGACATTGGTATTAAACTATATGGCACATCCTCATATATATATCTGATAGAGAGACCCTTTGGTGCTTGAAGGCCTTTATATGCCGGATTATTCTGTACTGTTTCATATAGATTATTTCCCTTTGCCCCATAGGATTCGTATAGCCAATCTTTAGCCGATAAGGTATTTATCTGAAGAGCTTTTCCTATTTCCATTCTCTCTTGATCCATCTTTTCTATAAAATCTCCTATAGATGGAGTTATTCCTTCTGTATAGTATTCAAAAGGCGCTCCTCTTTCAATATGACCACTATTCAATAGTGTTGGTGCTGGATGGAAAATTGCTCCGTAATTATTTATACTTGTTTCTAAAACATCTTTAGCTTGAATAAATTGTGGATAAGCAAATTTTAGTAGATTAATAACATGATTTGTCTTAGATGAAGGTATGGCAGCTATGGTCACTTCATTTTTTACTTGGAAAATATGTGCACTATTGCTTGAGGTAGTTCTACAAGCATATATAAAAGTCTGAGCTTCTGCAACAATTACATCTTTATCACATTTATGTTTTCTTATTGTCTCATATACTTCTAAAGCTCCTCCTGTACGTCCAGGGTTAAGTACTATTATTTGACCATCTTTTAAATATGGTGCCATCTCCACTGCCATTTGATAATGTCCCATGGCTGGAACTGTTACCATAATTATATCTGCTCCTTCTATGGCATCTTTCATTATATTTGTTACTTTATTTAATACCCCTGTTCCTTTCTTTTCACCTGTTAAAGATATTATTGGGTTTTTTATTAGAGGTATTATGTTTTCTAAGGTTCTATTATATAGATTTACCTTATATCCCATAATGGCTAAATAACCAGCCATAGCCATACCGCCATTTCCAGCACCAATAATACTAAAGTTCAATCCCATCATTATATCTCTCCTCTCATTTTTTATGTCAACCGATTTGGAGGGACAAAAAAAACTATGGGCAACCATAGTCTGAAATCAGTACAATTTCATGCCCCCTTTAATACGCTTACGAGGTTAGCTGTCGGGTTCGGGCTAAAGGGTTATGCCCGTCCTCTAAAGGATTCACCCCAAAATATTGGTTCCCCCGCTTCAAAAGCGAATTCAGCGATTATTCTTTTCGAAACTAGAAATATTATACCATATTATGATTATTTTTACAAAAAATATTTTATGACAATTTTTTATGCTTTTATTTTCTTTTTAATAAATATTATCACCTAATTAAATTTTAGGAATATATTGTAGTATGGACAGACATAAAAATATTGCATCTAAATAATATTAAGGAGGAAACAAAGTATGTACAATGCAATAGGAAATACAAATATTAGTAATATACGAATCTTTGATAGTAGCCATGGTCAATCAAAATGCAATAGCAAGCCTTCAGTTCCTGAGTGTAATACTAACTCAAAACATCAAAATTTTTGTGTTGATGTTAAGAGTAATGTTTTAGATAGCTGTACTAATACTCCAGTTACACCAACTGGAATAACAACTGGCGTTACTGCTAAAATTCCAGTAGTGTTAGCTGAATTAACTATACAATTCAATGTTAATGCATTGATTAAGCTGCCAGAATTAGCCCTTGAAATTAAGAATATAAAGAAAAAGGTAAAGATCACTCAATGTACTTTGCTGCAACCTACGAATATTTTATTTATTAAAGGATTTGTTCGTAAAAACATTGACTATTCTACAGGAAAATGCGCAAATATGGAAGGAGTATGCGGAGAACTACACCATTGCACAATAGATGTTCCTTTTGAATGCTCTACACCTGTTACTTTCTCTACACCACCAGCAGAACTTGCAGTAAATTCTAGTGCAGAATTTGAATTCTTTAAAGTAAGTGACTTACCACATAAACACTTTGCTGAAAAAGATAAATTATTATCAGGAGACTTTTCCGAATTTAATCAAATTATAGTTGAGAATTTCAATGAGCTTCCATTCTGTGAATTGATTAGCGCAAGAATCTTTGAATTTGACGAATTCATTGGTCGTCATCGTCCTTATGAATCCGAGTTTCCATTTGAGGAAAAATTGTTCCACAAAATAGAGGAAAAAATGGTTATAGAACTTACAGTTAAAATTTTACAAAATAGACAAGTGGAGATTCCTCCAACAACAGGAGGTACTTCTAGACCTCCTCATTGTTTCTCAACAGCAGAAGAAAAATAAACTTCATGTTATAATATAGACCAGCCTTTAAAGGCTGGTCTATATTATATTATAACTTTCATTTGTTCTTTTGCTAATTCTGCCCCTTTTTCTAATGCTTCTTTGTTAATTGGCATTAAATGAGCTCTATTCTCTCCAAATACTGCTGTAAATGCTTTGTTAAGTATTGAATCCACTTCTACTGCTTTTGTAGCTTCAAGAAATGCTCCTAGCATTACCATATTAGCTACTCTTGAGTTTCCAAGTTCATTAGCTATTTCATTAGCTGGAATATAATACACTTCTATATCTTCTCTTGGACATTTTCTATCTATTAAAGATGTATTTATAAATAGTTTTCCTCCTGGTACTACTAGGTTTTCAAACTTATCTAAAGACGGTCTATTCATTACAATAGCCGAAGTTGAATCTATAACAACTGGAGAACCTACTGCATCTGATGATATAATAACATTACAGTTTGCAGTTCCTCCTCTCATCTCTGGACCATAGGATGGTAACCAAGATACTTTTTTATCTTCTATCATACCTGAATATGTTAAAAGTTGACCTAATGCCATTACACCTTGTCCGCCAAAGCCAGCTATTACTATTCTTTCTTCCATTTTATTCAACCTCCTCTGGTCTTCTAAAATTTCCAAGAGGATAATAAGGTATCATATTTTCCTCTAACCATTTCATCGCTTCAGGAGCAGTTAATCCCCAGTTAGTAGGACATGTAGATAATACTTCTACTATTCCAAATCCTTTTCCATCAAGTTGTAACTGGAAGCATTCCTTTATTGCTTTTTTTGCTTTTCTTATATTTGCAGGCGTATTTACTGCCACTCTTTCTACAAATTTTGCACCGTGAATTGTAGCTAGCATCTCAGATATCTTTATAGGTCTACCACTATGTTCTTCAGTTCTTCCTAATGGAGCTGTTGTAGCCTTTTGTCCTATAAGAGTTGTAGGTGCCATTTGACCTCCTGTCATACCATATATGGCATTGTTAACAAATATTGTAGAGATTTTCTCTCCTCTATGAGCAGCATGAACTATTTCTGCTGTACCAATGGAAGCTAAGTCTCCATCTCCCTGATAAGTAAATACAAATTTCTCTGGATGAACTCTTTTTATCCCTGTAGCTACTGCTGGTGCTCTACCATGAGCTGCTTGTTGCATATCACAATTAAAATAATTATATGCAAATACTGAACAACCTACTGGTGCAACTCCTATAGCATTATCCAATACTCCTAATTCTACCAATGCTTCTCCTACTAATCTATGGATGATTCCATGGGTACATCCCGGACAATAGTGGGTTTGTACATCTGTTAAACCTTTAGTCTTTTCAAAAACTATAGTCATTATCTTTCACCTCCAGAGATTTTCTTAACCTGTTCAATTATTGCATCTGGCGTAGGAACCATTCCACCAGTTCTCCCATAGAAAGATACTGGGAATTTGCCCTCAACTGCTATTTTAACATCATCTACCATTTGTCCATTATTCATTTCAACTGTAAGTACACCTTTACAGTTTGGATTTATTTTCTTAAATTCATCGTATGGATATGGCCATAAAGTAATAGGTCTAATAAGTCCAACTTTATATCCTTCTTTTTCTAGTTTTGCTATTGCTGTTTTTGCAATTCTTGCTGTAGTTCCATAAGCTGCTATAACTACATCTGCATCTTCTATTTTATATGATTCAACTCTTGCTTCATTTTCTTTTATTTTTTGATATTTAGCTTGAAGTTTAATATTATGAGCTTCAAGATCTTCTGGTGCTATATATAAAGAATTAATTATATTTGGCTTTCTATTACCACCTGTACCTACTGTAGCCCAATCTTTCTCTGGTAATTCTCTTTTTATTGGAGTTTTAAATTCAACTGGTTCCATCATTTGTCCAATCATACCATCACCAACAACCATAACTGGATTTCTATATTGGTCTGCTATATCAAATCCTTCTATTATTAAATCAACTAGTTCCTGAACATCTGATGGAGCAAATACAACCATTCTATAGTCTCCATTTCCACCACCTCTAGTTGCTTGAAAATAATCAGTTTGTGAAGGTTGAATACTTCCTAGACCTGGTCCACCTCTCATTATATTAACTAATAGACAAGGCAATTCTGCACCAGCAATATATGATATACCTTCTTGTTTTAATGACATTCCAGGGCTTGATGAAGATGTCATAACTCTTGCACCTGCTCCCGCTGCACCATAAACCATATTTATAGCTGCTACCTCTGATTCTGCTTGTAAAAATACTCCGCCTACCTTTGGTAACTCTCTTGACATATATTCTGGTAATTCAGATTGGGGAGTTATAGGATAACCAAAAAAGTATTTACAACCTGCTGCAATAGCTGCTGCTCCTATAGCCTCATTCCCTTTCATGAGAACTTTTGCCATTTTAAAACCCTCCTTAAAATATATTAAACTCGTTCTACAGTAATAACTACATCTGGACAGATTGTGGCACAATTGGCACAACCAATGCATTTTTCTGGGTCTGTTGTTGTAGCTGGATGATAACCCTTAGCATTTATTTTTGTTTTGTCCATTGTAAGTATTTTTACAGGACAAACAGTTGTACATAGTGCACATCCTTTACAGATGTCCTCCTTAAATGTTACCTTTCCTTTAGCCATTCTTTTTACCCTCCTTTATTGTTATAGCATCCATTCATCCCTCATAAATAACTTTATGGGGAATATTTCGCCTTCTAAGTCTTTAGGAAGGCTTGGGATTATATCTTCTAATACAGATATATATCTTAGCTTTATACCGGTTTTTTCTTGAACCTCTAAAGCTAATTTTTGACCTCTTAGTACATCATCACGAGTTGTACTTTTTAATAAATGTGTATTGTTCACAATTCCTGTTATTTTAGCCCTTGATACATCTTGAATCTTTATCATATATTCTAGCACCTTTTCTACAGTTTGAGTTTCAGGGCGATTTGCATTTAAAACAAAAAACATATCATAATTCCCTTCTTGGAAATAGTCTACATATCTTCCTAGGGCCCTTGCTCCTACTTGATCTCCACCTACATCTAATATTAAATCATAGGATTCATCCTGTAATGGTGTATAGACTTCTGCAGATATTGATGGCACTTCTATAGCAGGTGCATTTATCTGGCTGCCAATTACTTTTATACCAACACCCTCCATCTCTAGTGCTTTCTCTCTAGATCTAAAATACATATTTACTATATCTAAATCGGCTAATGCAACTTTTCTACCTAGCTGTGCTAGTTTCACAGCATAATTCACACTAAATTCAGACTTTCCTGATCCATAGTGTCCTATTATAATTCTTATTCTCTTATCATTTAGCATAATCACCAAGTCCTATTTATAAACTTTTGCTTCCTCTTCTCCTCTTAAGACACGAAGTCCACCTTCAGCTAATGCCATAAGTTCATCTTCTCCCGGATAAACAGTTACATCACAGATAAATTTAACTCTTTCCTCTATCCATGACGTGAACTCCTTATCATAGGCAATACCACCTGTAACGAGGATTCCATCAACTTTTCCTTTTAATACTGCTGCACAGGTTCCAATTTCCTTTGCTACCTGATAAGCCATAGATTTGTATACTAGCTCCGCATATTCATCACCATTTTTTATTCTTTGTCCAACTTCTCTTGCATCATTAGTATTTAGATAAGATACTATTCCACCATTTCCTTTTATCATCTTCTTCATTTCATCTAAAGAATATTTTCCTGAATAGCAAAGTTTTACTAAATCTCCTACTGGAAGAGAACCTGATCTTTCCGGTGAAAATGGTCCTTCACCATCTAATGCATTTGCTACATCTATTACCTTGCCTTTTTCATGAGCACCTACTGAAATCCCTCCGCCTAAATGAGCAACTATTAGGTTTAATTCTTCATATTTCTTTCCTAATTTATTAGCATGTCTTCTTGCTACTGCTTTTTGATTTAATGCATGGAATATACTCTTTCTTTCTATCTCTTTCAATCCTGATACTCTGGCTACATCTTGCATTTCATCTACTACTACTGGGTCTACTATAAAGGATTTTTTATTTATTTCCTTAGCTATTTCATAAGCTATGATTCCTCCCAAGTTTGAGGCATGTTCTCCTAAATATCCAACCTTTAAATCCTCCAACATGCTGTCATTTACTTCATAAGTACCCCCTTCTATAGGCTTGAGAAGTCCACCTCTACCTATTACTCCATCAAGAGATTCTATGGAAATATCATTCTTCTTCAATGCTTCCACTATAATATTTTTTCTGAATTCATATTGATCATAAATCTTGTTGAAAGCAGAAATTTCCTCTACTGAATGGCGAAGAGTTTCTTCAAATATACTTTTTTCATCGTCAAAAACTGCTATTTTTGTTGATGTAGAACCTGGATTTATAATTAATAATCTAGTCATTTTCCCCCTCCTATCTTGAAGCCATAAGCACTGCTAAAGCAATTGAATTTAATTTTGATTCTTCATTATCAGCTCTTGATGTAAGTACTATTGGTGCCTTTGTGCCCACAATAAGTCCTGCTGATTTTGCATTTGCTAAAAATGATAAACATTTATATAGTACATTACCAGCTTCAATATCCGGAGCAAGAAGTATGTCTGCATCTCCTGCAACTTCACTATCAATTCCTTTTAATATTGCTGATTCTTTTGACACAGCATTATCTAATGCAAAAGGTCCATCTACTAAGCATCCTAGGATTTCTCCATTTTTGTTCATATCAGCTAATTCCTTTGCATGAACAGTAGCTTCCATCTTAGGAGATACTTTTTCTTTTGCTGCCAAAACTGCTACTTTTGGTCTTTCTATATCTAAAGATTGTGCTAATACTACTGCATTTTCAATTATTTCTTTCTTTTGCTCAAGATTAGGAGCTATATTCATAGCTGCATCAGTTACAATAAAAACCTTATGATAAGTTGGAACATCAAAAACTGCCACATGGGATATTACATTGCCTGTCCTAAGTCCAATCTCACTATCTAATACCTGTTTCATTATTACAGAAGTATCTATAAGTCCCTTCATCAAAACATCAGCTTTTCCACTACTTACTAATTCTGTTGCTATCCTACAAGCCGTAGCACCATCTTCTTCATGGATTATTTCTATACCTGATAAATCAAAGTGGATTTCCTTCCCAATAGCCAATATTTTTTCTTTATCCCCCACTAATATAGGCTCGGCTATCTTTAATTCGGCTGCATTTTTTACTGCAGATAAAACATCCTTATCTTGTGCAACGGCTACTGATACTTTCTTTGGCCCTCTCTTTTGGGCCAATTCTAACAGATTTTCAAATGATTTAGCCACTTATACTCACCTCATCTTCATATATTTTTGCTCTTTCTTCTCCATTGATTACTCTTTGTGCACCTTTGTTTAGTGCTTCCATTTCATCTTCTCCAGGATATACTATGACTTCAGATATAAAGTCTATCATCTCTTTTATTCTATCAACTAAGTAGTTAGAATAGGATAATCCACCTGTCAATATAATATTATCTATATGTCCATAAAGCACTGTTGCATAGGAGCCTATTTCTTTCCCTATTTGATATGCCATTGCATCATAGATAAGCCTTGCATAATTATCGCCATTCTTTATCCTTTCTTCCACTTCTCGTCCATCCATAGTATCTAAATATGAGAAAAGTCCACCTTCTCCTTGCAGCATAGTCTTCATCTCATTTAATGTATATTTTCCTGAATAACATAATTTAACTAAATCTCCCACAGGTAGAGTACCTGCTCTATCCGGAGAAAATGGGCCCAT
This sequence comes from Tissierella carlieri, assembly GCF_018917285.1. Taxonomy (NCBI): domain Bacteria; kingdom Bacillati; phylum Bacillota; class Tissierellia; order Tissierellales; family Tissierellaceae; genus Tissierella; species Tissierella carlieri. The sequence continues at coordinate 28,970 of NZ_JAHLOH010000022.1, read as the reverse complement.
TTCCTTTGCATTGTTAACATCTATAATCTTGCCCTTTTCAACTGCCGCAATAGATATTCCACCGCCTAAGTGAGCTACCACTAAATTTAAGTCTTCAAAATTCTTATTTAATTCTTTAGCCCTTCTGTGTGATACAGCCTTAATATTCAATGCATGAACTAGAGATTTCCTTGGAATTTCCTTTAGACCAGATATTCTAGCTATATCGTGAAATTCATCTACTGCCACTGGGTCTACTATATAAGATGGTATATTTTTTAAATCTGCTAGTCCCTTAGCTAACATACCACCAAGGTTAGAAGCATGTTCTCCCTGTATCCCAACTTTTAAATCTTCAATCATTGCGTCGGTTACAGAGTAGGTACCTCCGGGCATTGATCTTAATAGTCCACCCCTACCAACTATTGCTATAAGAGAATCAGTTGATATATTTTCTGCTTCTAGCCAATCTTTTATTAATCTTAACCTATATTCATATTGATCAGCTATTTTTTTATAATTCTCTAAATCCTCTTTTCTATGATCTATTTTGAAAGTTTTAATTTCCTGCTCTCTTTCAAATATAGATACCTTTGTAGAGGTGGATCCTGGATTAATTGCCAGAACGAAATTTCTTTCCATACTTTTCCCCCTTAGTGATTAATTATTTTTAATTCAATAGGTTGTGGTGATATTTCTTTAATTGTAATTCCTATTGGTGCAGTAAAATTTAAGTATACTTTATGAATTCCTTCATCAAGCATATTAAAATCTAGATATGGCATTAAGTCTTCTTTAGTTAAATTTTCAATTGCTTCTTTACTACCTTTTGCTAAAACCTGTATAGTCTTTGAATGATCGTCTTTATCAATAGTTAATTCACCATCTAAATTTCTAATATCCACTTCATCTAAGGTATATTCAAAGGACTTAGTAAAATTTTCTTCTATTTTTAAAGAAATTGTTACCTTCTCATTTGGATTTAATAGAGAAACATTTTCTGGAAGATCTAGTTCAACTGGAACATCTACATTTTCCATTAGGTAATTTATATCTACTGGCTTAGTTTGAATAAATGTCAAGTTTGCTATATCATTTCCACCCTTAAGTGTTATCTTATTTGGATTTATTGTAATGCTAGTAATTTCATAGTTTTCTGGTGGCTCTGTTTGCAAATTAAGTTCAATAGGCACAGTTACTATCCTAAACACTGGGATACTTACATCCACTACACTTGGTTCATATTCTACTCCTCTAACATCATTTTTTTCATCATCTATTAATTTTATAGGCTCTGTAACATTAATATTTTCTTTTCTACCACTTATATCTACAACTGCTACTACATCCGCTACTTTATTTACCAAAGACCTAGGTCCCTTCAATAAAACAGATTGAGTTTTTGTTAATATATCCCCTAATACATAATTAGGATCAAGATTGCCCTTGGTCTTTACAGTTACAGATTGTGTCTTAGTTATTATCTTATCAAACGTAAATAGAACATTCTCTGGTTCACGTCCAACTATTTTTATATTACTTGATTGGTCTAAACTTATGTTTATTGGTACTTTTACTTGACCTTCACTATATCCTGATAAATCTACCTCAGCTTTTATAAATTCTCGTGAAAATTTAGCCATATCAGATTTTTTACCTGTAACTTTCACAGAAACTGTTGCTTCCTCTGGTTCCATAATTACTAGGTCTTGTCTATCTAATGCGGTTTTATTGGTATAAGTTACCGGAATATTTCTATATTCCTTAGATATATCTGGATTAACTTCGCTTTCACTAGTAACATAGCTCCACAAAACAATAGCTATAATAACAGAAAAGATTTTTAGGGTTAAATCACTCTTCTCCTTGCTCATCTTTTCGCCTCCATTTAGTCATAAATGTTTGTGTTGAATCCTTTGGCTTATACATATCTGTTAATATTTGTTTTAATGTCTTAGAATCTAAATGTCTTGCTATAGTTCCATTTTCAGCTATAGAAATAGAACCCGTTTCTTCTGAAACTATTATAGCTAAACTATCAGATCTTTCCGATATACCTAGTGCAGCTCTATGCCTTGTACCTAATTCCTTACTTATATTCATATTGTCTGTAAGAGGTAAAAAACAAGCAGCTGCTTTAATCATATCTTCTTTTATAATCACTGCTCCATCATGTAATGGTGTATTTGGAATAAATATATTGATAAGTAGATTACTGGATACCATACCATTGATCTTAGTTCCGGTATCGGCAACCTCATTTAATCCTGTTTCTCTTTCTAAAACAATCAATGCTCCAATCTTTTGTCTAGATAAAGATGCACAAGCTTCCACTATTTCATCTACAGTCTTAGATAAGCTCTCTCCCTTTATTTCTAGTAGAGATTTTGTAAAAAATCTGGATCTACCAATATACTCCAATCCACGCCTAAGCTCAGGCTGAAAGACTATTAGAATAGCAAGAACTCCAACAGTCATGGCATTTTCTAATATCCAATTTATAGTATATAGCTGTAATAAACCACTAAGTTTAGCAAATACAAATAATGCAAAAATACCTTTAGTTAATTGTTCCGCCCTAGTCTCTCTAATTAATTTAAATATCTTATAAAAAACAGCTGCCACAATGATAATATCAATTATGTCCCTTATTCTAATGCCTGAAAATATTCTATTAATAAGTTCCAAGGTTTACCACGCCTTTTATCGTATTTTCACTTCTATTCCTATTATATAATAACTGTTCCATTAATTGAACTAATAAATTGAATATAATAAATTTAATTCAATTCTGAAAATGGTTAATTTTCACTCATCTTGCTCATAGTATCATCATATGACTTCTTGAGTCTCCCTTTTAAAGAATCTACTATACTCACATTCAACTCTCCATTAATATAATCATCAATGGGCAGAATTTCGAAAAATAATTTATTATTCTCTCTGTATTTATAGACCCAAGTTGGTATATACTGTATATTTTTAATTACTGTTTGTTGACAAGAAAAATCTTTTTCTATCTCTAAATTTATCATTACTCCATCTTCAGTATAAGAATTATCCATAGTTTCTTTTCTCTGATTTGATAAAAAGTTCCCCATGGAATATATTATAAAATTGTCTTTTCCATCCTTATTAATTATTTGAGATCTTTGTATTACATGGGGATGACTACCTAATATAATATTTGCACCCCATTCTACCATTTTTTCACCTAACTCTATCTGATAGCTGGAAGGTTCTCTTTGATATTCATTCCCCCAGTGAATAAATACTACTATTAAATCAATATCTGAAGATCTTACCTTTTCAATATCTCCTTTTATTTTCTCTTCATCTATTCTATTCACCATATATGATAATTCTTCCCCTGTTAAAGTAGAATCCATACCATTTAAACCATAGGTATAGGAAAGGAATCCTATTCTTATATTTTCTATCTCCTCTATAAGAATATTATTATTTGGTTCTTTATATGTTCCTATATTTTTCATCCCATACTCATTTATATTATCTATAGTCCTAATTAATCCTGTCTTTCCATGATCTAAGCAATGATTATTGGCCGTAGCAAGTATATCAAAGCCTGTCTCCTTTAAGGCTAAAAGAGATTCCTTTGGTGTATTAAATCGAGGAAAGCCAGAAAAAGGAATTTCTTCCCCTGCAGTAACAGTTTCAAAATTTCCTAATGCTATATTGGCTTTCTCAACATATTTCTTTATATGTCTAAATGTAGAAGTAAAATCGTAGCTTAGAGTTTCTTTGTTGAAGGCAGCTTTATATTGAGGTGAGTGAAACATTATATCTCCAACAGCTAGAAGATTTATAGTAGATATCCTAGGCTCCTCAATAACCTCAGTAATATCATCTAAATTTTTAACTGCAGATTTTTCCTCGTCTATTTCATTGTCTGCTTCTATGTATTCACTTGTTATATTTGTTTCTGCAGATTTGAACTTCATATAAGCCGCTGCTCCCATAAATCCTAAGAAACAAAATATTAGAATTAAAAATATTATAATTGTGTTATGTTTTTTCCTCATAGTATTCCCCCTAATATATCAATAGCTTGTCCTTTAGCCTAAAGGTAGAGATGTCTCTACCTTTATTTTATACTTTGTTAATATTTTATACAATATTAGTTATTCTTTTCTCTTTAAACCTATTACTCTAGATTTTGAATCATACATAAAATTTGCTAATTTTCTTTGATTTAATATCCACAAAAATATTACATATGGAACAAAAACCATTGTAAGCTGAGGTATCTCTGCCATCAATATAAAGTCAAACATCCCGTGCATAATAATAGGCATATACAAAGACTTTCTCATATTCATTCTTTTTCTATCTATATTTGTGTCAAATTTAGCTAAGGATAGATAATATCCCATAGTTATACCAAAAACAGCATGGGCTGGTACTGAAAATATTCCTCTATATAGCCCAATAAAAGGATTGTTAGTATATCTATATGCAACATAAATTATATTTTCTACAGTAGCAAAACCCATAGTTGCAAATACACAATAAACTATACCGTCTAATTTCTCATTAAAAAATTTTGTTTTATAGGGATATTTTAGTACTACTAATCTTTTAAAAAACTCTTCTGTAAATCCTGCAACTAGGAAAGCATTATAAAAAGCACCTAATACACCAGGAAATATATTAAATGCAATTAAAATCTCTTCAACTATAACTGAAGGAATTACTGTTAATGCTCCTAAAATATAGGTAAATAGTAAAACCCTTAGAGGCTCTCTATCATGTCTATCAGATAAATATATACCTGCAATTATGATTATAGCAGGTATCACTGCTATAATTAAAAGTCTAAGTTCCAAAACATTACCTCCTTATGTCTTTTCTTATAGTTTCCCAAAAACATAAAAAAATAAACCCTAATGAAATTAGGGTCTATAAAATTCTATAGTTTTTCCTTGGGACTCATATTTCTTTCTCATATAAGATAATATTAATATTAAAAGTCCTAATGATATCAAAACATCTCCAATACTTATTATTTTAGGGAAAGGATATGGTTTTGGTATTGGTATTATATCTCCTAAAAAAGTTAACTTTGTAGCTTTATTAGCTAAAGTATGGGTCATTATTCTTCCCTCTTCTAATAGCGATAACTGAGTATATAATTTAGAAGCCTTTAAAGCATTTATTGCAACAGGCATTCTCCCACTATTTAGTGAAAGAGGTAAAAAATTTAAAATAGATCCAAATAAAGTTATTCTAAGTCCATTCTCATGAAAATTCATTATTAGCCCAATGATTAGTAATAAGTAGATAAATATATGTATATAGAAGAAATTATTCTCTATAATATCACTTAAATTTCCACCGGTTTTAGAAACTATTAATAAGGATATGATTTCTACTGAAAAAGCTACAACAAATAAATACCATCCGTTTATATATAAATTACCGATATTTCTTATCTTTCCACCCATTAATTTCCCGAGTAGTAAAGATAGTGTAATAGTTTCGATTACCATAATAAAACAACCTCCTAAATAAATTCACAATGCGCACTCCGCAGTCTCAAAGCTCAAATTCATTTACTCGCTACGCTCATATGAATTTGGTTCTCGTTGCCTTTTTGTCCAATAAGCGTAGCGAATTGTAGACAAAACGGACAGCGTAGGTGCGTTTGACCTACATCAGCTCACTACCGTTCGCTGTGTTAGGTCATAAAAAGTAGAAAGCTAGACACAAAGTGTCTAGCATCATACTATATTTATTAGTATGCTACAAATAGCTCTTTCTTCGCATTACAAAGTGGACATTTATCTTCTTCACCTGTTAATGTAATATATCCGCAAACTGGACAAAGTTCCACAACCTTTGCTTCTAAGTCATTACCAGCATCTACTGCTTCTTTAGCTTTAGTGAAAAGCTCTGCATGAACTTTTTCTGCTTCAATAGCAAATCTCATTGCTGATATAGCTGTTTTTTCTCCCTGCATCTCTGCCACTGCTATGTAAGCTGGATACATTTGATTTACTTCATGCAACTCTCCATTGATTGCTCCTTGAAGGTTATCTGAAGTAGTGCTAAGCCCAAATCCTGCTCCAGATGCTACTAAAAAATCACCTGAAACATCTTTTAATGCTTTGAAATGAAGTGTAGCATGAACTTCTTCTGCATCTGATGTAGCCATAAATAATCTAGCCACAGTTGGGAATCCATCTTTATTAGCCTTATCACTCCAAATTCTGTATCTCATATGTGCTTGAGATTCACCACCAAATGCTGATCTCAAATTTTCCGCTGTCATTGCGTTCATCAAAATTCCCCCTTTATAAATTTTATTATATACATTGTATACTATATTCTAAACAATGTCTAGAATATGCAACTCTCTTCATATATATTCCCATTTTGTATAACCCTAATCATAAAAAAATGAGACTTTTTAGTCCCATTTTCATATAAACAAGCTCATATTAGAGTCATCTGCTGCATTGAGCATTGTGGCTACTCCACCAATTTCTACTCCATCGAGGAGTTCTTCTTTACTTACTCCCATTACATCCATTGACATCTGGCATGCTACCATTTTAATTCCAGATTTAATTCCTTGTTCTATTAATTCCTCTAATGAAGATATATTTTTATCCTTCATTACCATCCTTATCATCTTAGGTCCCATACCTGCCATATTCATCTTAGAGAGCCCAAGTTTTCTGCTGCTCTTCGGCATCATCATTCCAAACACTTTAGCCATAAAATCTTTGTTTGTCTTTATATAGGAGTCCTTTTTAATTATATTTAATCCCCAAAATGTAAAGAACATAGTAACTTCTTTGCCCATTGCTCTTGCACCATTTGCTATAATGAAGGATGCTATAGCTTTATCAAGATCTCCACTAAAGACTATAATATTTTTATCATCTTTTACTTGTGGTACACTTTTGCCAACTTGCCCTTTAATTTTACTCCCTTTTTCAATTAGAGCAACAAATTTCTTGTCTCCTTTTTCAGTTCTTATCAACATATTTCCTGTATTCTTACACCAAGCAGCAATATCATTGATAAACCCTGGATCTGTTGACATTACTTCTAATTTATCTCCCTCATCAATAGTTTTGATTTTTTCACTTACTTGCATAATAGGACCAGGGCAAGATAAACCACAAGCATTTAATTTAAAAAATTCACCTGTTCCAGCTACCTTGACATCTATTTCTTCTAATCTTTTAGTTTTTTTCTCCACTTTCTGAACTCCAGAATCACTAAAGACTTCGGGCCCACTGCTACTAATACCACAGGCATCATCTCTACTATTTTGACAAAACATAGTCTTATAGGTATTAAAACCCCCTGCTAAATTTTTAGCTATAAATCCGTTTTGAGTAAGAATTCTTGTACCTATATATCCTCTAAGGCCTACAGCACAATACAAGATATATGATTTATTTTTATCCAATTCTCCAAGTCTATTTCTTAGCTGTCCTAAAGGAATATTAATAGAGTTTTTAATATAGCCCATATTTATTTCCTCTTTTTCCCTTACATCTAAGATAATAATATTTTCTTTATCTAGCTCTTCTAATTCTTTCCAAAGAACAATGTCAACTTTTCCTAATAGCTGATTTTCCGCCGCAAATCCTACCATATTCACTGGATCCTTAGCTGAGGAATATGGTGGTGCATATGCGAGTTCTAGTTCTGTTAAATCAGAAACTTTTCCTCCAAATCTAATGACAGTAGCTATTACATCTATTCTCTTATCCACACCCTCATATCCTACTATTTGTGAACCTAGAATTTTACCATTAAAGTCAAATATTAATTTTATGGTCATTGGTAATGCTCCAGGATAATATCCTGCATTGGAATTAGAATGAATAATGGCTATAAAATAATCCTTTTTGTATTCTTTTCCTAGCCTATTTAAAGTTTTTTCATTTGTACCTGTATTAGCTACTGTCAAATCAAAAACTTTAGCAATACTCGTTCCCTGAGTTCCTTTATATTCTTCCTTTGAACCTAAAATATTATTTGCAACTATTCTGCCTTGTTTATTAGCTGGACCTGCTAAAGGTACCATTGTCTGAACATTGTTTACATAGTCTTTAACTTCAATAACGTCTCCTATAGCATATATATAGTCATCAGAAGTCTTTAAATACTTATCTACAATGATTCCACTTCTTTGATTTACTTCTAGTCCTGCATCCTTAGCTAACTCTCCATTAGGTCTAATACCGATGGATAATATAATCATATCTCCTTTGATTTCAGCACCTGATTGTAAAGTAATAGTAGTCACTCCACTATTATATTCAAACTTGCTTACTCCATCCTTCAGTCTAAGGTCTACCCCCTTTGACCTCAAATGCTCATGAACTATTTGTGCCATCTCATAATCTATCGGTGCCATTACTTGATCTAGCATCTCCACTATGGAAACTTTTAGTCCTAAATCATGTAAATTCTCTGCCATTTCAAGACCTATAAATCCACCACCTACTACTATAGCAGACTTTGGACTTTTCTCATCTACATAAGATTTTATGGTATCTGTATCTGGTATATTCCAAAGACTAAAGATGTTAGGCGAGTTAATTCCTGGTATTGGTGGCCTTAAGGGTGTTGATCCTGTGGATAAAATAAGATAATCATAGTATTCCTCATATGTCTTATCATTTTTTAAATCCTTAACCAATACTTTTTTATCTTCCTTAAATATCTTCGTAACTTCTGATCTTATTCTTACATCTACGTTAAATCTTTCCATAATACTTTCTGGCGTTTGAACCAATAAGGAATCCCTATTTTCTATAGTTCCTCCTATATAATATGGCAAACCGCAATTTGCAAAGGAAACATATTCTCCTCTTTCAAACAATACTATCTGAACATCTTCATCAAGTCTTCTAAGTCTGGCTAGAGCTGTTGCACCACCAGCAACACCGCCAACGATAACTACTTTTTTACTCATTTTTAATTCCTCCTTGCCAACTTTAACTTTAAACCAATACCCCGTATCCGTATATTTATATATTATGATATCGTCCTCTTTTTGTCAATAAAATTTTATGTAAAAAAATATTTGTATGAAATCTATGCCAAGTTCATATGAAAACAAATTAGAATTCTCATATACATTATAAAGAGACTCGTATCTTGTAGATATGAGTCTCTAGCTTTATCTTTCTATACTCAATATTTATATTCCTAAAGCTTCTTCAGGTGTTATATATGGTCTTTCCTGTTTTCTTCCAGTCTCTTTCAAAGTTAATTTTCCATTATAGAATGATAAACCTCTTCTAAGATATTTATTATCCTTTAATGCCTTTTCCACTCCTTTATCTGCTATTTCTAGTAAATATGGAAGAGTTGCATTACATAGAGTTTGAGTTGCCGTCTGCGAAAATGCAGATGGTATATTATCTACACAATAATGTATTATTCCATTTACTTCATATATTGGATCATCATGAGTTGTAGATTTACATGTCTCTATAGCTCCACCTTCATCACATGCTATATCTACTATTAATGCTCTATTTTTCATTATGGTTAGCATATCTTTACTTACTAAATGATCTTTTCTCCATTTTGGCCAAAGGATACAATTCATTAATACATCTGTCCTCTTCAGACACATCTCTAGATTGTTTCTATTAGAATACAAAAATTCTACATTTGGTGGTAATACTTTTCTTGCCGCTTCTAGCTTATTTACATCTATATCTAATACCGTAACTTTGTTTCCAAATGCTGATGCTAATTCTGCTGCCCCTACTCCTGAATTTCCCGCACCTATAATGGTTATTTCTGGAGTTCTTATACCATCTATTTTCGATAGTAATATTCCATTTCCTCCATAGATTTTCTGCATAAAGTTTAATGCTGCTAGAAATCCTCCCTTTCCAGCTATAATACTCATTGGTTTTAATAAAGGAAATTCCCCATCTTTATCATCCACATCCTCATAAGCTATCCCAATAATTTTTTTCTCAATCATGGCATCTGTTTGTTCTCTATGAGCATTAGAATGAATATACGTAAATATTATTTGGCCTTCTCTCATATATGCAAACTCTTCTGGAAAAATTTCTTTTACTTTATAAATTAAATCTGATTTTGCAAATATTTCTCTGGCTGTATCTATTATTTCCGCCCCTTGAGCCTTATAATCTTCATCAGTAAATCCGCTACCTATTCCTGCATTTCTTTCAACTAATACTTTATGCCCTTTATTTACTATTTCTTTTACTCCATTAGGATCACATGCTACTCTATATTCGTATGGCTTTATTTCTTTTGGTATTCCTATCTTCATTATTCATTCCTCCAAAGCTCAATTTTGCTATAACATAATTCCTATTACTAAATAAAGTACTGCCGATATTCCTGCTACTGAAAGTGCATAGGGCACTTGCGTTTTTACGTGATCAATATGATCTGAGCCAGCTGCAAGTGATGATAATATTGTTGTATCTGATAATGGCGAACAATGATCTCCGAAACATCCTCCCCCCATTACTGCAGCTATAGTTGCATATACTAATGTTGTTATATTTCCACCTGTCAAATTAAATGCCAATGGTACAACTATTGGAGTTAAAATAGCATATGTTCCCCAGCTAGTACCCGTGAAAAATGATATAAAAGCTCCTATGAGGAATGTAAATACTAATAATAATGCTGGCGTCATCCATGAACTAGCAATTGATATAACATAGTCTGCAGTTCCAAGTTCTTTACTTATTGCATTAAGTGAATATGCTAATGCTAAAATAATAACTGCAGATACTATACCTTTGATACCAGCTATAGCTGTCTCTACTAATTCAGGAATAGTTCCAATTTTTTGAATCAGCATTGTAATAAATTGAAATGCTACTGCGGCAACAAATCCCTCAAGTGTTTTTGCGCTTCCATTAATTATATATGTTCCTAATGTAATTGAAATAATAATTAATGCTGGAGCGAAGAAGTTTAAAAAAAGATTTGGCTTTATACCTTCATTAGGCTTAATTTCTGAAAGCTCTTTTCCTAATAATGGTCTTGCATTATCATTCATAACCTTTCCTGTTTCTCTTGTTCTTTTCTCAGCTTTGCCCATAGGCCCAAAGTCAGGAATTATACCTATTGCTATTATCCCTACCATAATTACGGATAAAATACCATAAAAATTGAACGGAACCATCCTAACAATTGCATTCATAGCTATATTTTTATCCGTAAATGCTCCAATTCCCACTAATAGCCCTGCTACATATACACCCCAAGAGGAAAAAGGAATAATTGTACAGACTGGTGCTGATGTAGAGTCACATATATACGCTAATTTTTCCCTTGATACTCTTGCTTTATCTGTTATATTTCTCATAACTGTACCTACATATAGAGGACTAAAATAATCGCTAAAAAATATAAATATACCTAGTAGCCAAGCTAGTACTTGAGCACCTTTTGCTTTTACATTCATTTTTTCGATAGATTTTGAAAAAATATCAATGGCACCTGATTTTTGAAAAAATGCTATCATAATACCTACAAAAACTTCTATGCTTAGTACCCAGATAAAATCTGCATTTCCTAGTGCGGATTGAGCTAGCCCAGTAAATCCAAATAATATATTTTGTCCTGTGACTAATATCCCAACTAGAACTCCAATTAATAATGAAAAAACTGCTTCCCTAGTAATAAATGCGAGGATTAATGCTGTAAATGCTGGTAATAATGATAAAATTCCAAAGTTTGTAACTGGATCCATGATATTACCTCCTTAATTTTTATAAGTCCTATAAAATTTCAAGTAAATCTGATAAATTATACTTATTAAGACCTAATGTTTCCATTGTTCTTTTTTTCTCTCCTCGATAATCCCTATCCATAATAATTGATGCAAGTTTTATTACTGAATCCATTACGGGTGTCCCTACCCCAATTTCCTTACCAAGTTCCGCCATAAATATTAATCCATAGCCAACATCTTCATTTAAGTATCTATGGTCTAAGGTTGATTGTGCTCCTATTCCCTTAAATCCCATAGCTTCTGAATATCCTTTATCATATGTTGCCTCCTGCATATAACCTTGTTTCATCCCTAGAACTGGATCTTCAATAATATTGAATCCAAGTCTATAACCTATTGCTATTCTCTCTTTATCTACTTCCTTCATTAATCTTCCTACAGCTGTGGTTACCCCATCTTCGTAAAAATAAAAATCTCCTTTAGTTCTCTCTATTAACGCTGCATTTAGTAATGTTACAGATGGATGAATAATTGGGTTGGCATTTTGCAATGTTGTTTGCAGTACATTCTTTGCAGGAATTAACGCTGGATAAACTTCTTTTATTAATTCATGAACCTTAGAAGTATGCTTACTAGGCAGAGCTGCGAGAAACACACCATCTTTTAACTTCAAAAATATATTAATACTTGCAGGTCCATTAATTCTTACAGCATAAGGCAAAGTACTTGTTTCAGCTATTAAATAATCTTCATTATCTAGACTCAACCCTAATGCATTTTTAAATACGATACTACCGCCACAAGAACTAGGACATACTATAAAAGTTTGACCCTTTTCTAAATAAGGTTTTACAGCTTTTCCAAAAGGTTCTGTACTATAAGCTGGTCCTACAATAAATATTAACTGTGCCCCTTTCAAAGTTTTCTCTAAATCATGACCTACATATGATAATTTTTGAAATCCTTCTAACATTCCCGAGCTAGAAATACCACCTTTATCATTTATGGCATCAATATTAAAAGAAAATTGTTCAAAATCGTATAAGTATACTTCGTGTCCTGCTTTTGCCCAGTCAAAGGCAACGGCACAACCACCATTTCCTGAACCAAGTACTGCAACTTTCATTTCTATTCCCCCTTAGAATTTTTCTTGCAATAGGTCGATAGCATGTTGTACTATTTTTTTTCTGATTTCCTTTTCTTTTTCTTCAGTTTCATTGGGATTACCTACTGGATAAGGTATTGCCACTGCTGGAACTATTCTTATTGCTCCAACTGTCTTTGAAATTGGCGTTACTGTACATATATGTGATGCTGGAATCCCTATATTCTCTACTTCTTTTACTATGGTTGCACCGCAACGTGTACATGTGCCTCAGGTTGATGTCATTATAACTCCGTCTACCCCTGCATCCAATAATTCCTGCGCTATTTCTTTTCCCATTTTTGTAGCATCTGCTACCGAGGTAGAATTTCCTGTAGTTACGAAGTAATGTTCATGTAAATTTCCTATTTCTCCATCCTTTTCCAATTGTTTATATAAATCCAGTGGTAACAACCTATTTGGGTTATGATTTGCATATACTGGATCAAATCCTGCGTGAACTGATTCAAATTCTCCTTCTTCAAATCTTTCTATACTATCTATTGGATATTTTTTATAAAATTTTGCAGTAGCGGCTGGCAAATGATCGGGATTTTTAATAGGCACTAATCCGCTAGTTGTTAATAAGGCAATTTTGGCCTTCTTTATATCAAATATTGGCTCCGCTGGAGTAATTGTATTATATATTGGTATTGGAATTTCAGTTTTAAATTCTTCTCCCTTTAGCTTTTTAATTAACATGTCAAGCGCTCTTTCTGCTCCATTTTTTTCTTTAAATACATTTATTCTAATTCCCTTCGGAATATATCCTTCTTCATTAGGTAATCCAATATCTTCATTTTTTAACAATTTATTAGCCAATTTTGACATTTTCAAAACTGCCTTTCTCATTGTAGCTGCAGAATTGCCAGTTTCTACAATATAGGTATTACTCTTATATATCTCAACTGCCGGGTTTTCTATATACATTCCAGTTATAGTGTTGATTCCATATTTTTCATTAACAAAACTACATATATCTCCACAAGCTATACCAAATCTTCCTGCGTTAAATGCAGGCCCTGCTACAACCAAGTCAGGATTAAGCTTCTCTATATGTTTAGATATGAATTTTCTCGTTTCCTCCATATTTTCTGCATAATAATTATCTCCACAAATTATTGTAGCAATGATTTCACCCTCTAAGTCCTTAAATAGATTTGCTGAACCTACTATACCTTTTTCTATTTTGGGTCGTATACTTGCCTTCTCTTCTCCTCCAATTTGTCCAAAAAATTGATTAGTATAGAATAATATTTTTTTCATCCTCTCACCTCCTAGATTGTCACTGCTGATAAGTGATTAAAACCTTGTAAATTATGACTACCTAATATACCATGAACTTCTATGATTAGAGACCCATCCCCTTGCCTTGAACCTTGGAAACCTCCTGTAATATGTTCTAACGCATCGAAATCTCCTAATATCACATCCATCGGTGGTATTTTAATTGTTGCATTGCTATTTCCAGTTGAAACCATGGCATTAGCCTCTATAGTACCATCTGGTAAGGATTCAGATTTACCATCTACTCCAGCGTCTTCATTGCTAATAAGGACTGTCTTTATTCCTTTATTTTCAAGTCTCTTACATATCATCATTAAATCAGTTGTTGGATTACCAAAGCCCTCTTGCGATTGAATAACTCCATCAGCTCCAAGCATTTCCACCATTCTAGATGTAATTACTGCATTTCTATATTTATCTGCTAGGTATGTAGTCATAGGACTTAGGACTACACCTATGAAATTTATTTCTTTCCCATGCCTTTTAAAACATTCATTAATAATGGCATTATTTTGATGGTGGTATGTTGTAGTTTTAGACCCTGCTGACACACAGTTACCGCTAACTAATGCACCATCAAATATCTCTAGGGGATTAACTGCTGTTGGAACCATAGTCTTAACATCTTTTCCATAAAAATAGGTATCATGTAAAAGTCCTTGACCTACACATTGATAAACATATGCTACCTTTGGTAGTTCTGGATACTCCTTTAGCTTAACTGATAAGCTATTCCAATTATAAATCTCTTCTTCATAACTCTTATACTCTAAGGCCTGTCTTCCAATATAATGCGCTACTTTTATTCCACCTACTCTTACCGCCTCTTCATGTTCGTGTTGACTTACTCCGATTTTCTTCTTTATATTAAGGACAAGATTGTTTAACTGAGAAAATGGTGTATATTTAGTTAAAGGACCCTTCATATCAATTATTCCTTCTTGAAATCCCACTATAGGGCCCGTTGTGATTACAGCACAATTCTTTAATGCATAAGTAATCCCTCTGCCAACATCCTCTATTGCTCCATCTACTCCGGGGAAAGCATCACCATTTAGCTTGGCTCTGGGCTCTATAACATCCTTAACGGGAATTATTCTGATGGACTCTCCAGGTCTTGCTACATCTATTTGCACTTCTAATATTCTTTCATCTTCTAATAACAAGTCTTGGATTTCATCCTTGGATATAGTTAATATTCCATTATCTATTTTGGTCGCCAGACCAAATACTATATCATTTACTTTAATCTTTCTTAGAATTAATTCCATATCTTAGCCTCCTTTTTTCTTACTCTCTTTACACCATAATAATGCAAAAGCTATGCCAACTGTTAAAGCCCTATTTTGGTTATTAAAAGATAATAAAATATAATAAAGGTGACAGAAATCTGTCACCCAGTGAAAATTTTTTTGCTATTTTTTTAACATCAATTAAAATCTATCCCATATTTATCAAGTTTATAGTGTAATCTTTGCCTAGTTATTTTTAATAATGAAGCAGCTCTAGTTATATTACCTCCTGTACTTTCTAAAGCTTTATTTATCATTTGTTTTTCTATTCCTTCAAGCATTTCATCTAAAGATGTAGCACAACTTATATCGAAATTATCCTCAATAAAATCATCATTCTCTTTATTAATCTTATCGTTTAAATATACTGGAAGATGATCTAATTTTATTTCTTCATTATTTCCTACAAAATGAATTGAGGATTCTATTACATGCTGAAGTTCTCTTACATTTCCGGGCCAATTGTATTCAAGAAACAATTTCATTACTTCATTAGATATACCGATTATCCCCTTGCTATATTTCGCATTGTAAAGATTTATAAAATATTCAACATATACCATTATATCTTCTTTTCGTTCCCTGAGTGACAGTAGTTTTAAACTTATTCCACATAACCTATAGAATAAATCCTCCCTAATTTGTCCTAATTCCATAGCCTTGACTGGCTCTATATTCATTGCTGCAATTATTCTTACGTCTACTTCCTTTTCTTGACTACCTCCTACTCTACGAACCCTGCCATCCTGTAATACCCTAAGTAATTTTGCTTGTAGATTTAGAGGCATAGAATTCACTTCATCTAAGAATAATGTTCCTCCATGAGCTTCTTCAAATAAACCTGGCTTATCTATAGCACCAGTAAAAGCTCCTTTAACTGAGCCAAATAATATAGATTCAAATAGATTTTCAGGAAGTGCGGCGCAGTTCTGCACTATGAATGGTTTATTTCTTCTACTGCTATAATTGTGAATTGATTGAACGTATAGCTCCTTACCTGTTCCTGTCTCTCCATAGACTATAACTGAGGATGTATTATTTGATATTATTTTTGCCTTTTCTATATTATGTAACATTTCCTTATTTGACGTAATTATATCTTCAAAAGTATATATAGGTCCCTGTATTCTTTTGTATCTAACGGAATCTGTTTTAAAGGAATAACCTTTACTTTTTATCTGCTCTTCGATCTTGGTTATATCTTTAGATAGTTCTATTGCACCAAGAATTTTTCCACTTTTTATTATTGGTATTGTAAGATTTTGAGTATTTATAATCCTTCCCTTATAATCGCTAAATACCTGCTCTGATAAATAAATCGGCTTTCCTTCATTAATACATCTAATCATAGTACTATCTTTGGGGTTAATACCAGAATATACTTCTAAAAAATTTCTATTTAATATATTCTCAAGATCATCCTCACAACCACTACTATCAAATCTAGGATTATATCTCACAGAATATACAATTTTTCCATGTCTATCTACTATCATTATGGCATCTACGTAATTCATATTGGTTAGATAATTGTTATCTTTCATTTTTCACCCTCCAGCTTGTCTATAGTCTTATTATATAATATAGATATAACTTATGGCAAATAGCTAACGTATGATCTAAAATATCTTTTTCTCGTCAAAATCTTGTCACAAAAAGGCTCATATCCATTGCAGATATGAGCCCTTAACTTTTTTCTATATTCACTTTTAATAATATTTCTTACAATCCAAATACTCCTGTACTATCCTTAATGTTTCTCCAAATCTTTGGAAATGGACTATTTCTCTTTCCCTTAAAAATCTTAATGTATCAGTTACTCCTGGGTCATCACTTACCCTAATTAAATATTCATAAGTTGATCTTGCTTTTTCTTCTGCTGCCATATCTTCGTGTAAATCTGCCACTGGATCAGCTTTTGACTGAATATATCCAGCTGTCCAAGCTTGCCCTCCAGCATTATGAGGGAAAGGACTCTTACCGTGATTTACATAATGAGCTTCAAATGGCGTTCCTTTTATTTGATGTACTGGTGCATCTTTTACTAATCTCCATACTAAGGTTCCAATTATCTCCCAATGAGCTAGCTCTTCTGTACCACTAGGTTATCAATGATATAGTTAGAAATATATCATTGATTGCTTAATCATGGAAATAGATTAACTTCAATACCATGTCTTTCAAATCTATTAAATACTGTTTGAAAAGCAAAATGCATTCCTACGCCAAAACCTATAATAAACACTAACACCAAAATTAATATATTTTTTATTTTTACTCTCTTATCATCCATATGATCACCTGAATATACTATTCTATATAAATTTCAAAACTCCTTTAAATTATAAAAAGATTAAGCTATTTTTTTATCTGTCAATTATTTCAATCTTTACAAAAATAATACTTTTAATTTTAATAAATTATGATATACTATATGCAAACAGACGTTCAGAACTAATGTTTTGATTTGAGGTGTATATGAATGAATATTATTATGCATATTGATGTAAATTCTGCGTTTCTTTCATGGACAGCTGCATATGAAAAACAACTAGGCATAGATCGAGACATAAGAACTGTTGCTTCTGTTATTGGGGGCAACGAAGAAAATCGCCATGGAATAGTACTCGCAAAATCCATGCTTGCTAAAAAATATAAAATACAAACAGGAGAGTCTTTGTATTCAGCAAGACAGAAATGCCCTAATCTTCTTGTTGTACCTCCGAATTACAAGATATATGTGCAGGCATCTCAGGCACTATATGATTTTTTACATACCTATACTTCTGATGTTCAGGTCTTTAGTATAGATGAGTGCTTCATGAAATTTACTAAAACCTCCAGAGAAAAGGGCATTCAATTAGCTTATAAAATTAAGGATGAAATAAAAGATATATTTGGATATACCGTAAACGTCGGAATTTCTGAAAACAAATTACTTGCTAAAATGGCCGGAGATTTTCAAAAGCCAGATATGGTTCACACATGCTTTCTAGAAGAGATAAAATATAAGTTATGGCCATTACCAGTTGGTGATCTCTATATGGTTGGAAGAAAAACAAAGGAAAAATTAAACAATCTAAATATTTATACCATTGGAGAATTAGCTAATACTGATTTAAATTTGCTTTATTCATTCTTTAAATCTCATGGCAAAGTAATACATGATTATGCAAATGGAATTGATCACTCTACTTTTAATGCTAGTTCTACTATTAAAAGTATTGGTAATAGCTCTACTATTAAGTTTGATGTAGAGGATAAAGAAACGGCTCATGCAGTAATCTTGAGTCTTGTAGAAATGACAGCTTGGAGATTAAGAAAAGCAAATATGGTGTGTAGGGTAGTAAGAATTAGTATCAAAAATTCGATATTTTCTCATGTATCACATCAGAGAAGATTGATTTACTCGACTGACTCTACAAATGAAATTTATAAAAATATATGTATTCTATTTGATGAAGTGTGGGATAAAAGTCCTATTCGCCAATTAGGAGTATCTGTCTCTGATTTATGCTGCTCTGATATGCAACAAATGAACTTCTTTAACAATCAAAGCAATAGCAAACTTGATAAAGTTATTGATAGTTTACGAGAAAAATATGGAGACACAGCTATAATGAGAGGTGTATTTGCTAATACCGATTTACAACCTATCCTTGGTGGATATCCAGATGATGAGTATCCAGGTATGACTAGTATTTTATAGAAAGAGTGATAACATGAAAATTATTAATCAGCCTATTAAAGTCATGGCAATTTTTTATCCAAATGGGAATATTGAACCTGTTAGATTTAGACTAGATGATCTAGTAGTTAATGTGGAGAAAGTGATGAAATCTTATGAGGAAAAGATAGTAGGTAATAACCGTATAATATTTGTCTGTCAGCATAATGGAAAAGACATATACGAGCTTAAATATGAACTTAAATCTAAGATATGGTACTTATTCAAGCAATAAAAAAAGCCCTGGGATAATCCAGGGCCTATTATTTTACTTATTCAACTTTCCTCTGCAATTCACTAGCAAAATTAACTTTATCATACTCTGTTTCATCAATATCTTTATTCTCTCTATCTTTTCGCTCTTTCTCTGCTCTAGGATCTGCTAATATTTCATATCCACCCATACTTGCTATAGATACAAGAATTGCATTAATTATTGTAAGCAATATTCCTTCTGCTCCTGGACCAGAATTGGCGAAAATAAAAGTAAGTACTAATGCTACAATAAAAGCATATAGCCTTACTATTGGGTCTCCAAATTTCTTTTTTATGATTGATTTAGTAAATTGAACTATAATTGATACTGCAGCTACCAACCCTGCAAAAGTTGCTAATACTTCTAAACTCATAAATTCATTAAACATTATTTATTCCTCCTTATATTCTACGTGAACTTTACCATCTTTGTAATCTACTTTATAGCCAAGCATTTCTAATATTGTCCTGATAGAAACATGATAGCTTTGCTGATATAGTATTGCTTTTAATGATTTTTCTCTACCATGTAGTACCATTGGTAAGTCTACTCTTATATCTTGTTTTTCTTCCATAGCCTTAGCCTCCTGGATTAATTTATTTTTATCTAGGGATGTCCCTGGACAAGTCTTATTTGCACCTGGTCCTTCTCTATGAAATTTGATACTAGATTCTCCATATTTGTATATGAAATATTTGATTAACTTCAACATCTCTTCTTTCTGCTTGCTCTCTAACTTGTCATATCCAAGGTTATTTTCTACACCAGTACCTGGTATATCAAAGTTTCCTACCATTTCTACAGCTAAAGCTCCAGTATTCCAATTTTTAATTGACGCAGGAGCAATATTAAATGGTCTTCCGGTCAACCAGGTACCATCAGGAAACAATGTTAGATGTTGTCCTATGTTACTCCATCCATTACTTTTTGTGTGAAAATCTTTCATACTTTGCTGCATGGCTATATGATTGTTGCCTTTAAAAGAACTATGTGCCGGCTTCCATGTATGGTGAATGTGGAGCTGCTTGAATGGATATTTGTCTAGCTCTTTAATTAATTCTTCTATAGTAAGAAATCTAAAATTACTCATATTTTATCACCTCCGTTTCAATTCATCTTTTATAAAAGAAACATCATCTTTTATAGCATCAACTATTCCAAATTTATTAGAAAGCTCCTTGATAATAATTTGATTATCATGAATAGTTTCTTGATATTTACCTTCTCTTCTTCTACTGTCATAAAGTACGTATATAAAAAGAAAAACAAAAAGAGCAGCCCATATTCCATTAGCTGCGGCTAGATCCATTAGTGATTTTTCCATACCCCACCTCCAAAATTATATTAATTTTTTTGTATTAGTCTCTTTTTAATCATATAATACTAGTTTTTTGTTAATACTAACACCGGAGGTGTTAATATGAAAAAGATAATTTTTGTAATATTTATCTGTATTTTTACTTTAGTAGCTTGTAAGAACAATACTAATGAATTTACATCTTTGCCTACTCATCCTAATATGGAATTTGTTGAAATTTCTCATCAAGCTAAAAAAGAAAATGAATATACTACTGCAACTTATATAATAAAGGACTCAACTCAAGAACAGGTTATAAAGGAATATACAAAGATATTTAAAGATGATTCTTGGGATATAACCTTTATTAATGAACCACTTCTCATAGAAGCAGTAAAGGATAGCAGGAATATGCGTATTTTTTTGTTTCAACAAGATAATGATGTTCTTTTGGCTATTCAAACTAAAAAAATTCTAAAAGGGCAATAAAAAAAGGCTATTGTCTAGTCTATTGCCCTTCTTGGATTATTTATTAACTTTCTCTAATAATTCTTGATACTGCTCTGATGTAATCCTATTAAATGTAAAAAATACATCTAATTTGTTAGTCATGTCCTCCTTTTCATATTTACCTGCATTAATTAAATTGTTCAATAGATTATATAACATTTTACATTCCTCCTTGTTTTAATAACTCTTCTGCTTCCTTATTAATAATATATTGTTGTACTTCTAGTAATTGTTGCTCTAGTTCTTTGATTCTCAATTCTTCTTTTGTAAGAGGAATATCTACATAAACATATTCCCATTCTCTTAAATCATTTTTTACTAACTCTATTCTTTTCCCCACAATATCTGGTGGTCTACTTGGTTTCTCTAATACGATTACTTTTGTAACAAATTCTCCATCATGTTCAAAATCTACTAAAGGATAATTTTCTATATACATTTGTGCCATTCGTTTTCCATCTTCTGTAGTTTCATCTATAATAAAATATCCTTCTTCATCTGCCCAATTGGTATTAGGATATTTATTATTTATTAGATACTCGTTTTTATTAATTAACATATTACATCCCCTCCACTAATAACGCATACTTTGTATAAGTTGTACCCCCGGTACTTCCCTTCGTTATTTCGATTTCAACCGCATCTCCCACCACCTTTACAGATTTAAACATGAACGCTGAACCTGCAAATTGAATTGATGATAATCCAATATTGGATATCACATAAATATGAAGTGGGTTAGGTGTCGATTGATTCTGACTTGTTATCACAGAACACAAACCACTGTCTATAGCATAATGTATGATAAAATTATTTTGGACGTCTGCTTCCAACTTATTGGAAGATATAGTCACAAATTTTTTGGGTGTATATCCTAATGGAATTCTGATTATATCAGTTGCTCCCGGGGCCAATACCGCTGAATAACCTGCTTTATATACAGCACTATATCCTACATTAGCATCAAGTAATTCTTTTACTCTAAGGGGAGTCATATATTTAACATTACTTGTTCCTGCCTCCGCCTCTGCTTGAGTAGCAATCCCATGATTCAATACAGAACCCAACCCTACATCACTTTTAGTTGTTCCATGAGGATTAGTGCCTGAACCTGGATGGATATACTTATTAGCTCCATCCTCTATTCCCGCCAATTTTATTCTTTCAGCATCTTTCATAAATCTTTTATCTACAGCCTCTACTATCATACTTGCCGGGTGGGTAGATGGATGAACATAATTAGTAGCACCTGCTTCAATCCCTGCTAACTTCGACCTTTCTGCATCTGTCATAAATTTTTTATTTGCTTCTTCTCCTATCATGCTAGCAGGATGTGTTGATGGATGGATATAATTATTTGCACCAGCTGCTATCCCAGCCAATTTATTTTTTTCTGTTGTGGTATAATCATTTGTACTTAACCCTTTGCCTGATACTTTATCTACTTTTTTAGCTAATTCAGTATCTATAGTGTCCATATTAGCATTTAAGTCTTCAATGTTTACTACATCTGTACCTTCTGGCTTGTTTAAATTATAATTAGTTGTATATTTCATTTTTTATCACTCTCCTTCATATACTTTTAACTCATCCCAAGTGCTTTCTTTAGCCTTATTCCATGTTATCGGTAGTAAGTTATTCCATACGGTGTAGGTATACTTAAATTCATATCCCAAATGAGCTGGTTTAATTGTCTCTAGCATATCTATAAATCCTTGCATATTTCTAGGTATTCCTTTAATTCCAATAAACTTTACGACAAAATAATATTCCTCAGGATACTCTATTACGTCAACTTCCCCACCACTGAAAGCTTCGGCTGTATTTTTTATCATTGCCTTAGTTGTAGTCCCTCTACCTCGGAGTTTAGCTTTTATTATTTCTCGTCTGTTTTCTAATGTCATTGAAGGATTGTATTCTATTCCTAAAATATCTTCCCACATATTTAAGCCCCATGTTGCTTTATCTATTGAGTTTTGTTCGCCTAGACTAATGCTATAATATTTTAACTCCCCTAACTCCAACTCAATTATTTGCATCAATTTTTTTATATTACTTCCTTCCTGATAATTCGATGTTAAGTACCTCATTAGATTAACTTTATATTCATCTGTTGGAGGAATAAATCTACCCTCTTCCCCATATGCATACTCACCATATTTACTAGATCCATATGACATAGACTACACTCCCTTGAGGTCATTCCAGGTAACGCCACCAGTGATTGTCCTATACTCCATCCACGAACTCCACGCAGTATCAGAAATACCTATTCTAATTGCCATTGATGATTTGCCAAAAGTTACTTGTACAGGATATCCTCCAGATGAATTACTCCACCCAACTATAGTTATAAGATGAGCATAAGAACTATTTGCACATGCATTTACAGGAGGATTTCCAATAATTGCTCTTGACTTTAGTTCGCATTTTAGAATTCTTCCACCAGCCAATAACTCAGCAGGAGTTTCATTTATACTTCTAGTATCAACCACACTTATAGAATCATGGCTATGTGTACTTGGTGAGAATGTACTAGGCTTTCCAGTTACTCCACTCCAAGGAACGCTATCAGCAAGCCCTGCTTTATCAACTTTTCCATCGTTATTAGTATCATAGACAGACTTAAGCATATCCCCATATCCTGCATTACCTAAATCTTGCTTCGTTGCAAATGTATTGTCTACATAAGTCTTGTCAGCTTTATTATCTACTGTATTCCATTTAGCCCTTTCAGTAGATGTAATATGTTTAATAGTATCTGAGATATGAGTTACTGCACTATCCCAAGCATCTAATAAGGCTTGAGTTATTTTATCTATTACAGTTTTATTGCTATGTTCATGCTTCTTACTATTAGCATCATTCCAATTACTTCTCTCTGTATCAGTTATGAACCTCTTTGTACTACTTTCGATTATCATGCTCGCTGGATGAGTAGATGGATGTACATAGTTATTAGCATTTTCTGCTATACCTGCAAGTTTGGATTTTTCTGTAGCTGTATAGTTTTCATCAGATAGCCCTTTACCCGGTACTTTGTCTACTTTCTTTGCTAATTCATTAGTCATAGTTCCTGCGAAATCCTTATCATTATTTAATGCTATTGCGATTTCTTGAAGAGTGTCTAAAGCCTCTGGTGCAGCTCCTACTATTTTTTGAATTCTACTATCTGTTTCTTCTTTAGTATATGTGTTAAATTTATCAGCTTTTTTATTTAATTCAATATCTACATATGTCTTATCTGACTTCTTGCTTTCAAGTCCTGATTCTACTCCTTTTGCTCTTGTAATTTCATTATTTAAATTATTATTTAGTAAATTTTCAGCATTTGTTGATCTTAATATTTCAGCATTTAGATTCTCTCCTAATATTTGCTCAGCAGTCGTTGCTCTATTAATTTCATTTACTAATTCATCCTGTAATTCATTTATATCTTCAGCTTCTACTTGATCACCAGTTGACTCATATACTACATAGACCTTAGGAGAACTAGAAAATATCTTTATATGAGTTTTCCATGGAGCTTCTGAAGGAGTAGATATAAAACAGTTTTCTACCTTTTCTCCTGTTAATTTAGAACCAGTATAGATTGATATAGACTTATGATTAACATTATCATGATCCAGATATCCTTCCCAAATACCATTAATTACTGTCTTTTCTTCTTCTAATACGTAAACTCCACTTTGTTTCCTATTTAGTTTCTCTATAAACAATCTATATCACCTCCAAGAGAATGTCTCCTAGTGTAGGTATTTCTATATTCTCTAATGCAATATTGGCTACATTTCCACCTACAGTTAGGTTATCATAGTCTATAATTCCTATAGTTTCTAATAAAATCCTTCCAATCTGAGCATAGCTTACATATGTTTCTTTCAATGCAATAATCCCAAAATACGATTTTATAGATTCATCAAGCTCGCTTTTAACTTTTTGTATCGTATAGCCTTCTGCTAATTTGACCCTTGCACTAATGCTTATTTCTTTTGCTATTGCTGATTTAACATAAATGCCTGCATTAACAGGCCTTAATTTATCTATGTGATTATAAACATCCTCTAGTAATTTATTATTAGCTTGTTGATTATTTACATCAGTAATGACTATAGTTACATAGCCTTTCATAGGAGTTATAGGTAGTACTTTTATATTACCGACACCGTTTACTTCTCTAGCCCATACCTCATATTGAGAAACATTGTCACCTGTTGTTGGTTTTCTTAAAGCCTCTAAATGCCTTATTCTTAAAGAGTCATCTCTTTCTATGTCTGCTCCTCCTGTTGTAGGTTCTATGTTTGTTACACTTCTGACACCTGCTATAGGATTAATTATTTCTGAGATTGTATTTGCTGGAACATTGTATTTAACTCCTATTTCTACTGCCTGTATATATGCAATAACTTCGCTTTCTAATATAGTCACAGTATCTATTATCTCGTACATTAGTTTATCTTTTGTAGCTAAAAGAAAACCTTTCTGAATTATTGTCCCATTGTTTCCAAAGATTTTTATCTTTCCCCTAGACTTAACACCTTGAAATCGATATCTTCCAAAGTTACTTACTGCATCATCTAAAGGATTACCATTAGCATTTAATGTAGAACTATTATAGTGTGAATTTTCCATTTCTGCCCATACATTACTAATCTCCCATGATATCGTCTGAAGAAACATTCCAAGGGGTGATCTTTCAGATAAATTTATATCTTCTCCAAACAACTCTCTTGCCCTTGTTTCCATACTGCCTAAAATATCTAAATATCCTTTTCTACTAAATCCATTACTTGTTACACCAAACCTATCCAATACTCACCACCTCCTTGCCAGATACATAATTGCCTGATTTCATCAATATATTAAATATTACATCTAATCTTCTATGCTGATTATTCATTTTTACTTCAATGAACTCTATATTCTCAACTCTTGGCTCCTGATAAATCGCTTCAATCAATGCTAGTTTTATACCTTCTTTAGTTTTTCCTTTGCCTTGGATTTCCTTATAATCAAGCCCATGTAATATATTTAAAAACCATTCACCAGTATTAGTTGTTAGTATCCTTTCAATTGATTGAATTTCTTCATCCTGCCCTTCTACCATGACCAAGTTATTTTGTCCATCAAATACTAAGTCATTGTTTACTATTTTAAAAGTTTTCATATGGTTTTCACCACCCGACTTGGATCAGGACTTTGAGAACTAGGACTTCCCGTTTCCCCTCCTGGAGCAGGATGAGTATGAGTATCTAACCATGCTTTTAATGAATCCCCAAGAGGTACTCCTTCACTTGCTCCAAAATCACCTAAAAGGACATTTCCACTAGTTTTTATATGGGGAGATTTTACAGTTATTTCATTATTACTTTCAACTTCTATCTTTCCATCTTCTTTTATAACAATTGAAAAAGTAGTATCTTTATTGCTTATTACTAAATCTTTTTCATTCCCATCTGGAATAGGAAGTTCCTCAGTAAACTTTTGCCAACCAGCTAATACAATAGCATCAGATAAATCATTCTTTCTACTTGTATTTGGCTCTTCTTCCTCTCCTGACATAAGGACTTTATCCATATCCTCATCACTAATTATTAATACCACCAAATCTCCTGGTACTAATGGAGGTCTGATAAAAAATCCATTAGCATACATAAAAGAAACAGGAACCTCTATAAGTGGTTTCCTGTTTTCTACTGTTCCATTATTTGATTTATATTTGAATAAAGGGATTACCTCTGCTTTCATCTTCTTATGATCAAACTTTTTCACCTTGGCCAACATACAATTATGGTTATGATCCGTATATCCACTAAGTAAACCATCAAAGAATTTAGATACTTCACTCATATAACCACCTCCTACATTGGGACAACTTCACATTCAGTGATGAAGTCTCCTGTATGTCTACCTTTAACAACTCTAAATTTACCATTAGCTGTTTTGGATTCTATTACTAAAATACTATCAGTTGTAATCTTATGATTTAGTAGACATCTAACATTATACTTATTTATACTATTACCTTTCTTATCTTCTTCAGTTATCTTTTGAGGACTTTCTATAAGACCAGTATCAACATTTAAAACAAATCCTGTCACTGTCCCTTTATTCTTAGGTCTTATATATAGTTTACCTTTATCAATAAAGACCCTAGACCCAGTTTCACTAACAAGTTTTCTTAATTCATATTGAGTAGCCCCAGATACAGATCTACCCCTTGGGAATGTTATATCTTTTTCTAGATTTAATTCTGCTATCTCTAATCCTAATTGGCTAGCTAAATCACTAACTATTAGCTTAGATGTACTACCTGAGGCATAGGTCTTGTTAATTCTTTTAAAGTTCCATTCAAAAGATCCATCACCTACATAAATTTCAGTTACTTTATCCACTTCTTCCCAATAGGTCTCTGCTTTATCTACCTTGCCAGTTAGTATATTTCCTACACTCATTCCATAACCGCAATTCATAATTATATATGCTTTGGCTCTTATGGCCGCTATAGTTTGATCTGATAGGTTATATATCATTACCTTTGATATATTAGGTTCTGAACTATTTCCAAATTCAACAACAAAGTCAATTTCAAAATCTTCATTATTAAAGCTTTTTCCACCAGCCATTAGCTCTACTTTTTGCCTATAGAACTCCATCTTCATCATCCTCTACTAGATATAGAAATACTTGCTCACCTAAATTTTCATAAGTAATTCTATCTACATTACCAGAAATATCATAAGGAAGGATATATACTTTTGGAATATTCTTGTGCAAACAAGATAAAAATAAAGGCTTACCATAAACAAGCTTTTCACCTAATACAATAATTTCATCATTTTTATATAAATCTATAGTAAAAAAGTCATGTAATGAATTGTATTTTATTAAAAATTTAAAAGTCTCATCTTTTAATGCTATATCAAACTCATATGGTATTAAATCTTTATCAATTTTTATATATTCCATATTATCACCTACTGTATTTGAATATTAGGATTTCGTACAATGCTAGAATTAGACTTAGGTGGTTTCATAAGATATAAATCAAGTATTGCTTTTGTACTGTTGCCAGTCCTAATATCTTCTAATGATTGACTAACTATTTCATTAGTAGTACTTTGCTTAATAACAGGAGAAACCAACTTCTCTTGAGGCTGTTGCAATCCATTATTAGTTTTTGGCTTTACTTGTGTTTTAGCCTTAGGTGAAGCAATTTTTATTTCCACCTCTTTAGCAGTAGCTATTCTTATTTGCTTTAGTCTAATATTAAATGTGAATCCATTCTTTGTTTTAGAGCTATGAACGCTATTGATATCCTCTATAACCATATTTTTTAAAGCATTTCTATGAATATATTTTAGTAAAGTCCCATCTTTTTGTAACTTCATTAACTTACTGAGTTTATCTGCTGCATCATCACCTATTACTGCTCCTACTAAGTCAATCACTATAGGTTGCTTTTTAGTATGATCTGCAACATTCTCACCTTTTTCTACTGGTTTCTCTGTCACTAATGCTCTATTAGATAAATTTTCACTAGATACTACTGATATTTCTATATCTCCTATCTTTGCTCTTTCCATATAATCACCTACTTTACAGGTATAGAAAAAGCACCTACATTATGATGTGACCCCAATAAGTTAGACTTTGTAGCGTAGTAGTTTTGTGAACTGCTACGCTATTTTTTATGCAGCCGAAAGGCTAAGTCTGTATTCTACAGGACTCATCCATCCAAGCTTCT
>NZ_JAHLOH010000007.1:0-83507 GCF_018917285.1 Tissierella carlieri | reverse complement strand
TATTGATACAATTTTTTGCATGAGGACTTCATCCTTTCTGGGAGGTATTTGTTTTCTAGCAAAAACATTGTACCATACAGAGGTTGGAGTCCTCAATTTTCATTTAAGTTTACAAAACGAAAAAATATTAAAGGAGGGATATTATGGACAACAAGGTTAAAAGCCAAGAAGAAAGAGGATCTTGGGGATCAAGTTTTGGTTTTATTATGGCGGCAGCAGGTTCGGCAGTAGGACTAGGCAATCTATGGAAGTTTCCATATTTAGCAGGTAAAAATGGTGGTGCTGTATTTGTCGTAGTATATCTACTGATAGTTGTATTAGTAGGATTTACTATGATGCTAGGAGAAATGATCATAGGCAGAAAAACACAACTTGACCCTTATGGAGCATATAAGAAGTTAAATAAGAACTGGGGATTTTTAGGTTCAATCGGAATTTTAACTGCATTTTTAATTTTGTCTTATTACAGTGTAGTAGGTGGTTGGGTTATTAAATATATTATTTCAACTTTATCTGGAAGTATAGCAACAGATAAGGCTGCATATTTTTCTGGATTCATTGGAGCATCTGTAGAGCCTCTAATATATCATGGAATATTTATGTTACTAACTGTAGCTATAGTTTTTAAAGGTATATCTGCCGGAATTGAAAAGGCAAGCAAAGTGATGATGCCAGCATTATTTGTTATGCTTATCATAGTAGCTGTAAGATCTATAACTCTTGATGGAGCCTCAGCAGGACTTTCCTATTATCTAAAGCCTGATTTTAGCAAATTTAATGCAAGAGTTTTAGTTGATGCTCTAGGTCAGGTATTCTTCTCATTATCATTAGGTATGGGTGCATTGATTACCTATGGTAGTTATTTAAAAGGTGATGAAAATTTAGAGAAAAATGCTTTAATAATACCTGGACTTGATACGGCAGTAGCACTATTAGCAGGCTTTGCTGTTCTTCCAGCAGTGTTTGCTTTTGGATTTGAGCCAGGCCAAGGTCCTGGACTTATGTTTATAACATTGCCAGCTGTATTTGAAGCTATGCCTTTAGGAACCGTATTTGGGGTGATTTTCTTTGTTTTAGTCTTCTTTGCAGCTCTTACATCGGCTATTTCTCTGTTGGAAGTAGCTGTATCATATGGAATCGATCAACGTAAGTGGTCTAGGAATAAGGCTGTAACCATATTTGCATCTCTTATGTTTATAATTGGTATATTTGCATCCTTATCTATGGGACCTATGGCTGATTTTCATATTCCATTATTCAATAAAGGAGTTTTTGATACTTTAGATTTCTTTACATCTAATATATTGATGCCTATAGGTGGATTTTTGATGGCAATATTCATAGGATATATTTGGGGTGTAGATGAGGCTGTTGCTGAGGTTAGGAAGAGCCCAGGAGTAAGCTTTAAGCTTGAAAAATTCTGGACTATACTAATTAAGTATGTAGTACCAGTTGCCATATTCATAGTGTTACTAAGTTCTCTAGGTTTATTGGATAGATTTTTAGGTAATTAATTTGGATTAGGTATATATAAAAAGCTAGAATAAGATAGCCTCTTGTTCTAGCTTTTACATTTATCTAATTGAAATAAATAGTTAAACCAATCAAGATATTCTTTATGATGTAGACTATCTTTTAAAAATACAAAATTAAACTCTCTTTCCACATCAAAGTCTTTTAAATCTATTTTTATAAGACTGCCATCACTAAGCTCTCTTTTAACGGCTTCTTTATATAAAAATGTAATTCCTAAATTTTCCCTTACTAATTCTTTTATTACACTCATATTTCCAATTTGAGTTATTCTTTTGAAATTTTTCATTGTAATGTTATGTTCATATAAAATCTGCTCAAAAATATCTCTTGTTCCAGAACCTTTTTCTCTAAGGATTAATCGCTCCTCAAAAATATCTTGAAAGGAAATGTTTCTGCTTGCAAAAGGATGATTAGGAGAACATACTCCTATAAAAGATTCAGTAGAAAAAAACATTGAATTATATTCCGACTTATCAAAATGACCTTCTAATATAGCAAAATCGATTTCTCCATCTCGTAATTTTTCTAGCAGAATTTTCGTGTTACCAACTTCCATTGTAACATTAATATGTGGAAAATCAGATATTAATTTTATAAGTAAATTAGACATTGTATATTCACCAATAGTCAAAGTTGATCCGAATGTTATAGGATAATTATTAATTTTAGGAGTGGCCAACATAAGTTTAAGTCTATCAGAACTTGCTTGCATCGCAAGAGTGAAATTACAGAGCATTTCTCCAGCTTCCGTTAATTCTAAACTTTTGCCAGCATAGTGGAATAACTTTACATTATAATTATCCTCTAAGTATTTAATATGTTGTGATACAGCTGGTTGTGTGATATGCAAAATCTCAGCAGTTTTAGTATAATTTAATACCTTGCATAATATTAGGAAAGTCTTTAATCTAAAATCAATCATTATATCCTCCATATATAAATTTAACTTATTGATATATAATAAATCATAATTTGATTTTATACTAATGTAACAATAGAATCAATAGTATAAAACAAAGGGAGGTAAATGATATGAAATTTATCAAAAAGTATTCAGCAGGAATTTTATTAACAGTTATTTTAGCTTATGTATCAATGTTCATTAGTGATCTTATCCCAGGAAAACTCATTAGTGCAGGGGTTTTTTCTTTGCTTTTAGGCATGGCAATTAATCCGATTATATCAAATTATAATATTTTAAATGAGGGAATGAGTTTTGTTTCTAAAAAGGTGTTAAGACTAGCTATTATTTTAATGGGCGCAACTCTAAGTTTTTCTCAAGTCTTTGAAGTTGGAAAGTATTCGCTAATTGTTATGACATTTACGTTATTTGCTGCATTTGCAGGTGGATATTATTTGGGGAAATTATTTAATATGAATTGGAAGCTTTCTGGGCTTATTTCAGCAGGTACTGGAATATGTGGAGGTTCTGCAGTTGCAGCCATTGCGCCCACTATAGATGCAGAGGCAAATGATATTGCCTATGCAATTTCTGCTACCTTTATATTTGACATAGTTATGGTGGTATTATTTCCAATAGCAGGAAGGTATTTTGGAATGAGTGATTTAGGGTATGGATTGTGGACAGGAACTGCTGTAAATGATACATCATCTGTTGTAGCGGCAGGATATGCATTTTCAGATGCAGCTGGAAATTTTTCATTAATAGTTAAACTTACAAGAACATTATCTATAGTACCAGCAGTATTAGTATTTTCATTTATTAACGAGAGATTAAACTCTAAGCATAATATAAGTAATGCGAAAAAAGAAAAAATTGACTTAAAAAAGATATTTCCATGGTTTATTGTAATATTTTTGGTCATGGTTGGCATAAAAAGTCTAGGAATTATCTCTGCTTCAGCTAGTACTAAAATCTCTATTGTAAGTAAATTTTTTATGGTTATGTCTTTAGGAGCAATTGGATTAAAAACAAACTTTAAAAAAGTATCAAAATCTGGATTTTTACCAATGTTACATGGCTTTATTATCTCTCTTCTTGTTGTAGTAGTATCATTTATGGTACAAAAGTTTATGGGACAGATTTAAATCAATAAACAATTTTTTATATATAAAAAGTAACATAAAAAACTCCTTTATAGAAAAGATATTATAAAGGAGTTTTAATTTAGCTTCTAAATGATGATAATGGAGGTTATAAAAATGTTATTTAATAATATTATCGAAAAAAGGATTGTTAAAGATGGAGCGCATAGATCTGTATTAGAAATGCCAGCAGATGATTATAATAAGGTATATAATGGACAGTATAGTGAAGAAATAGCTTTAGAGATCATAAATCATCACTTTGAAAGAAGAGGAGATGATGGAAGGCCTACTGATATTCAAATTGAGCATGAAGATGATAGTAATATGGTAAAAATTTATGCAAATATAAATTATTTAGGAAATGACCATACAAGATATGGTAGGAGATAATAAATAATGGTACTCATTAAGTTGAGTGCCATTATTTATTAGTATTCATTTGGGGAAATTAAGTATATTCAATTTAAAATAAATATTGTATAATGAAATAATGGTATTATCTAAATATAATACATTTATTTAACATTATATTATCGGAGGTCATAAATGAAGCAATTTTGGAAGGATAAGAAATTTTTAAAGGATATGTTGGTAATAGCAATTCCAATCGCATTACAAAACTTGATAACTTCTTCACTAAATATGGTGGATACTTTAATGATATCTGAGTTAGGTAAATCAAGTATAGCTGCAGTAGGTTTAGCAAATCAACTATTCTTTTTTTACTCTTTAATTATTTTTGGAATTAATAGTGGCTCTTCAATTTTTATATCTCAATTTTGGGGTAAAAATGATACAGAAAATATTAAGAGAGTATTAGGATTAGCAGTAAGTTTAAGTGTCTTATCAGGATTAATTTTTACCATGGTGGCCTTCTTCTGCCCAGAGATAGTTATGAGATTTTTTATTAAGGAAGAAATAGTAGTTAGGTTAGGAAGCGATTATTTACGAATAGTTTCTTTGTCATATATAATAACTGGTATAAGCTTTGCTTTTAGTATAGCATCTAGAAGTATTGGACACCCTAAAATGCCTATGGTTGTTTCAGCTATATCATTTATAACCAATACAATATTTAATTATTTACTTATTTTTGGACATTTTGATTTTCCGGAATTGGGAGTAAAAGGTGCAGCTTATGGAACATTAATTGCGAGAATCGTTGAAATTAGTTTCATTCTTTATTTTGTATATACAGGTATAAAACCTCTAGCTGCTACTCTAAAAGAATTAACAGATTGGACAAAAGAATTTGTTAATAGATATCTAAAAACTACTTACCCTGTGATAATTAATGAAACATTTTGGGCATTGGGACAAGTTATGTATTCTGCAGCTTATGCTAGAATGGGAGCAGAGGCAACTGCTGCAGTGCAAGTTGCAAGTACTATTCAAAATATTTTTTTTGTAATGGTAAGAGGATTAGCTAATGCTTGTACTGTTATGGTTGGTAATAAAATCGGTGCTGGAGATGAAGAAGAGGCATATAATTATGCAATTCAATTTTTAACTATGTCA
The DNA here is from genome assembly GCF_018917285.1 of Tissierella carlieri. NCBI lineage: Bacteria > Bacillati > Bacillota > Tissierellia > Tissierellales > Tissierellaceae > Tissierella > Tissierella carlieri. The sequence goes on along the minus strand of NZ_JAHLOH010000007.1, from coordinate 78,404 downwards.
ACTATAGCAGGATTAGCCTTAGGGGCAATTTTAGGTCTAACACCTGACTTAACTTTAAAATTATTTAGAAATTTAGAATTAGATGTGTACAATTTATCTAGAAAATTATTAATGGTTGCAGGAATATTTTATTTTATAAGAACATTTAATTCTACACTGATTGTAGGAGTTCTTAGAGGTGGAGGGGATACTAGTTTTTCTATGTATCTTGAAATGGGAGCTGTATGGTTAATAGGAGTTCCTTTAGCATTTATTGGAGTTTTATTATTAAAGTTACCTGTTTATATTGTTTTTATATTAGTTTCTTTTGAAGAAATAGTTAAGGCTGTTATAGGTTTACCAAGAGTTAAATCTAAAAAATGGATCAGAAATGTAACATAAAAATGGCCTTTCATAGGCTGTTTTTTATAAGGAATAGGAAATTTTTGATTTCACGCAAGTTGCTTATGCGGTGGCCAATAAAAGCTTCTTTAATTTAAACTTAATTTTGAATATGCTTCAAGAAAGGCTTTATTAATACATTAGTGCTTTGATAGAAGTATCTCTTATAAAATATGAAATTTGACATTCTATTTTATACATAAGAGTTATGATATATAATATAATTATTTGTATATTTAAAGGAGTGATAGATTAATGTCTAAATATAGAAAAATGTTTCAGATACCATATTATGATGCAGATAAATACAGACGAGCTACGCCTATAGCAATACTTACATATTTGGGAGAAACATCAGGGGCCCATACAGATCATATTGGATTTGGTGTTGATAAGCTACAAGCTCTAAACTATGGCTGGATGCTAAATAGATGGAAGGTTAAAATCCACAGATATCCAAATGTGAAAGAAAATATAACAATTGAGACTTGGACTTCTGGAGTCGATAAATTTTATGCTACTAGAGAATTTATTATATACGATGAAAAAGCTATAGAAATAGGAAGGGCATCTACGGTTTGGATATTTTTAAATATGGAAAAAAAGAGACCTATTAGAGTACCAGCTGAATTTATTGAAGCAATCAATCCCGTAGAAGAGAAAGCCTTTGATGATTTTTATGATTTCAAAAAAGAGATAAAAATAGAAGAATACATTGACTTTCATGTGAGAAGATCAGATATTGATTACAATAATCATGTAAATAATACTAAATATCTTTCTTGGATGCTGGAAACTATTCCTGAATATATTTATGAAAACTATATGCTAGGTGAATTTGAAATTTTGTATAAAAAAGAAACTACCTATGGTAATACCATATTATCTGGAAGTAATGAAATAAATAAATCAGATGATTTATATAAATACTTTCATAATATTTTGGATAAGGATAATAAAGAGAATCATTCCATGGGTGTAACTAAGTGGAAAAATATAAATAAATAAGTTAGGTGATATCACCTAACTTATTTATTATCCTTCAAAATCTACTTTTATTATTTTCCCTTTTTCATCTAAGTTCATTTTTGTAATTTTAGTTAATTTTGGTACATTATCAATTTTAGCACATTCTATAAGATGATATATCTTAGAAGTATCTCCTGTTTGTTTATAAACATCTCTTAATAATTTTAGAATTGAATATGGATGTTCAGGTTCTTTTAAAGTTACAAATGATGTGTTTGGTTTTGCCATAGCTTCACCAATTAATTTTTCAAAATCCAAATTATCTAGCCCTGGAATAAGAAAATATTCAACATCACTATTTAAATCTTCAAATCCTTTCACTTGAACTGATGTAAAGCTACCTTTTGCTACTGCCATTAGAGTAGCCATCAATGGTCTTATACCTGCTGATCTATGTCCAGATACAATAACAGATTCTTTTTTAGCAATAGCTTCTTCAATATAGTTACCTTCTGCTTCGGTCATAAATTCTTGTGTTACATACTTTTGAATCATAGAGTTCATTTAAACCGCTCCTTTGTTTATTGAATTTTATTAAATTTGAATAACGATGTAAGATATATTCACATCATTATAATAACACTAAAGAATAGTAAAATAAAGTTTTGTTATATTTTAGTCAAAACTAAATGAATTACTCTCTATAATTTTGCCCAAATTAATGATAAAATAGGTATACTATATTTAAAATAAAAATTTAATATTAGAATGTATTAAGTTCGAGGGGTGCTAATGATGAAAATAAGAATGGAAAAGCAGAAAAATATAGCTCTTATTGCTCATGATAATAAGAAAGATGATCTGATAGATTGGGTAAAAGAAAATAGAGAGATTTTATCAAAACATTTTTTATGTGGTACAGGAACTACTTCTAAGCGAATATCAGATAGTACAGATTTACCAGTGAAAGCTTTTAGATCTGGTCCATTGGGCGGAGATCAGCAAATAGGAGCTCGTATTGTTGAGGGGAAAATTGATATGGTAATTTTTTTCTGGGATCCCTTGGAAGCTCAGCCTCATGATCCAGATGTGAAAGCCTTACTTCGAATTGCCGTTTTATATGATATACCTATAGCAACCAATAGGTCGTCTGCAGATTATATACTATCTTCGCCATTAATGGATGAGGAATATATGAGGGAAATAGTTGATTTTTCCAATTTGAGAATACCAAAATAGTTTGAAAATTTATTATGGTATTAAGACAAATTAAGCTCTAGATTTGTTAAAAAAGATATAAAATGTAGTTGCAATCTATCTTAGAGTGTGTTAAGATTAGGGTGTAGCTTTAATTCGGAAGTAAATAATCAATACACAATAATTTCTACAGGTTCAGAATTTTATCTGCATATAGTAAAGAAATTTTATTGTTGGTATTTTTACAAAGAATTAAAGAAATAAAATTTCGGAGGTATATGCAATGAAAGGTACAGTAAAATGGTTTAATGCAGAAAAAGGATTTGGATTTATTACTACTGAAGAAGGAAACGATGTATTCGCTCACTTCTCACAAATCAACAAAGAAGGATTCAAAACTTTAGAAGAAGGTCAAGAAGTTGAATTCAACGTTGTAGAAGGTGCTAAAGGTCTACAAGCTGAAAACATCACTATTCTATAGTAAATGGATACTCACAACCTCTTAAAGATATATCTTTAAGAGGTTTTATATTATTGAGGATAAAAGATTTATTGATTATTTAGAACAAGGAGATGTATTAAAAATTTAAATAAAAGGAGAATACATATGAGTGAAAAGAGAGTTCTTGCAGTAGTTAATGGTAAAGAGATAACAGAGGATACTGTACTTAGATTCCTTAATGATTTGGGTCCTCAAATGGCAATGCAGTTTCAATCGCCAGAAGGCATTAAAAGAGTAGTAGATGAGTTAGTAAATCAAGAATTAATATATTTGAATGCTCTAGAAAATGGCTTGGATAAAAAAGAAGATTTCACTAAAGAACTAGAAAGGTTGAAAGAGGGGTTACTTAAACAATATGCCCTAAATAATATTTTATCTAAAATTACGGTAACAGAGGGAGAGATATTAGATTTTTATAATCAAAACAAAAATAATTTTCAAAAACCTGAAACTGTAGTTGCTAGTCATATTTTAGTAGATAATGAAGAAAAAGCTAAAGATATTATAAAAGAAATAAATGAAGGTCTTTCTTTTGAAGACGCTGCGATAAATTATTCATCATGTCCTTCTAAAGAGCAAGGAGGAAACTTAGGTGAGTTTACTAAAGGACAAATGGTCCCAGAGTTTGAAACAGCAGCTTTTAATATGGAAGTAGATGCTATCTCAGAGCCAGTAAAAACTCAGTTTGGGTATCATATAATCAAATTAACAGCCAAGAATAAAGAAGCTATGAGCACATTTGATGAGGTTAAGGCTCAAATAACTGATCAAGTACTTGGAATGAAGCAACAACAAGCTTATTTGGATAAAACAAATGAATTAAAACAAAAATATGAAGTAGTAAATAATATGTAAATATAATAAAGAAAATTATTGTAAAAGACTAAAAAGATTATATGGAAAATCATATTTATAATTGTTATATATTTTTATATATGCTATAATGTAAATTGTAGTAAATAAATTATAGAAACAAATAAGGGAGAGAAGTTGATGTCAGCGTTTGTTCTTAACTAAATCAACTAAATAGTTGAATCTTAAAAAACTTTAACCTAGAAGTATTTAGGTTTATTTGTTGACGGTTTTTTAGGAGTAAGTTAGGAACACGGAAATCATTAGACCTTATGATATATTGTAAAAACCGTGCTTTTGTACGGTTTTTTTATGCCCAAAATTATTATATATTCTCTTATAGTCATAATAGTAATATATTTTCTTTTAATTACTATTGTTATTTTATAATTAAAGGGGATATTAATTCTTGGTGTATATTTTAAGTTATAAAAAGGCTGTAGTGACACTTTGTGTTGCTATGGTCTTTTTTGTTGAAGTTTCTATTTTACTTTTAAATATTAGTTTGAATATAACCGTCATGATTAGTTTCTACCTTAGTCATGTAGAACTTAATATATTAAATGGAGGGTTATAATTATGTTTAATTATATAGAAGAAGTAAATAAAAATATAAAAATAGAAGAAGGAAAAAATGTTATAGAGAACATATTAATAAATATATATTTTAAAGAGGGGATTTCTACTAAAGAATTGGGAAGAAATATGCTTTTACCCATCCCTATAGTTGCTGCCATAAAGAAAGAGTTTATAAAGAGAAAAATACTTATTCAAGATAGAGGAATAAGACTTACTTCAGAAGGGAAAGCATTTATAGAAGATGAATTGGGATTTAAGAATATAAATAAAGATTTATATATTAAACTGTTGACAGAACCGTGGAAAGATTATAAGGAGATTATTGAAATAAGAGAAGAATTAAATATAATTTTTAAAAATCGTCCTCAGGTAGATGTTACTATTGATCAATCAAAGTGTAGTATAGATACAGCAATTAAAAGAGCAGTATTATGTATTAAAAATCATACGTTAATAGGAAAAAAGATTTTATGCATAGGTGATGATGATTTAGTTAGTATAGCTCTGGGATTTTTATTGAGAAAGCTTTACAAAACTTCTATAACATATAAGACTTCCATTACAGTAATGGATATAGATAAAAGGATTATTAACTATATAAATAATATAGCTATGGAAGAAAATCTTCCTATCAAATGTGAATATATAGATTTTAGAAAAGAGCTATCAAAAGATTTTAAAAAGCAGTTTGATTGTTTCTTTACAGATCCACCTTATACTCTTGAGGGGATGAACTTATTTCTTTCAAGAGGAATAGAAGCTTTAAACGATGAAAGCGGACTTTCTATATATCTTTCCTATGCTCATAAATCTCCAGATTTTGAGTTAGCCATGCAAAAGAACTTTTTGAATATGGGTCTTGTAGTTTCAGAGATAATAACTAGATTTAACACCTATGAAGGAGCAGAAATAATTGGTAATATAGGGCAGATGATAATTCTTAAAACCACTAATAATAGCAAAGCATTAATGGGAAGCTCTTATGAAGGAGCTATCTATACCGGAGAACTTAGGGCCACGGCACGTCTATATAAATGTAAAAAATGTGGAGAGGAGCTGAAGGTAGGAAGTTTAGAGAAATTTAGAACTATAGAAGAATTAAAGCTGAAAAGATGCCTTAAATGTAATAGCCAAATTTTTGAGTTGATAGATAAAAGAAGTATTTAAGTATGTTTAAATATTTAATATAATTTTATATATATTAGAAAGGGCTAGAAACTATAAAGGCTAATAAAATTACAATTAAGATATTATTTAAAATAAATATAAGTTAAAAGATTTTAAAATCCATAGGTGCTTTGTGTTGTATGCCTATGGATTTTCTATAAGTATACCGTATTTTTAGAATTTATTTTAAATAATATAATATCTTTATTATCAATATAGTTAACAAATGTTATTTTACCAAAATATTGGGAATATATCATATTATATATTAACTCATTAAAATATGGAGGTGTTATTTTGAACTTAAAGAACTTCTCAAAGTATTTTATTAAACAAAAGATGATGCGAACAGTTATTATTTCTTTAATACCTATAATATTTGCATCAATCTATTTTTTCGGATGGAGAACTTTGATACTTTTAGGAATCGTTACAATTGCTGGAGTAACGACAGAATGGATATTTGAAAAAAAATATAATAGAAAAGTATCAGAGGCAGTATTTGTTAGTTGTATTTTATACACATTGACATTACCTCCTACTACGCCATATTGGATAGCAGTAACAGGGATTATATTTGGTATTTTATTTGCAAAAGAAGTATTCGGAGGTTTTGGAAAAAATGTTTTTAATCCAGCTTTAGTTGCTAGAGCATTTGTATATGTGTGTTTCCCAACCCCTTTGACTATAGAATGGTCAAAAGCAGCTTTAGGTTTTCCAGGAGGATTAGGTACCTATATAACTGAAGGAGTAGAGGCAGTATCCCAAGCGACACCCATGCTATTATTTAGAGATACGGGAAAAATGGCCTCTTTAATGGACCTAGTTATTGGAAATGTTTCTGGGTCTATGGGAGAAACATCTGCTGTTTTAATAGTGTTAGCTGGCATTTACTTAATTTATAAGAAGGTTGCTTCTTGGCAAATAATGGCTGGTGTTTTAATCGGATTTACAGGTCTAAGTAGTATCCTCTATGCATTAGGTAATAATCAAATTCCTAATCCTATTTTTGGAATACTTGCCGGAGGATTATTATTTGGTACTGTATTTATGGCAACGGATCCTATATCAGCTCCAAAAACAAAGGAAGGAAAATGGATATATGGTATTCTTATAGGTATAGTTACTGTAATTATAAGGGGATATGCATTATTTGCTGGTGGTATGATGTTTGCAATACTGATAGCTAATACCTTTGCGCCGATAATTGATGAGGGAGTCAATGCTTATAAGAAATACAGAAAAGAATCAAAGGCTAAAAAGGAAGAGGTGGCAATATGAAGAAATCCTTTAGTTTTCCAATAATTTTCATGATTATTATTACTGCTTTTTTCACTTTTATATTAGCTTTTTTAAATTATAGTACTGCTGATAAAATTGCATTTAATCAAGAAATTGAGTTAAGTAGGAAACTTCTATATACTTTTGATATTGAGCCGCTATCTGAAAATCCCGATGACATTAATGAAGCTTTTATGGAAAATATAGGCTCTATACCGTTTGGTGATGATTCTATGTATGTATATTATGATGAGAATCAAGAAATCCTAGGATATGCTGTACCCATAAATGGCTCTGGCCTCTGGGGAAGTATAGAAGGATATGTTGGAATTTCGGCCGACTATTCAACAATTCTTGGGCTAGATTTTACTTCTCATAGTGAAACACCGGGATTAGGTGGTAGAATCTCAGAGGATTGGTATAAAGAACAATTCAGAGGAATTGATATAACAGGATCACAGAATGGAAATTATATTATATATAAGCCAGCACCTGAAGGAAATGTAGATGCTATAGCTGGTGCAACTTTGACTTCAAAATCTGTAAGTAAATTCTTAAATGAAGACATAGATAATTTCATTAAAGAGAGAAAGGGGGAATAGGAAATGATAGGAGATAGCCCTAAAAAGATATTTAAAATGGGACTTTGGGAAGATAATCCAGTACTAGTTCAAATAATAGGCATATGTTCAGCATTAGCTGTAACCAATCTTATGCTAAATTCGTTAATTATGGGAGTAGGATTAATTTTTGTTACTGCATTATCATCTTTTACGGTATCATTAATTAGATCATTTACTCCAAAACATATTAGAATGATGGTACAGGTGCTTATAATAGCAGCCTATGTAATTATAGTTGATATTTTCTTAAAGGCATATATGCCCGAAATGAGTAAAGCTTTAGGACCTTATGTAGGGTTAATTATTACAAATTGTATAATAATGGGTAGGGCAGAAGCTTATGCACAAAAGAACCCTCCAATACCTTCATTTTTGGATGGAGTAGCTTCGGGATTAGGATATACCTTAGTTCTATTAACTATAGCATTTTTCAGAGAGTTATTAGGTTTTGGTACGATATTTGGTGTTCAAGTATTAGGAGAATGGTGGACACCTTGGACTATTATGATAATGCCGCCAGCTGCCTTTTTTATCCTAGCAGTTATCATTTGGATAACTAAAACTATTCAAGAAAAAGAGAAGAAACAAGATGAAAAGAAAGGTCAGGTGGTTAGCTCATGATAGAACTTAATCCTTTCATCATATTCTTTGCAGCAATATTTACAAATAATATGATATTTAGTAATTTCTTAGGTATGTGTTCATATATAGCGGTTTCAAGGGAAATTCCTACTTCCCTTGGGCTTGGCCAAGCTGTTACATTTGTTCTAGCCTGTACTACAATAATAAATTATCTTATATATCATTATGTTCTGGTGCCATTACATTTAGATTACTTAAGATTTATAGTTTTTATTGTTAGTATAGCAGCATTTGTGCAACTATTAGAGATGATTGTAGAAAGATACCTTCCAAATCTATATTATGCATTGGGTATATTTTTACCATTAATAACTGTTAATTGTGCTATTTTAGGAGTTTCATTATTTATGATAATTCGTAACTATAACTTTCTTCAATCAATTGGTTTCAGCATCGGGTCTGGAATTGGATGGACTTTAGCCATAGTAGCCTTAGCTGGTATACGTAAAAAGATAAAGAAAGGATCTATTCCTAAAGGGCTGGAAGGACCAGGTATAACTTTAATTATTACTGGATTAATGGCATTGGCTTTTATTGGCTTTTCAGGCATAGTCCAAATTCAATAAGGAGGGCAAAAATATGAATGAAATAATTATAACAACAGCTGCTGTTACAGGTATCTCGGCTATATTCGCTTTTTTGCTTACTCTTGCTGATAGAACCATAGGGAACTATGGCGAAGTAAAATTAGTTATAAATGAAGATAAAGAATATACCGTTAATGGAGGATCTTCTCTATTATCCACATTAATTGATGAAAAGATTTTTATTCCTTCTGCTTGTGGGGGGAAGGGAACCTGTGGATATTGTAAAGTAAAAGTTCTTGATGGAGGAGGACCTGTTTTACCAACAGAAACCCCCTTTCTGACAGATGAGGAATTAAAAGATAATGTTAGACTTTCTTGTCAATGTAAGGTAAAACAAAATATTAAAATTCAGATACCAGAAGAATTATTTAATGTAAAAGAGTATTTTGCAACAGTAGAAGAGATTGAAGATATGACTTCTGTAATTAAGAGATTGAAAATTAAACTACCTGAAGGAGAAGAAATTAATTTTAAACCGGGACAGTTTATTCAGCTTAAAGCACCACTTTATGAAGGTAATGATGAAGAAGTTTATAGAGCTTATTCTATAGCTTCTTCTCCAGCGGATAAGAGCCATATTGAGCTATTTATTGGATATGTGCCTGGAGGGAAATGTACTACTTATGTACACAAATATCTAAAAGTAGGAGATACTGTCCAAATCAATGGTCCTTATGGAGATTTTTATTTCCACGATGATAATGATAGAGAGGCTATATTAGTAGCAGCTGGTACAGGAATTGCACCTATACTTTCTATACTTAAACATATGAAAGAATACAAGATAAATAGAAAGGCAAGATTTTATTTTGGTGCAAAAACCCCAGATGATTTATTTTTACTAGATTATTTTAGGGAATTAGAAGAAAAACTATATGATTTTAAATTTATACCTACTTTATCAAGGGTAACAGAAGAACATCACTGGACTGGAGAAAGAGGTAGAGTTAATAATGCTATAGATAAGCATCTGGATAATTCAGACAATAAAGAAGCTTATCTTTGTGGAAATCCAGGTATGATAGATTCTATGGTGAGTGCTCTTATGGAAAAAGGTTTACCTGAAGAATTAATATATTTTGATAAATTTGATTAAGAGAAATCCAAGGGATTTCTCTTTTTTTATGGACTAATATCTTATATTTTATGATATAATTAAATGGTATATATTATATATACAAAAAATCCTTAGGGGGATAGATAATGAAACTTGAATTGTTTGACTTTATAGATGAAACTTTAGCACTTATAGAAGAAAGAAAAGAAAGTATAGAAAATGTTGCTAATTCTTTAGAAAAATTTTTTACAGATAGTTTTTTTATAAAGGATCATTTTTTAAATGTCAATTACAGAATTAAATCTCCAGAGAGTTTAAGAGAAAAAATACTTAGACATAATTTCTACATAAAGTATAAAACACCAGAGAATTTATTAAATAATTTATCTGACCTAATAGGTTTTAGAATTGAATGTAGATTTATTGAAGATGAAAATAAAATTTATAAAGATATTATGAAACTATTTGATATAAAATGTGAAAATGGCTTTTATACAAATCCTTTGAATTCTAATATTATGTTACAATTAGATGAAAAACAACCTCAGAAGCAAAAGAATGGATTTGAAATATATAAAATTGATGGAAAGTATTGTAAGGATGGTACTTGTATCAACTTTGAATTGCAGATAAAATCTTTAGTAAATGTTTTCTGGGGAGAGATTGACCATAGAATACTCTATAAGAATTTTAATTATATGTTAACTGAAGACTTTTTTAGAGATATCATGTCTTCAATAAAAGATAATTTATCTATGATTGATAGGCAGCTAATGCTTGTCTATAATCATCTTAATGGAATGGATGCAAGTAATTCTTTAACAAAAAAAGTACAATTACAGGCATTATTATCAAAGATTATTCATGATATATATATAGTTAAGATAAGACAGGAAATTGGATTTGTTGTAGATTTTAAAAAATCTACAGATGTGATTGTAAATTATATATTCATGAAAGGTGGACCTGAGGAATCAGAAAATTATAGTGTGAATTTCCTTCGAATATTAAATAGATTGAATGATATAGGAAAAAATGATATATCCTTTAATAGATATATAAATTTTGAAAGGGAAATTTTTTTCAATGATGATTTTACAAGAAAAATTGGGAGTAGTATCCTAGAAATAATAAATAAAGATTTTAGGTGGAATTTATTTTTTAGGATAATATTTGAAATAGAAGAAGGGAATAATGCAGAAGATTTTGAAGGGTTTATGATATTTATCAGGTATAGATTCCATGAGAATTTGATGATGATATTAGAGAATAAAAATATAGAAGAATCTCAAAAAGAACAAATAGTTACTTGTGTATTGGAGACCATTGCCACTACTTTCTCGAAAGAAGTTGATGTTGATTTCTTAAGTGATTGCAGCATTAAATCTTTGAACAATAATATTGGAAAACTCTTTACAGATATACATTCATTTGATGACTGGATAGAGAGAAAAGAGGGAATATTAGATGTAATATTAAACCATGATTTCTAAAGTATTTGATTTTTTCAAATACTTTTTTTCTCGTTGGGTAAATATATACTATATAGTAGAAGGGGGTTGATATCATGAAGAGTTTTGATAGGGTAAAATCAACTTTAATAAGTATAAGAAAGAGTATCAAAAGATTTCCAATAACAGTAGCATTATCTACAGTTTTGACTGTACTTTTAATTTATATGAATGAAAGCCATTTAACTGGAGATGATCGGGAAATATTAGAAAAAATTAATTTAGTAGTAGGTTTAGGAATTCCTCTTTCTCTGTGTATTGGGTTGCTAATAGAGAGGTTTTTTGGAAAGAAAAAAATAATTTCAATATTATTATATAGCATTGGCGCTGGAATTTTGATATTATATTATTTTGTATTCATAAAAGATTATGGAATGGTATCTATGTCTAGATATCTAGCAACTATGTTATTTCTAATATTAGCATCTTTGTATATACCAAGGATAGGAAAAAAGAATGATTATGAATATTATGTAATGGATATATGGTCTAGTTTTGCTTTGACTTTTGTATATTCATTTGTTCTATACTTTGGTATAGTAGCAATATTCTTTACTATAGATCAACTTTTCGATGTAAATATTAAGGGAGAATTTTATTACTATATGTTTTTAATAGTATCCTTGATATTTGCAGTATCTTTATTTTTATCTAAATTGCCATCTGTTGATGAAGAATATCATATGATTGAATATACTAAATCTTTGAAGATACTTTTAGTATATATAGTTATTCCTTTAGTGACTGTATATACTGCTATACTCTATGTCTATTTTGGAAAGATACTCCTAACGAAAGAATGGCCTAGAGGATTGGTGTCTCATCTAGTATTGTGGTACTCAACTTTATCAGTAGGAGTAATATTTTTGATTACTCCAATATTAGAAGAAAATAAGGCTGCAAAATTGTTCAAAGTATTATTTCCTAAGATAATATTACCTGTACTTTTTATGATGTTTATGTCAATCTATCAAAGGATAGCACAATATGGTATAACTGAAAATAGATATTATGTAGTAGTTCTTGGGTTATGGGTATTGGGAATAATGTTATATTTTTCATTTAAAAAACCTTTGAGAAATATTGTTATACCTATTAGTTTATCTTTTATTATATTTAATTCTGTATATGGACCAATAAGTAGTTTTACTATTTCAAAATTTAGTCAGAACAAGAGAATTGAGAGTTTGCTAGATAGAAATAATATGTTAAGTAATGGAGAGATAATTAGAAATAGTGAAATAGCCTTAGAAGATAAAAGAGAAATCAGTAATATAATAAGCTATTTTCATTCAAATCATAAGTTGAAGGATATTAAGGTATTACCAAAGGATTTTGATTTAGACAAGATGGAGATTGTGATGGGATTTAAATATGAGCCTTACTATTCATTTCCATATGAGCAAAATCGATATTTTTATTATGGAACTCATAATGCAGAAGATGCCGTTGATATTAAAGGGTATGATTATTATATACACATGAACTCATGGAATGAAAATAAAAGAGAAGTTGCTGGATTGATTTTACAATATGATAGATTAAGAAATGCTTTGATTATATCTAAAGACGATAGAATCATATTAGAACAGGATATGGTTGAGTTTGTAAGAGATATATATGAAAAACAAGAGGCAAAAGTTCCAGATGAAAATAAGAATATGATGAATTATGAAGATATGAGTTATGGAGTGGCAGTTCGTAGTGATATAGATAATATTGATATTAAATTTATATTTAATGAAGTTAACGGTAGAGTAGATGAAAATAATAATATAATTATTGAAAGTATAGATTTTATTTTGTTGATTAGTAATAAGTGATATTGTTTAAAAACTGGGTAAGTATAAAGAGAATATTGAAGGGAGATGAGATAAATGTATAAAGAAGAACTGGATATAATTAGCCAAGCTATCCTAAATGAGGTTGAAGGATATGAATTTTATAGGATGGCAGCAAATCAAGCTGGAACAAGTGAAAGTGAAGAAGCATTTTTGGAGTTGGCTAATGAAGAATTAAAACATGTTGAATATTTGAAGGCATTATTTAATAAAATTAAAGATAATAAGGATGATGATATAAAATTAGCTTTAGAAGCAACACCTCCTTCTCCAGATATTTATAATTGGAAGAAGGTTGATAAAGAATATAACTCATTAGCCATGTCTGTTTTTGGTATAGGAATTCAGATGGAGAAATCATCGATAGAATTTTATGAAGCTGCTAAGTCAAAAACTAAATTTGATGAAGCTAGAAAACTTTTTGACTTATTGATTAAATGGGAAAAAGTACATCTTGAACAATTTACTGAGCAGTATAATAAGCACAAGACAGACTGGTGGACTAATCAAGGATTTGCTCCATTTTAATAAATTTTATACAGGGGCTAACCCTGTATTTTTTATGAAATTAGTAGTATAATACTATTGTTATGAAAATACAGTATTATAAAATTATATTGGAGGAAAAATATGAAAGAGATATATTTAGCAGGTGGATGTTTTTGGGGCGTAGAAGAATATATGTCGAGGATAAATGGTGTAGTAGAAACCAGAGTAGGCTATGCAAATGGCATTAAAGAAAATCCAACCTATAAAGAAGTATGTACAGGAACTACTGGTCATGCTGAAACGACTTATGTTAAATATGATGAGAGTATTATCTCTTTAGAAGAATTGTTAAATAGATTCTGGCGAATAATAGATCCAACTATACTTAATAGGCAAGGTCCTGATATAGGTAATCAATATAGAACTGGAATTTATTATGTTGATAGTCAGGATATAAATATTATAAATAAAACTTTAGAAGAACAAAAAGTTAAATATGATAAATCCATAGTAACAGAGATTATACCATTAAAATCTTTTTATGATGCTGAGGAATATCACCAAGATTATTTAAAGAAGAATCCGGGTGGTTATTGTCATATAGATTTAAGCAAATAGAACCGAATCCCTTAGGGGATTCTTTTAATGTATATTGGAGTTGAGATAATGAAAAGGTTTAAGAAAGTATATATAGAAATAACAAATGTCTGTAATCTTCAATGCTATTTTTGTCCTAAAACTAATAGACAACAAAAATTCCTTGGGACTTCTGAATTTTCCTATATACTAGATGAAATAAAAGAATTTACTGATTACATCTATTTCCATGTAAAAGGGGAACCTCTTTTGCATCCAGATATAGGTGAATTCTTAGATATATCCTATGATAAGGGGTTCAAAGTGAATATAACAACTAATGGTACTTTGCTTTCTAGGGTAAAAGAAAATCTAATTGATAAACCAGCCCTTAGGCAAATTAATATTTCATTACATAGCTTTGATGGAAATAATAATACCAATAGTAAAGAAGAATATCTAAATAATATATTTGAATTTATTGAACTAGCTAAAGAAGATAAATCTTTAATAATAGCATTAAGACTTTGGAATTTAACAGGTGATAATTTATTTAATAGAGAAGTAAATAGAAACAAAGAAATTTTAAATAGAATAGAAACTGAGTTTAAACTGCCATTTAAGATTGAAGATGTGATAAATCCCCAAAGGGGGATTAAGATAGATGATGGAATATATTTAAATCAGGATTCAGAGTTTATATGGCCTGATTTAAAAAATCAAGAGTTTGGTAATAAAGGATATTGTTATGGACTAAGAGATCAAATAGGAATTTTAGTTGATGGTACTGTGATACCTTGTTGCTTAGACGGGGAAGGGAAAATATCGTTAGGGAATATCTTTAAAACAAGATTAAGTGAAATTATATCTGGAGAAAGATCCACAAGGATCTATAACGGATTTTCTAGGAGAGTAGTTGTTGAAGAAATGTGTAGAAAATGTGGATTCAGAACTCGTTTTAATTGATAACTTTAAGTTAAATATTTAATTATTATACAAAGGATTGACACAATATATAGAGGTTTGTTAAAATAGAATAACAATATATAGAGTTTGGAGAAGATAAGGGGGATTTAGAGTGATTACTAAAATTAGAAAAAGGGATGGGAGAGAGGTTCCTTTTAATATTGAGAAGATTTCTAATGCGATTTTTAAAGCAGCCCAGGCTGCTGGTGGTCATGATTATAATACATCCATGGCTTTGGCCGAAAAGGTTATAGCTGTTGCTGATGAAAAATTTCGAGGTACAGTACCTGGAGTAGAGGATTTACAAGATATTGTTGAAAAAATTCTCATTGAGTCAGGGCATGCTAAAACTGCTAAAGAGTACATATTATATAGAGCAGAAAGAAATAAAGTAAGAGAAATGAATACTAGACTTATGAAGGTTTTTGAAGATTTAACATTTAAGGAAGCTAAGGATGTTGATATAAAAAGAGAAAATGCAAATATAGATGGGGATACACCTATGGGAACTATGCTAAAGTATGGTTCTGAATCTGCTAAGCAATTTTATGACTTATTTGTTCTAAATCCAAATCATTCAAAGGCTCATAAAGAAGGAGATATTCATATACATGATTTAGATTTCCTTACATTAACTACTACTTGTTGTCAGATTGATATAGTGAAATTATTTGATAAAGGTTTTTGTACCGGACATGGTTTTTTGAGAGAGCCAAAAGACATACAATCCTATGCAGCTCTAGCTTGTATTGCCATACAATCAAATCAAAATGATCAACATGGAGGGCAATCTATACCTAATTTTGATTATGGGATGGCACCTGGGGTTAGAAAAACTTATATTAAACAATATAGACAAAATTTAAGGAAAGCTATTGAATTATTAGTGGAGGATATAGATTTAGATGATAATTTAGATAATGTATTTAAAATTTTAGAAGAAGAATATAAACTATTACCAACTTTAAGTGGCAGTGAGCAATATAAAGAGAAGGAAGCTGAATATTTAAAAGAATTATTGAGTGATGAGGAGATTGTTGAAAAGATTCAAAAATTTGCAGAGAGAAATAGTTATAGGGATACAGATAAAAGAACTTTTCAAGCTATGGAAGCTTTGATCCATAATTTAAATACTATGCATTCTAGAGCAGGAGCTCAAATTCCATTTAGTTCCATTAATTATGGAACAGATACATCAGTGGAAGGTAGAATGGTAATTAAAAATTTATTATTGACAACTGAAGAAGGCTTAGGAAATGGAGAGACACCTATATTTCCGATACAAATTTTTAAAGTAAAAGAAGGAATTAATTATAACAAAGAAGATATAAATTATGATTTATTTAAATTGGCATGCAAAGTAAGCTCAAAGAGATTATTTCCAAATTTTTCATTCATAGATGCACCCTTTAATCTCAAGTACTATAAAGAAGGGTACCCAGAGACAGAGGTAGCTTATATGGGATGTAGGACTAGAGTTATAGGAAATGTATATGACCCGTCTAGAGAAATTGTAAATGGTAGGGGAAATCTAAGTTTTACTACTATAAATTTACCAAGATTAGGTCTTGAGAATAAAGGCGATATAGGTAGATTCTATAAAAGATTAGATCAAACCATTGACTTAGTAATAGAACAATTGATAGAAAGATTTGAGATTCAAGCTAGTAAAAAAGTAAGCAATTATCCTTTCCTTATGGGGCAAGGGGTTTGGATTGATTCTGACAAGTTATCAAGAGATGATAAGATAAGAGAAATATTAAAACATGGGACATTATCTATCGGATTCATAGGTTTAGCAGAATGCTTAAAAGCTTTAGTAGGTAGCCATCATGGTGAAAGTAAGGAAGCTCAAGCTCTTGGCTTGGGCATAGTTAAACATATTAGAGACAGGATGGATGATATTAGTAAACAATATAAGATGAATTTTACTTTGATAGGAACTCCTGCAGAAGGTACAGCAGGTAGGTTCGTTAAAATGGATAGGGAAATATATGGGAATATAGAGGGCGTTACTGCAAAAGAATATTATACAAATAGCTTCCATGTTCCAGTTTACCATAAGATTAAAGCGATAGATAAGATAAATATCGAAGCACCATATCATGAATTAACAAATGCTGGACATATAACTTATGTAGAGCTAGATGGAGATCCTTCTTATAATTTGGATGCATTTGAAAAGATAGTTAGAGCTATGAAAGAGGCCGGTATTGGGTATGGATCTATTAATCATCCTGTAGATAGAGATCCAGTATGTGGATATACAGGTATAATAGGAGATGTATGTCCTCAATGTGGAAGAGAAGAAGGAACTATTAAATTTGAGAGAATTCGTCGTATAACAGGATATTTAGTAGGTACTCTTGATAGATTTAACGATGCAAAGAAAGCTGAGGAAAGGGACAGAGTAAAACATTTTTCTTGTTCTAATAGATAAGGGGTAGTAGGATGGAGAAAATAAGAATAGCAGGAATAGAAGAGGAGTCCATTGTAGATGGTCCGGGGATTAGATTTGTAATATTTACTCAAGGATGTAATCATCATTGTATTGGCTGCCATAATCCCGAAACCCATTCCTTTGATGGAGGAGAACTAGTGGATATAGAGAATATAGTAAATAAAATAAAGGAAAATCCGTTACTAGATGGAATTACCATCAGTGGTGGAGAACCTTTTGAGCAATCATTGGAATGTAGCATCTTAGCTAAAAAGGTTAAAGCTCTGGGATTAAACGTAGTTACCTATACAGGATATACCTTTGAAGAGATACTTGGTAACAAGAAATTTAGAGATTTATTATTACAAACAGATTTACTGATTGACGGTAAGTTTGACATATCTCAAAAATCTATGATGCTACATTTTAGAGGCTCAACAAATCAAAGAATAATAGATGTAAAAAAATATTTAGGATGATGGGAGAATTAGGAACGACGTAGGTCGTTCTTTTCCTTTTTAAGGATTATTTTTATTGTTAAAACATAATATATTTGATAATATAAGGTAAAGAAATGTTTCGAGGGGTGAAATATATGTTTAAATTAGATGCTATTAAGAATATGAATCAAGAGGAAAGATTAAAATATATGCTAATGCTTGTAAAAGGGCAGCTTAGCTCAGAGAAAGATGATTTAGCTAATATATCTAATGTAACAGGTATAATAATGGCTTGCATAGAGGGATTAAACTGGGCAGGATTTTATATATTAAGGGATGATGAGTTGGTTTTAGGACCATTTCAAGGTTTACCTGCTTGCAACAGAATAGCCATAGGTAAGGGAGTCTGTGGAAAGGCAGTAGAGACTAGAGAGATGCAATTAGTACCAGATGTCCATTTATTCCCAGGTCATATTGCATGTGATTCCGCTTCAAACTCAGAACTAGTTGTTCCAGTAATAAAAGATAATAAGGTCTATGGAGTATTGGATTTGGATAGTCCAGTAAAAGATAGATTTACAAAAGTAGAAGAGGAATATTTTATTAAACTTGTTGAGATATTAAGTCAAAATATTAATTGGGATAATATATAGATTTAACTAAACAAAAGTTTAAACATTATTGATGTTGGTAAAAATTATAATACTATATGAAATTAGGGATAATTTAAAGCTTAATAATGCAGAAAGGATGATAAAATTGAGGATGTTAGAAGGTCTTAAACCAGAACGTGTAATGTATTATTTTGAAGAAATATCTAAAATACCTCGTTGTTCTCACGATGAAAAAAGAATAAGTGACTACTTAGCTAAGATAGGAAATAATTTAGGTTTAGAGGTTATTCAGGATGAGGCATTAAATATAATAATAAAGAAGCCAGCATCTAAGGGTTATGAAAATAGTCCTATTGTGGTGCTACAAGGTCATATGGATATGGTTGGTGAAAAGACTGAGGATTCAAACCATGATTTTTCAAAAGATCCAATTAAGCTCGAATTAGATGGAGATTATATTGTGTCAAGAGAAACTACTCTGGGGGCTGACAACGGTATTGCAGTAGCCATGGCTTTAGCTATATTAGAGTCAAAAGAAATTTCCCATCCGCCATTAGAAGTACTAATTACATCCAATGAAGAGTCGGGTATGAGTGGAGCAGCAGCATTAGATCCAAATAATATAGAAGGTAAGATTTTAATAAATATTGATTCTGAAGAGGAAGGAACAATTCTAGTTAGTTGTGCAGGTGGAGAAAGAAATATAATAACTATTCCAATAGAGTGGAATAAATTATCTGATAATAAGGAATTATATGAGTTAATAGTCACTGGATTAAAAGGTGGACATTCAGGAATGGAAATTCATAAAGGTAGAGGAAATGCTAATAAAATAATGGGAAGAATATTAGATGTAATGAATAGAAAAATAGATATAGATTTATGCTATATAGAAGGTGGATCTAAATCTAATGCTATCCCTAGATATGCAAAGGCTATTATTTCTATTCCAAATGATATTATTGAAGAAACTAAGATTCTAGTTTCTAATATAGAAAAGGATTTAAGGTTTGAATTAAATTCCTCTGATAAAGATATTACACTAGTATTAGAGAAAGCAAAAGAAGATAAAAGCAAAGTGTTTTCTAACGAAACTAAGACTAGAGTAATTACTTCCTTAATGCTTTTACCCAATGGAGTTCAAACTATGAGTATGGATATAGGAGGATTAGTGGAGAGTTCTAATAATGTGGGAGTCATAAAGACTATGGAAAATGATATAACTATTGAGTCAGCCATGAGATCCTCAATAGGGACATTAAAAAATCATATTTCAAATGAAATAAGGTTGTTAGCCGAAACTATTGGAGCACAGTGGGAGAGTTCTTCTGCCTATCCGGCTTGGGAATATAATAAAGACTCTTATATAAGAGATGTATTCAAAGAAGCATATAAAGAGATTTATGGAAAGGATATAAATATTGCTGCTATTCATGCAGGTCTTGAATGTGGATTATTCAAAGAAAAGTTTGGAGATATGGATATGGTATCCTTTGGTCCAAATATGTACGGAGTGCATGCACCTGGAGAAAAACTTAGTATTTCTTCTACAGAAAGGACATACAATCTATTATTGAAAGTATTAGAAAGAATTCAATAATTTTCTAAAATATATATGTACTTCTATAGTTAAATAGGGTATCATTAGCATATAATTAATTAAATATAATTGCAAAGGAGAATGAATATGGATAATAAGAAAGATGAAACTTTTGAATACAATGATGAACATTGCGGAGGATGCGGATGCGGATGCGACTGTAGTGATGATCATGAATATGAAGATTTTGAGCTTGAGGATATGGATGGAGACGATATAATCTATCTTACTTTAGATGATGATACTGAATTAGAATGCAGTGTTTTAGGTATATTTGAAGTTGAAGATGTTGAATATATTGCATTGTTACCTTTAGGAGAAGAAGAAGTATTGCTTTATAAATATATTGAGCTTGAAAATGATGAGTTTGATCTGTTACCAATTGAAGATGAGGAAGAATTTGCAACTGTATCAGAGGCTTTTGAAGCTTTATTTTTAGATGATGAAGATTTTGTAGAGTATGAAAACTATGATGAGTTAGAAGACGATAAGGAATAGTTTTATGAGAGCGCTTTGCCATTTTGGCGAAGTGCTTTTATGCAATTTAGGGGGGACAGCAATTGTATAAACTAATAGCAATTGATCTAGATGGAACATTGCTAGATGATAAAAAAGAGATATCAAAGGAAAATTTGGATACAATTAATAAATTAATTGGAAAAGGATATGAAGTGGTGATAGCCACTGGAAGAAGATATTGGTCTGCAAAGGAGTTAACTAAAGGCATAGATAGACATATGACAATTTTAGCTAATAACGGTAACATAGTTAGGAATTCCGAGGACGATAAGATTATATTTGCAAAATACCTTAATATAGAAGATTTTAAGATAATTATTGAGGAAGGAAAGAGAAGAAGTCTTAATCCTATAATCCATATAGATGGATATGAAGAAGGTATAGATATAATAATTGAATCTGACAAGGAATATTATGACTATATAGGGCAGGACAATAGATTTAAGAAGGTAAACAGTTATTTAGAAATAGAAGATGATAAAATATTAGCAGTAGTTTATGGAGAATCTAAAGACGTGCTTTATCCATTTTATGAGTATATAAAGGATAAATATGCTGATTCTTATAACGCTCATATAATGGAGAATATAAAATTCGCAGAAACAATGCTAGAAATAATGAATCCTCTTGGAACCAAATGGATTAGCTTAGTTGAATATGCTAATAAATTAAATATTAGACCTGAAGAGATAATTGCAATTGGTGATGACAATAATGATTTAGAAATGATAAAAAACTCAGGTCTTGGTATAGCAATGAAAAATGGTAGTTTACTAGTAAAATCTGCAGCAAAAATAATTACAGAA
Organism: Tissierella carlieri; assembly: GCF_018917285.1. Lineage (NCBI taxonomy): Bacteria > Bacillati > Bacillota > Tissierellia > Tissierellales > Tissierellaceae > Tissierella > Tissierella carlieri. The sequence goes on along the minus strand of NZ_JAHLOH010000007.1, from coordinate 56,765 downwards.
AAAGATAATACTGAATCAGGTGTTGCTTTTGAGCTAAAAAGGGTATTAAATATATAAAGAAAGGAGGAAAAAATTGAAGCAAATAACAGTATATAATACCTATTCAAAATACTTAAATGATAAATATGGTGAAAAGGTATATAAATTACCGATAAGCTTACCTTTAACTTGTCCAAATAGAGACGGTACTGTTGGTAAGGGAGGATGTATATTTTGTGGAGAAGAGGGAGGTTCCTTTGAGAATCTATCATCTTCAATATCAATAAGAGATCAATTAATAAGGAATAAAGAATATATTGGCAATAAGTATAAGGCGAAAAAATTTATAGCCTATTTTCAAAATTTTACGAACACTTATTTACCTTTTGAAAATTTTAAAGATTGTATAGAAGAGGCTTTAATAGATGATATAGTTGAAATATCTATTTCAACTAGACCAGACTGTATAAATGATAAATATTTAGAATATTTATCTGATGTGAAAAAAGAGTATAACATAGATATAACTATTGAGTTAGGATTACAAACAGTAAATTACTTGACTTTAAAAAAAATTAATAGGGGTCACACCTTAGGGGAATATATAGATGCAAGCATAAGAATTAAAAAATATAATCTCAGAAACTGCACTCATATAATCTTAAACCTTCCATGGGATAATGATATTGATGTAGTTGAAAATGCAAAAATATTATCGGCTTTAGGGATAGAGGAGATAAAACTTCATGCTCTATATATTGTAGATGGAACTGCTTTAGCAAATTTATATAAGAAAGAAGAAATATCTTTAATATCTAAAGACGAATATATTGAAAGAGTAATTTTATTTTTAGAACATCTTGATCCTAATATTATAATTCAAAGAGTCATAGGTAGGGCTCCAGAAGAAAATTCATTATTTGTTAATTGGAATGAATCTTGGTGGAGGATTAGAGATGAGATAGTATCTATTATGGAATCAAGATATTCTAGACAGGGCATCAAGTTTGATTACTTAAACGGAAAAGGAATAAAAAAATTCAAATAATTTGTAAAATAAAAGAGGAAATTCTAAATTTATATCGAATATATAATATAACAAATAAAAGAAAGGTAGAGGTGGTTAGTCATGGTTAAGTTAATTTTAGGTGAAAAAGGTTCTGGTAAAACAAAATGGTTAATTGACAACGCTAACAAAGATATGAAGGAAGGCAATGGTAATATTGCTTTTATTGATGTGGATGACGACCATATATTTACTTTAAATTATAATGTGAGACTAATTAATGCCATGGAATTCAATATATTAAATGTTGAATCATTCTATGGCTTTTTGTGTGGCTTAATTGGAATGGACTATGATGTGGAAAAAATCTATGTAGATAGTATATATAAAATAATAAAATTAGATATTTCGAATTTAGAAAAACTGGTAAAAGATTTAACTGTAATATGTGAGAAATTTGAAACAGAATTTTTTATAAACATAGACTATACTATGGAGGAAATACCAGATTATTTAAAGGAATATTGTATAGAACTAGAAGCAGAATATGCAATATAAGATAAAAGGCAGGAGGGATTCCTGCCTTTTATAAGTACTCATTTTATTTATTTCATACTATTATCAGGTTGGAATGTAGCACAGTCAGTTTCTTCTGATGAAGAAGCATTTCTTGGACGTATTTCAATTTTACCAGCGGTACAAAGATCTCCGTTTTCATAATAGTGGCAAGTGTTTACTACACATTTTACACCTTCAGTAATGTTTTTGTTGTGCATGATAATCTCCTTTCAAAAAAAGTATTTTCCACAATATTAGTTTTACTAATTTAAGAAATTTTATACTTAGAAGAGTTTAAATAAAATGTAAAATAGGGTAAAATATTAATATTAGATAAGAAGGGTGATAAGATGTCAAAAAAAGAAAGACTTGATAAGATACTTGCTAATATGGGATATGGTAGCAGGAAAGATGTAAAAAAGTTTATAAAAGATGGTAGAGTGAAGGTAAATAATTCTATTGTTTTAGATAATGAATTTAAAGTAAGTCCATACGAAGATGAAATTTTTTGGGGTGATGAAGAGGTTTTATATAGAGAATATATATATCTTATGATGAATAAGCCTCAAGGTCTTGTTTCTTCTACAGATGATCCAAGAACTAGGACTGTAATAGATTTACTTCAAAGACAGCACTTAATTTATAAGCCTTTTCCAGTAGGGAGGCTAGATAAGGATACAGAAGGATTATTAATGATAAGCAATGATGGAAAATTGGCCCATGAATTATTATCTCCTAAAAAAGGTGTAAATAAAAAATATTATGTGGAAGTAGACGGATATGTAGAAGATAAATATATTGAAGTCTTTAAAGATGGAGTTACTTTGGATGATGGATATAGAACTTTACCAGCAGATTTAGAGATAATAAATGCTAATATTATATCTAAAGTATATTTAACTATACAAGAAGGAAAATTTCATCAGGTTAAAAGAATGTTTGAAAGCATTGGTATGAAAGTTTTGTTTTTAAAGAGAGTTTCTATGGGACCTTTAATTTTAGATGAATTCTTGAGTCCGGGAGAGTATAGAGAACTAACAGAAAATGAGATAAATTTATTAAAAAGTCATATAAATGTGATATAATATAACTAAAAATTAAATTAGATAGGGTGTGTAGTTTGAATTTTTATATAAAAAAAAGGGACAATTTTGAAACGTTTTTTGATAATAGATCTGCTATAATAGTTCAATTTGAAAACGGAGACATAACAAAAAAACAATTTTTAGAATATAATTATGATTTAGTAATGAAGATGAATTTGAAACCTTTTTTGAGGATAGATAATTATGAGATGGGAATGTATAATTATCAGTATTATAATGTTTTAGCTAAATATTTTAATATGCTAGCAAAAGAAGTAAAAAACACTAGAAAACATCAAAAATATTATAATTATTATTTAAATAAAGGAAATAATTATTATCATGAAAAGGATAAGGCAGCTCTTGGCTTACTTAAGTACTTAGAATTTAAAGGAGTAGAAGCATATTATATTAATGTTAATTCAAAACTCCTAAGAGACAAGCTTTATGAAATTGTACTTCTTGATTATAAGGAAGCAATATTTCATTCAAAAGCTATTTGGCTGTTAGATATACTTAAAAAAGAAGGAATATTTATAGAAGAGAAAAAAATATCTTTAATAGATGAATACATTAATGAAACCTATTAAATTAAAAGCTTTTATTAAAGTATTATAGATAGTTTTCTGGGAATCTGATTGAAGCTAATTTCTTTTTATAAAATCAAAACTTTAGCATGGATTATAAAAAAATAAAAGTCTTTTTGTGAAGACTTTTATTTTTTATCCGCAATAAATTTTACTATATCTTCTACTGAACTGCCAATTTTAATCTCATAATCACCAGATTTCAATTTAGTATCCAGTTTTAATTCCTGAGCTTTTTGAACAAAATCAGTTTTACTAACAAGACCATTTGATTCTAAAATGCTTCCGATTTTAGATGGCAAAGAGCCAGGTGGTATGGTGATTTTAACAATTTTACCATCATTAGAATCTTCTACACTATCATTAGAATCTTGAGGGGGATTTTCCACCGTAGTATTGTCTTCATTGTTATCTTTAGACTCATTATCTTGATTTTCGCCATTGGGTTCTTCAATATCTTGATCTTCATTATCTATTGAAGAATCAGGTTTCTTATCTTCAGTATCTTCAATAACAACATCATTCTTAGGTGGTACATCTAGTGCATCCTTTGCAAATAGAAGGTCAAGTCTCCAACCTATGACAAGAACTACAATGCCTATAATCCCAATCATTATTATGTAGTCTATTGAATCATATAGCATGTCCTTTATTCCTTCAAGAAAATTTTTCATATCTTCACCTCTCTAAAGAACTTTTGTAAAAATTTAGGTTTTAATTCTAGAATAGTGTATAATATAATTATAACATAAGATTTTAGAAAAGGTGAGAAAACTTTGAGAGAAATAATAATAGATAAAAATGAAAGTGAACAAAGATTAGATAGATTTTTAAAGAAATACTTAGCAGAAGCCCCACAAGGATTTGTATATAAGATGATCAGAAAAAAAAATATAAAGGTGAATGATGCTAAGGCTCAACCAGAAACTACCATTTATGAAGGTGATAGGATTCAACTTTATTTATCAGAGGAAACCATAGATAAGTTTATTGCAATAAAAGGAGAAATAAAATCAAAGTTAGTGCCTAATATTATATACGAAGATGATAATATTATATTAATAAATAAACCAGTAGGGATACTATCTCATGGTGCATCTAAAGAATTTGAAGAAAATATAGTTGATAGCATGATTTCTTATTTGATTGAAAAGGGCGATTTTGTGCCTAGAGTTCAGAAGACCTTTACTCCTTCTATATGTAATAGATTAGATAGAAATACTTCTGGTATAATAATAGGAGCGAAGAACTACCAGTCATTGAAAGCTATAAATGAAGCAATAAAAGAGGGAAAAATAAGAAGGTTTTATAAAACCATAGTTAAAGGAAATATAAAAAAAGAGTTTACAGCTGAAGGCTATCTATCAAAGGATGAAGATAAAAATAAAGTAGCAGTTCATGAAGATGATTGGGAAGGCTCAAAAAAAATCACAACTGTTATAAAACCATTGAAAAATAAAAATGGATACTCTTTACTTGAAATTGAGTTAATTACAGGAAGAACTCATCAGATAAGAGGTCATTTGTCTTCATTAGGCTATCCAGTAATTGGAGATAGAAAATATGGAGATAGGGAAATTAATAGAAAATTTAATAAAGAATATTCTTTAGATAATCAATGGCTCCACGGATATAAAGTAGAATTCAATGGACTATATGATGAATTTGAGTATTTAAACGGTAAGGTTTTTATTGGTGATTTGACCGGAAAAGCAGAAGAGATAGAAAGAGATTTATTTAAGTAATTATTGGGGGGGTAAAGATGACTTACAAAATCAAGTTGCATGTAGAAGGAATGGGAGATTTATTAGTAGAAAAGGGAACGACTTTAAAAGAAGTGGCTAGAAAAATCTTTAAGGAAGACTACAAGAAATATTTAGGTGCCAAAGTGAATAACGAAGTTTTCAATTTGGGCAAAATAGTTGAAGAAGATATGAGTATAATTTTTCTAGATATTAATGATGTGGATGGATATAGAATATATACTAAAACTATATCTGCTGTATTTATAATGGCATGCAAAGAGTTATTTCATGAAAGAGCTGTAAGAATAGAACATTTCTTAGGTGAAGGACTTTATGTGACTTTTGAAAAGGATTATTCAATAACTTTTAAAGAAGTAGAACAAATACAAGAAAAAATGAAAGAAATAGTTCAAGATGATCTTCTAATACTACGTGAGAAAATGTCTAAAGATAAGGCTATAAAACTTTTTAAAGAATATAATTACTATGATAAGATAAGACTTTTTAACACTTTAGACAGAGAAGAAGTAGATGTATATAATATAGGAGACCATAGAGATACATATCATGGTTTTTTAGCTCCATCTACGGGATATGTAGAGACTTTCAAACTCAAATACTATTATCCAGGAGTTTTAATTATGTTTCCTAGTATGAACTCTAATTATCAAATACCTGAATTTAAGGAACTCAAGAAATTATCTAAGGTATTTAAGGAAGCAAATGATTGGGGAGATATACTAGATTTAGCATATGTAGGTTCTTTAAATGAAAAGATTATAGATGGTGGCATAGCTGAGGTAATCAGAATATCTGAGGCGCTTCATGAAAAAAAGATTGCCAATATTGCAGATAAAATTTGTGAGGATGAAGACATTCATCTGATTTTAATAGCAGGGCCATCTTCTTCGGGAAAAACTACTTTTTCAAAAAGATTAGAGGTTCAATTAAAGGTAAATGGAAAAAGACCAGTATCTATTTCTGTGGATGATTACTTTGTTGATAGGGAAAAAACACCATTAAATGAAGAGGGTACTTATGATTTTGAAAATATTAATGCAATAGATTTAGATAAGTTAAATGAAGATTTGGTAAAATTAATTGAGGGAGAAGAAATTGAGCTACCTAAGTTTAATTTTATTACAGGTAAACGTGAGAAATCAGGGAAAATAGTCAAAGTAGATAAGGACCATCCTATAATTGTTGAAGGGATTCATAGTTTAAATCCTAAAATGACTAATTATATTCCAGAAAAAAATAAATATAAGATTTATATTTCAGCTTTGACTCAGCTTAATATAGATGCACATAATCGTATTCCTACTACTGATACAAGGCTTATTAGAAGAATCGTTAGAGATATAAAATATAGAGGAAATGATGCCATCCGTACCTTGGAAATGTGGTCTGGAGTAAGGAAAGGAGAAGAAAGATATATTTTTCCATTCCAAGAAGAAGCTGATATAATGTTTGATTCCACCTTGGTTTATGAATTAGCAGTTCTTAAAAAGCATATAAAGCCACTTTTAGAAGAAATAAATAGTACTAGTATTTATTATGGAGAAGCAAAAAAATTACTTAAATTCTTAGAATATTTTAGAGACATTGAAGATGAAAGCATAATACCGCAAAACTCTATTCTAAGAGAGTTCATAGGAAAAACTTATTTTGATGTTCACTAGATGAGGGGGATAAAATGGAAGATTTATTATCAAAAATTATTGAAAAAAATAGATATTTAATATCCAAAGGGGCAGTAGCAGATTATATACCAGCATTATCTAAAGTGAATCCTAATAATATAGGAATTTGCATTATGGATGTTGATGGAAATAATTATAAGACTGGAAACTATGATGTAAAATTTACTATTCAAAGTATATCTAAAATCATGAGTCTTATGTTAGCTTTAATAGATAATGGCGAGGATAAGGTATTTAAAAAAATTGATTATGAACCTACTGAAGAACCATTTAATACATTATTTAAATTAGATTTTCCTCATACGGTGAAGCCTTCCAATCCAATGATAAATTCAGGTGCTATAGTTACAACATCTTTAATCAAAGGTAAGGGAGAGGAACGTTTTAATAGGTTGTTAAATTTTATTAGAACAGTGACAGAGAATCCTAATATATCCTATAACGAAGAAGTCTATTTATCGGAAAAGGATACAGGGCATAAGAACAGAGCCATGGCTTATCTTATGAAGGCTAGGGGATTTATAGATGGTGATGTAGAAGAAATATTAGATATATATTTTAAACAATGTTCTATAGAAGTAACGACAGTTGATATTGCTAAGATAGGATTATTTTTAGCTAATAGATGTAAGTTGCTTGAACAAGATACTAAAGTATGCGATGCTAGAATAGCATCAATAGTAACAGCAATAATGGCTACATGTGGTATGTATAATTTTAGTGGAGAATATGCTGCAACAGTAGGAATCCCATCAAAGAGTGGGGTAGGTGGAGGTATATTAGGAACAATACCACATAAAATGGGTATTGGTGTATTTAGTCCAACATTGGACCAATATGGTAATTCCATAGTTGGATATGGAATTATGAGTGATCTATCTAAGGAATTAAATTTAAATATATTTTAGAGAGATAGATGGGGGGACAAAATCCCTCCATTTGATTTTATTTATTGTTTTCATACTTATTGTAAATAAGGTGAAACTATAATAAAATTAATATAACATAAGAAAAGGTGATTGCATGAGGCTGAAGGTAATAATATTTATATTATTAATATCCATTATTTTCATAGGAGGTTGCAAGCAAGATAATTTAGATTTAGATGAACCAGATATAGAGATACCTAACAATAATAATGAAGAAGCAGTAGATTCTATAGGATATAAAGTTAAATCTATGTCCCTAGAGGAAAAAATAGGTCAGCTAATGATTGTTGGTTTTGACGGAATAGATATTAATGAAGAAATTGTTAGATTTATCGAAGATTTTAAGGTTGGAGGATTTATACTATTTGCAAGGAATATAGTAGACGAGAGTCAAACTCTAAAACTCCTTAATGATATTAAGGATGCAAATACCAATAGTGATATACCTTTATTTTTATCTATTGATGAAGAGGGTGGAAAAGTTAGTAGATTACCTAAATCATTTGCAAAGCTACCAGAAGCTATGAAAATAGGAAAGAAAAATGACAAAAACATTTCTTATAGATTTGGTAATATATTAGGTCAAAGGGTTAGTGCTTTGGGTTTCAATATGAATTTTGCACCTGTTTTAGATATTAATTCTAATCCTAAAAATCCAGTAATCGGAAGTCGAGCTTTTGGTACTACCATAGATCAAGTGGTCAATAATGGATTAGAGGTAATGAATGGTATACGTGATATAGGAGTAATTCCTGCAGTGAAGCATTTTCCAGGGCATGGAGATACTGATGTAGATTCACATGTAAAATTACCTCGAGTGGATAAAACTATAGAAGAGTTAAAATCATTTGAACTGATACCATTTATTGAAGCTATTAAAAAAAATGTAGATATGGTAATGGTAGCTCATATATTATATCCAGAGATAGATAAGGAATATCCTGCTACTATGTCTTCAAGGATAATTGAAGGCGTTCTAAGAGAAGAATTAAACTATGATGGAGTAATAGTATCTGACGACATGACTATGGGCGCGATAGTGCAGAATTATACATTAGAGGATGGAGTATTATCATTTATTAAGGCAGGAGGAGATATAGCTTTAGTTTGTCATGGAGAAGATAACCCAGGAAAAGTATTTGAAAAAATAAAAGAAGCTATAGAAACCGGAGAGATAACTCAGGAAGATATAGACAAGAAAGTTTATAGAATTTTAGAGCTTAAAGAAAAGTATAAATTAGAAGATAAAGAGACTGGTAGGATAAGCCTAAAAACATTAAATAATGATACTAGAGAACTAATTGAAGAGATTAATAAATAGCCATATAAAAGGGGTGTCCTAAATGGAAAATTATTTAAAACTTAGAGATGGCATAGAATTATTCTACAGGAAAGATATTGTAGAATCACCTAAAGCAATAGTACTTATTAATCATGGATTTGCAGAGCATTTAGCAAGGTATGATTATATTACACAAAGCCTAAATTATGCGGGATATAGTGTATATCGCTATGATTTAAGAGGACACGGGAGGACTAAATCTATACTGGGTCATATAAATTCTTATGAGGACTTTATATTAGATTGTGATGAAATGGTAGAGTTAATTAAGAGGGAAAACAATGATTTGCCTATTTTTATGCTTGGACACAGTATGGGTGGATTTATTACATGTCTATATGGATTAAACTATCCTAATAAACTAAAGGGACAAATATTTTCAGGTGCTGCAGTTAATACCTTACCAAAGGCCCAAGGATATAGGTCATACTTATATGCGTTTTTGAATTTATTTGCAAAAAAGATAAGAATAAAAAATCCTATAACAAAAGATATCTGTAGGGATGAAAATGTTGTAACATATTATATAAAAGATCCTTTAATATTAAAAGACGCTACATTAAATTTTTATGTACAATTTTTAGTAAAAGGAAGGAAATATATTAACAAAAATATTCAAAGATATAACTATCAATGTCTAATTCTTCACGGAGGAGCAGATAAAATAGTACCTAAAGAAGTAGCTATATATCTTTACAATAGTATATCATCGAAGGATAAAGAGATAAAGATATATGATGATCTATATCATGAAATCTTAAATGAAAAAGAAAAAAGCCAAGTAATAGATAATATAATATCTTGGTTAAATCATAGGGGGTAATACATTGTTGATTGGAATAGTTTTTTTATCAATAAGTATATTTATTTATATAAAAGAAAACTACGATATAGATAATGTGGGAGGAGAAAGAGTTTTTAGCAAGAAAAAAAACATTGTTAAAGATGGAAATTATAGATATAGGATACTAATAAGTATCTTCTCCTTAGTACTAGGAATATTTAGAATTCTAAGTTCAATTATATATTAAGGTGGATTTGTTATGATGAAAAAAATAATAAAATTTATAATATTAATTTCAATAATATTAATACCTAATATTGTATTTGCAGAGGACATAAATTCTATTCTATTAATAGTTGATGAACTTTCAATAAAAACGATAGAAGAATTATATTTAGACCAATATAGTATTGGTTTTGTAAATTTAAAGACTAGACCACCCTACTCAGAAGAGGGATTATTCTTATCTATAAATACAGGAAGAAAGCTAAGTATAAAGAATTTTGGAAAAAAGGATAAAAAAATAGATTATTTAAGTGATATTTTGAAAAAAGAAAAGGTTTCATATATCGGAGAAGGAAAAGGTAATCTTGTAATTGGAAATAGAGAGGGGATAGTTGATTATAGTGAGGATTCTATAGTATATAGTTTAAACTGGCTAGTAGAAAACACTGACGATCTACTAAATAAATCAGATGTATTAGTATTAGAATATGATCTGAAACAAGAGCATAATAGAATAGAGATTTTTAATCAATATTTAAATCATTATAAAAATGAGCAAATAATCGTTTTGCCTAAAGCCGTAGCGACGGAAGATAAATATTTATTGAATAAACATCTTGTTCCAGTTATTCATATTAATAAGGGAAACCACGGTTTATTGACAAGTTCATCTACTAAAAGAGAAGGACTTATTGCATTGGAAGACATTTCAGCTCAGATAAAGGATACATATGGTTATAAAAAGAAAATTGATATAGGAAAACCTTTTAAATCCATAGAATCAGATAATCCTAAGAAAGAGATTGAAGATATATACAAAAAGAATATGAATTTATTGATTGCTGCATACCTATTTCATGGACTTATCTATTTTGTTCAAGTATTACTTGGAGTATGGATGTTAAAATCTAATGAGATAGAGAAGTGGTTATATACCATTTATGCCTTTGTATCTACAAATATTTTTACATCACTATTACTTGGATTGTTTGAATTTCATGAAAACATTTTTATCTATTTAAGCATTAATTTATTAATATCTTACTTAATTACTAGACTTACTATAAAAAGAAAACTAGATTTAGTAAAGCTAATAAGTATATTTACTTATGCTTTAGTAGTTTTCGGAACTTGTTTATATCCAAAGATGATTTATAATTCATATATTGGATTTAATAATTTAGTATATGGAGCTAGGTATTATGGATTAAATAATGGAATAATGGGAGTATTATTAGTTACTTCTATATTGAGTTTTTTTAGCATAACAAAATTAATAGAAAATGATACTTTAAAAAGATTTATTGGATTATTTATTTTTATAATTAATATGATAACATTATCTACATACTTTGGAGCTAATACTGGTGGATTTATAACATCTGTTGTATTATTTGGACTTATGATTTATAGATTATTTTTCTCTAATAAGGAAATAAGAAGATATTTATTTTTATTCTTTTTAATAGGAATATTTATATTTAGTGTAAATATAATATTTGATGATTTCACTGGAGAGAATACCCATGCATTTGGATTTTTCTATAGATTAAAGGAAAACGGAGTAAGTGAATTGATATCCCTAGCATCCTTTAAGGCTAAGGAACTCTTTAAACTAACAATATTACCACCATTCTCCATAGTATTGATTTTTCAAGCTATTATACTTAATAAATTAAGAAAAATTATAAGAGATACTAAAGAAATAAAAGAAGAAGCAATGATAATTTTCATCACTTCTTTATTTGGTTTTGCATTAAATGATACGGGAGTTATAACACTTATTTATATGATTCATTATTTAGTCTTAGATATAATAAGTAATAGATTAAAGATTGAATAATAGTTATTCTTTTATATCAAGCTTTGATATAATGATTATTGCTAAAATTGAGGAAATAGCTGCTATGCTTAGGACAAGTTTAAATCCACCTAAGGTATAGATAAGAGGACCTATTATACTGTAAAATGTTATCGTAAGAGCATTTACAGTATAGAATAAACTCATAAAGGTTCCTCTTTTTTCTGGGATAATTTCAGATGCCAATGCTTGGTAGGAAGTCCATCCTCCGTCTAATCCAAAAGAAAATAATGTTACAAAACTCAATACCAGTGGCAAAGAATTAAAGTATGTAATAGGTATTATAGCTAACACCATTAAAACAAATAAACCTTTAGATAATTTATATTTCCCCAACTTATCAGAAAAAATGGCTGAAAAAAGAATACCGGCAATAGTTCCCAGGGCTATGAATGTGTACGCAATGCCAATATTTACTTGAGAAAGATTAAAATTGTTTGAAAGATAGATGCTTAAATAATTTAGTATTAGAGATGGAGCAGTTAGTAATAAAAAAACAGTAAGTAGCATCTTTTTAGCTATAGGATTTTTTAGTAAAGATAAAAATTCTTTCTTATCTACTTTTACATCATGAGATTTTTTAGTTTCAGGCAAATTAATTAAAAGAATTAGAGAAAGTGTGCCTACAATAGCTAATGGAATATATATTATAGCCAAATTGTTATATTTACTAACTAGATAGGTAGCATAAATTGGGCTAAAAAGTATGGCTGAGCCAAAGGCAGTCCTGAGTAGTCCAGAAGCTTTCCCACGATTTTCATAAGATATAAATTCAGATATGTAAGATAGGTTTGTTCCACTTATAGAAAAATATGCAAATCCAATGAAGATTCTTGCAAAAGCAAATATATATGATGATCTTGCAAATCCGCCAATAGTAGAACCAATAATAAATAATATTAAAGATATAACTAGACTTTTTTTCTTACCATATTTATCTGCAAAAACACCTAGATAAGGAACAAGAAATCCAACAGCAGAATAGCCCAAGTTAAAAAGCATTACCATACCTTCATTAATGGAAAAATGCTTTGCTAGGAAAGGGGCAAGTGGTCCAATTACACCCATTTCTATAGCTATTATTATTTGAATTAAAAATGTAGTTGAAAACATTAGAATATTATTCATTTTGACCTCCAAATTGTAGTTGTTAATTAATATATAATATAATACAATTGAAAAAAAAGCAAAACTATTATATAATATTCGTGACTCGAAATATTATACTATAAAGGTTAAGGGGGAGTGATTATTTGCTTAGAAGATTTATATCTTATTACAAGCCACATAAAAGATTATTTTTTATAGATATGTTTTTTGCATTGCTTATATCTATATCTGATCTTGTTTTTCCAGTCTTCACTAGAAAGATGATAAATGAAATTATACCAGAGGGTAGAATGGATCTTCTTGTAAGATGGACGATTATAATGACTATTTTATTTGTCCTTAGATATATAAGTAACTATATAGTTTCTTATTGGGGACATTTACTCGGAGTTAGAATAGAACATGATATGAGAAGGGATATATTTACCCATCTGCAGTCGTTACCTTTCAGTTACTATGATAATAATAAGACAGGTCATATAATGTCTAGAATAGTCAATGATTTAAGAGATATAACAGAACTTGCTCATCATGGTCCAGAAGATTTATTTATATCTTTGGTAATGTTGTTAGGTTCATTCATTGTACTGATTAGAATCGAATGGAAACTTACTTTAGTATTATTTTCTGCTATACCTATTATAATATGGTTTGTTATATCTAAAAGAAATAGAATGTCAAATTCTTTTAGAGAGGTAAGAAAGAAAATTGCAAATGTAAATTCTCAACTTGAAAATAGTATTTCAGGGGTTAGAGTTGCAAAGTCATTTACTAATGAAGATTATGAGATTGAAAAATTTAATGAAGGGAATCTTAGTTTTAGTAATGCTAGAAAAGAATCATATAAAGTTATGGCTGAGTTTGCATCAGGAATAGGAATAATGTCAAGTATTCTTAATCTGTTAGTGATAAGTCTTGGAGGATACTTTGTATATAAAGATATAATTAATATAGGAGATCTTTTTTCCTTTACACTCTACGTCAATTTCTTTATGCAGCCAATTAGGAGGTTATCTGAATTCTCACAACAACTTCAAGATGGTATGACAGGATTTGAGAGATTCATTGAGATCATGGATATAGAGCCAGATATTATCGATAGAGAAAATGCAATGGAACTAAAAGACGTTAAAGGAGATATAGAATTTAATAATGTATCTTTTAGTTATAATAATGGTAAGAATACAGTTCTTTCTAATATGAATTTGTCTATTGATGCAGGAAAAACTGTAGCTTTGGTTGGACCATCAGGTGCAGGCAAGACTACTTTATGCCATCTTATTCCACGATTCTATGAAATAGAAGAGGGAGAAATTTTATTAGATAATATAGATATTAGAGATATAAAAATTAAAGATTTGAGAAAAAAAATAGGACTTGTTCAACAAGATGTGTTTTTATTCACAGGCACAATTCGTGATAATATAATATATGGTGATCCTGAAGCCAACGATGAAGATGTTATAGAAGCTGCTAAGAAAGCAAGTATACACGATTTCATCATATCTTTACCAGAAGGATATGATACCTTTATAGGCGAAAAGGGAGTTAAGTTATCTGGAGGTCAAAAACAAAGGATTTCAATTGCAAGATTATTTTTAAAGAATCCTCCTATATTGGTATTAGACGAAGCCACATCTGCGCTAGATAATGAAACTGAGATAATGATCCAAAAATCTTTAGAGGATTTGTCTAAGGGAAGAACTACATTAGTAATTGCACATAGATTGTCAACAATAAAAAATGCAGATGAAATTCTAGTGTTAACTGCAGATGGAATCGCAGAGCAAGGAAGTCATGAAAATTTAATAGGAAAAGATGGTTTATATGCTAAGCTATATAAATCTCAATTTAAGGATTTAATGCAAGAATAAGTATCAAAAGCACCTCCCTTATCATATTATATTAGAGGAATATAAAGGGGAGGTGTTTTTATGCATTATGATTATCCAGAACTATATTACAGAATCTATCCTAAGGTTATAGCAGCAGTGAATGAGCATTTAGATGATAATTGCTCTATGGAAAAGATTACAAGAGAACAAATGGAAAAGATGGTGGATGATATATATATAAAAATGGTACATGAATATCCAGAAATACATGAAGATCCATATGAAAGAAAGTACAGAGGAAGGGTTAGGGCAGAACAAAGACCATTTTTTGGAAGAAGCAGAATTACTAGGGATTTAATAACAATTTTACTAATCTCTGAATTATTCAGGAGAAACAGAAGCTTTTTTCCACTATAATAAATAGGCTGAAAACAGCCTATTTTAGTTTGAATATTGATTTTCTGGAAATATATATACATAAGAATAGATAATGTAAAATCTTTGTAACTATTTATTAATTTGTTTGTAACCAATAGAATTAATATTTATAATATGCTAGAATTAAACATAAGACAGAAAAGGATATAGGGGGGACATAAATGAAAAAACATAAAAAATCCTTTATTATAAAGAAAAGGTATATTTTTTTGCTTGCTATTATATTTTTTTTAATTGGCAGTATATCAGTAAAGATTTTTTGCAATTCAACTAATGCAGTTGCAGCTGTTAGTGTGGCAGATACTTTAAATATAATGGGCTCAAATAATCCCGTTAGTATAGTTTTGGATGGAGAAATTAGACAAATTGAGGAAGAAAGATTAAGAGCAGAGGCAGAAAGAATAGCAGAAGAAAAGAGAATTGCAGAAGAAAAAAGAATAGCAGAAGAAAAGAGAATTAAAGAAGAAAAAACCAAAGCGGAGGAACAAAAAATAGCAAATGAAGAAGCAAAAAAGGGGAAGATTGCTTATTTAACTTTTGATGATGGACCATCAAAGCAAATTACACCTGCAATTTTAGATATATTGGCTGATTATGATATCAAAGCTACATTTTTTATTTTAGGAAAAATGGCTAATATGAATCAAGATGTTCTAAAGAGGGTTTACGAAGAAGGTCATTCTATTGGACATCATTCTTATAGCCATAAATATAGTTATATATATAAAAATATTGATAACTTCTTAGGTGAGATTAATTCTACAGATAAAGTATTGAAAGAAGTTTTGGGAGAGGACTTTGAAACAAAATTGTTAAGATTGCCAGGAGGGTCCTTTGAAAAACATAAGCAAAAATTTTTAAAAGCGGCTACGGATAAAGGATATAAAAATTATAATTGGAATGCATTAAATGGCGATGCAGAAGGAATAGATTTACCAAAAAATAAATTAATAAATAGATTGAAGGCTACAGCAAAGGGGAAAAAAGAAATCATTGTATTAATGCATGATTCTGATTCCAAAAAAACAACCGTTGAGGCTTTACCTGAAATAATTGATTATCTTATAGAAGAAGGATATGAATTTAGAGTACTGGATCAAGATTAAAATTAAGGATGTGATTTTTAATGAGTAAATCAATTCTTGTAGTAGAAGATGAATCATCTATAAGGAAGTTTGTAAAAATAAACCTTGAAAGGAATGGTTTCAAGGTACTGGAAGCAGGAAGTGGAGAAGAGGGAATAGAGATTGCAAGAAATGAAAAAGTGGATATAGTTATTTTAGATCTTATGTTACCAGGAATTGATGGTTTTGAAGTATGCAAAGTTCTACGAGAAGAGTTACCAAACTTAGGTATAATAATGTTAACTGCTAAATCTCAGGATGTAGATAAGATTATGGGGTTGGAGTATGGAACTGATGATTATATGACCAAGCCTTTTAATCCTACAGAGTTAATTTTAAGAGTAAAATCTTTAACGAGAAGAATAGAATCGTCAGAAAATATAAATGAAGACACTATATTGGTTTCTGAACCTTTTAAAATAGATACCTACTCCCGTAAGTTTTATAAAGAAAATTGTGAAATAGAGCTTACTCCTACTGAATATGCTATAGCCAAACTTTTTGTAGAAAATTCGGGAAAAGCTTTCAAAAGGGATGAAATATTAAACTTGGTATGGGGTTATGATTTTGTAGGTGATTCTAAAATTGTAGACGTAAATATTAGAAGACTTAGATCTAAGATAGAAGATGATTCTAGTAATCCCAATTTTATTGAAACTGTTTGGGGAATAGGATATAGATGGAAGATTAGAAGCTAGAATTTTGGCAAATTAACATTAGGTTAAGATTAGAGGAATGATTAATGAGAAAAAGTATAAAGACTAGATTAGTTAAAAGTTTCATGCTGATTATTATTATAACCGTGGTTATTTTAGAGGTTGTATTAATAAATGGTATGAAAGACTATTATTATAAAAATATTGAGGATATACTTAGCAATCAGATAGAGTTTTCTATAGACTATTATTTACGATATTTTTCTTTAGATAGATTAGAAGATATAGTCATAGACGATATAGATGTATTCTGGCAACATACAACAGCACAGGTTCAGATACTTAACTCTGATGGAAAACTCATAATGGATTCTTTAGGGGTTACAAATGATAATTCAAACTTATATCCAGATATAAAAAAGGCAATAAATGGAGAAAAAGGAGTTTGGGTAGGAAATGTAAACTATTATAATAGTCCAGTAATGTCTGTTTCAGCAGCAATAAAAGATCAAGATAGAGTCATAGGAATTATCAGATTTATTACTTCTCTTAAGGAAACTAATGGAGTAATAAGATTTATTTCTTTTTTGTTGCTAGGTATGGGTGTTATAGTCGTTTTTATTTCTGGTATGGTAAGTGTTTTTCTTGCTAATTCTATAATACGGCCACTTCAGGAGGTAACGAGAGTTGCAGAAAAAATGGCTGATGGACAATTAAAAGTGAGAAGTAATATTGAATTGGAAGATGAAATTGGTAGGCTATCAGATACACTAAACTATATGGCAGAAGAACTGGTTAAGAAAGAACAGATCAAGAATGATTTTATATCTTCAGTATCACATGAGCTTCGTACTCCACTTACATCTATAAAGGGGTGGGCAGCTACATTAAAATGTGAAGATTTTGGTGGAAATGAAATTATGTTAGATGGACTTGAAATCATTGAAAAAGAAAGTGATAGACTAAGTACTATGGTAGAAGAACTTTTAGATTTTTCTAGATTTGTTTCTGGAAGGATAAAGCTGGAAAATGATGAGTTTCAGATAAAAGATACAATTGAAATGATAGGAAAACAACTAACACCTAGAGCAGTAAATAATAGGATTGAATTTATTATAAATATAGATCAAAATCTTGGGTATATGCTTGGAGATGAAAATAGAATAAAGCAGGTGCTCATCAATCTATTAGATAATGCTTTTAAATTTACATCTGAAGATGGAAAGGTTATTTTGAATGCATATAAAGAAAATGATATTTTGGTATTAGAAGTAAAAGATAATGGAGTTGGTATATCTGAAGAAGATTTGCCAAAGGTGAAGGAAAAGTTTTACAAAGGGAAAAACAGTAAATCTCATAGTGGCATCGGATTATCCATTTGTGATGAAATTGTTAAGCTTCATAATGGCACCATGGAAATATCATCTAGCATAAACGAAGGAACTAGAGTAATAGTAAGATTGCCATTAAGGGAGGTTAGCTAATGAGAAAAGTATATTTAATTATATCTATTATAATATTATTCACTTTTTCGACTTCCTGTAGTGTTAATAAATTCGAAACAAAGGATAGAATAAAGGCTCCAGAAAATAATCTACCTCCTATACAGGGTAAATGGATTATAGAGAAAGCTATTGATAGCCCTTATAAAAAAGGAAGTATAGGAGAGTCAGAGTCTTTAATTAATAAGGAAGCCTTGTTTCATAAATCTGCCACAGTAATAGGTGAAGATTATGTAGAAGAACCTACCTATAAGCTGAAGAATGTGAAACTTGCTGATTACCTATTGTATAAATATAAAGTGTCTCCTGAAGAATTAAATCTCTCTGAAGAGGAAGCTGAGATAATAACTATATTAGGTAATAATCAGTATTATGAGTTTATTAGATATAGTGATAATGAAATGATTACCTTCGTTGAAGATAGATTTTACTTTTTAAAGAAAAGTGTTGATCAAATAAGTAAAGAAGAAATTGATAGATATATAAATATTGAGAAAAGTATTATGAGAATTTCCAATGCAGAAGAAGTAGATATATTACGTTCTGGAATTCTTCTAGGGATAAAGTCTTATTCCTATGATGAAGTGAATCAAACTGATGGATGGAAATATAAGACCATTTGGATCAGAACCAATAATCGTAGTATAGCTTCTGCATATGAAATGAATAATTTATTAGTGCCTAGAAAAAAAGGTTTTTGGTTTGTAGAGGTAAAAAGAGAGGATATAGATAATTCTGTAAATGATAAGATTAGAGCAACGCAAAAAGGAAAAATTAAAGAGGGATTTCTTGATGATTCGGCTTCACTTCTTATAACTGCTTCCTTAAATCCTAAGGCAAAAGGGTTGTATCCATCTATACTTAAAAATATTTTATATATTGGTAATGATTATATTTCTACAGAATTAATTGATTTATCAAATGACAAAAGAACTTTACAGGTTTACCCAATTGATTATTTAAATGATGAAAAAGGGATTAAAGTTTCAGATATAATTGGTGAGGAAGGGCTAAGGGTTTTTAAAGAAGGTGCTCAAAGTATAGTTAAAACTAATTCCAATATACTTTTAAATGAAGAGAGTTTTGGATTAGCGAGAAGAAATGGATATTGGATTATGAAGGGCCGAATAAATTATCAGAGTGAAGGTGAAGAATTTTATAAGGATTATAATATAAAGACAATTCCACCTAAGGAATTAGTAAATTACGATGAGTTAGCCATACCATGGAATGTTATAAAATCTAAAGTACCTGAAGCTATAGATGCTTATACCTCACCCAATGAAGATATAATTATTATTGTAACAAGAAATAATTTATTAATATATTCAATTAATAATCATGAAATATCTCAAAAGGAATTAGGAAGGATTAAAATAGATAACTCAGAAACCATTGTAATGGCAGAATGGGCTACAGGTAGATATACTATGTTATGGGAAGAGGAGTTTTTAAAGAATGAAGCTGAGACGGTAAAATACTAATATAGAGATGGGGTATGGATCATGGAAGAATTAATCGTTCATTTAGAATTCGCAAAAATATTAGGAGCGTTTGCATTAGGAGCAATAGTTATTACTTTTATAACCTATCTTATTTCTAAAAAAAATAGGACTATAAAATATATTCCAGGATTCATCCTGATTTTAATAGGAATATATAATCTATTTTATGTAGGTGCAGATTCTCCAACATTGGAGGATGTTAATAGATTATTGGTCGTTGTAACTACAATGATTGCTGGATTTATTGGATTATCCACAGGGCTTATTATTGGGATATTTAAAAAGGGCAGAGAATAAATTTATATATACCAAACATCTTTACAAGATGCAGATACAGCTATGGCTCCAGCATCTAGACTAGAATCTAAATCATATTTATCCGTAATTAAACCACTGGCGATTACGGATATTTTTGTTTCTTTAATAATTTTTTTTATTATTTTTGGCATTATTCCAGGAAGTATTTCAATAGCATTTGGTCGTATTTTTTTTATGGAGGATATGGAATTTTCTAGAGAATAAGAGTTAGGTATAAATAATCTTTGTATAGTGAATACACCCATATCCTTACTTAATTTCACTAAATTGTTTTTTTCTGTTATTATTCCGTCAGGAGATATATTTTTAATTATATATTCTAAACCCCAAGTATCTTTGGAAAAACCATCTATAGAGTCTATATGTATATATAAACCCTTATTTTTTGAACTTATTCTATAAGATATTTCTTTTAAGTTAAATATATTTCCTGATAGAAGAAATATTATTTCGCAGGGAGAATCTAAGGCATCATCTAATTTATCTAAACTTTGTACTGCTGCAATTATAGGATTCTTTGATACTCTATCAAAAAAATGAATCATTATATCACCTCTAAAATCTTATGATTCAACTATATAATTAATTATGATTGCTAATAAGCTTTAATTTCTGGGATTTTGAAAGCTGCTTGATAGCATATTCTCTTCTTTGTGCTTCTATTTTATTATCAAACTTTTCGAAATATACTAGTTCAACTGGCAATCTTGTCCTAGTGTACTTAGAAGCTTTACCTAAATTATGCATATATATTCTTTTATCTAAGTCTATAGTCCAGCCTGTATAAAGAGTATTGTCTTTACATCGTAAGATATACACGTAGCACAAATTAAATCACCTAATCCTTCAAAATTTCTTTCATAACTTTAGATATAATATCATAGGAATACCCTTTTCTCTGTAGGAAACCACTGAGTTTTCTATAAATGCTATTACGATCATCTTTTTTATAAGAAGATAGTTTTTTCAATGCTAAATTCATTGCTGATTCATATTGTTCATCATAGTCAAGAATAAGAAGATCATCAATGATATTTTTTGGTATTCCCTTCAAGATTAGTTCATACCTTATTCTTTCAGGGCCAAATTTACTTAAATTTATTTTATCTCTAATGAATGATTCGGTGAAGGTTTTATCATCTAAATAACGATTTTCTCTACAATAATTCATTGCATTTTTGATATAATAATCCTCAAAATTTTTACGCTTAAGGGCATTATACATTTCTTTTTCTGATCGTTGTCTATATGATAGTAAATTGAGTGCATAATTTATAACTTTATTCTGTTCTTCAGATTGAAGAACGTCTTTAATGAAATCATCATCTACTTCCATGCCAACTTCTAATTTATGTTTGAATCTTAATTCTTCTGCTATTCCTATGGAGAAAACATCATCTACGTAAATATTAACTCTATTTTTATTTTTTTGTGGTTCAATACTAGTAATTTTCATAATTGCTCCTTTTGCTAAAATAATAATATTCTCACATTATATGCCATAAATATAAGTATTAGTAAAAAGTCTTGGTATACCAAGACTTTTTATGACCCATAGGAAAGTTTCTACAAATCCTTTTCAAATTTTAACTTTTCTACGGGCTTCAAAACAGGCTTGCTTAATTTATTGGTTTTTCGATATAAGCCTTTTTTATTTATCTCTTTGATTAATCAAGATATATATACCCAATAATATTAATAGAACTGGCCAAAACCTCCATAAACTTGCGAGCCTTATGGTAAACCAAGGAAATAGTATCTTAGCTAACAAGAAACTACCCCATATTATTAATCCACCTCCTATTAAAAGAGGAGTATTATTGCGAAGTTTTTCATTATAATCATCACTATGAATAATTCCATCATCTTCAGGTA
Source organism: Tissierella carlieri (assembly GCF_018917285.1). Taxonomy (NCBI): domain Bacteria; kingdom Bacillati; phylum Bacillota; class Tissierellia; order Tissierellales; family Tissierellaceae; genus Tissierella; species Tissierella carlieri. Next base: position 34,598 of record NZ_JAHLOH010000007.1, on the reverse strand, counting down.
TAACAAAGCTACATATTAGATAAACTACAAATGTAGTGCCAAAAGATGGTAATCCAAGTAATACCCAGACAATACGTACTATAGTAGGATCAATATTAAAATATTCTCCTAAACCACCACAAACACCAGAAAAAACCCTGTTACTTTTAGAACGTTTTAATTTGTTCAAATTAACACCCCCATTTTTGCTTTTATAATATCTTATCAGATTTTCACTATTGTTTAAATAGTAGTTGCTAAAATTATTAATAATATTAGCAATATATTTAGAAAGTATAGGTTTAAAATAATTCACAATGGACAAAGTTTGTGATAACATAGTTTAATAGAGAGAATTTTGGAGGAATAGTTTATGTACAATATATTAGCAATATTATTTAAATATATATTTATTGTAATTATATATTTATTCATCTTTAGTATTATTAGACTCATTTATTTAGATATAAGAGGCATGGAAGGAATATCTTCTGATGAGAAAGTATATCTAAAACTAATTAATAGAAAAGATTCTTTACCATTTAAGATAAAAGAATACTACTCTATTGATGATTCTATTTCTTTAGGTAGGCACGGGGATAATAATATTGTAGTAAAAGATCCCTTTGTTTCAAAGAGACATTTTCAAATAATAGAAGATGAAGGAGATTATTATCTAGAAGATTTAAATAGTGCTAATGGTACTTATTTAAATGGAGATAAGATTTTTGATGTAGTAAGACTAAATGACGGAGATATTATTAGAATCGGACAGATAGAATTTCTATTTGTGAATAGATGATAGGAGAATATTATGTTTAAAAAAGTAATTAGGGGGAAATCCCCAAGAAATTTATTATTTATTTTTGAAATTCTAGCTTTATCTTTATTATTAGTCTATCAAGGAGAAAAAATTGATAGATTAACATTAGGGACAGGTATAGGATTGACATTAATAATATATTTATCAAATTATATATTATCTAAGGTTTCTACTGGCGATAACTATATATTCTTAATTGTTACTATGTTAATATCCATAGGAATTATAATGATATATAGAATTGACGAGGGATTAGGTATTAAACAATTAATATGGTTATCAACTGGTATATTCGTGTTTTTTATAACCTATTTTATAATGAAGTATATTAGAGGATGGAAAAATTGGATATATCTTTATACAGCAGGATCCTATGTTCTTTTTTTGATAACATTTATATTTGGAAGTAGAAAAAAAGGTGCTATAAATTGGGTGAGCTTAGGAAACGTTGCTTTTCAACCAGCCGAAATTACAAAACTCTTGCTTATTTTTATATTAGCAGCTTATTACTCTAATATTTCAAAATGGAAAGAAAAGAAATACTCGTCTTATTATTTAATGGGAGTTGTATATTCATTTATTATATTATTATTTTTGCAAAGAGATTTAGGCACAGCCCTAGTTTTTTATGCAATATTTATTGCAATACAATTTATCTATGAGGAGGACAGAAAGCTAATCTTTTATAATATTGGTCTTTTTACTATAGGAGGTATATTAGGATATACATTATTTGACCATGTTAAAATTAGGTTTCAAGCCTGGTTGAATCCTTGGAAATATATAGAGAGGCAAGGTTATCAAATAACGCAGTCCTTATTTGCTATTGCTGAAGGTGGCTTCTTTGGTAAGGGATTAGGTTTAGGTCATCCAGAGTTTATTCCAGTAGTATATACAGATTTTATTTTTTCAGCTATTTGTGAGGAAATGGGAATTTTTACTGGCATAGGTATAATAATGCTATTTATGATTTTAGTATATAGAGGGTTTAAAATTGGAATATCTCAAGAGAGTCCATTTTATAAAATCTTAGCTTTAGGCATCAGTATTTTATTTGGAATTCAGTCATTTATTATCTTAGGCGGCGTACTTAAGATGATACCTTTAACAGGATTAACTTTACCATTTGTTAGCTATGGAGGTAGTTCTATATTATCAAGTTTTATTGCTTTAGGAATACTGCAAATATGTTCTGAAGAAATAGAGATTAAGGAGGACAAGGATGAACAAGGAGAATAAAAGAGTAATTTTTGTCTTAGTAGGACTCTGCTTAATGTTTATATCTTTAATAGTATATATTAGTTATTTTCAAGTCTTTAGAGCGGAAGCAATAAAGAATAATAGTTATAACAAAAGACTATGGATTAACGAAGAATCAATATTAAGGGGATCAATACTAGATCGAAACGGAAAAACATTAGCATATAGTGAGAAAAAAGGTGATGTATATAATAGATACTATTTATATGGGAGATTATATAGTCATATAATAGGTTATAGTTATAGAGAATATGGAAAGGCAGGTTTAGAGCTTCAATATAATAACACCTTATTAAATATAAATGAAAATGCTGCTATAAATGAAATAAAAAATATTGTTGCACCAACAACTGAAGGAAATTCAATTAAATTAACTATAGATCATGATCTACAGACTAAGGCTAGATCATTGTTAAAGGGAAAGAAGGGGTCAATTGTTGCTATGAACCCCACTACAGGAGAAGTATATGCAATGGTTAGTCTCCCAGATTTTGATGTATCAAATTTAAAAGAGGACTGGAAGGAAATAACAGAAAATCCAGACAGCCCACTTATAAATAGAGCTACTCAGGGATTATATGCCCCTGGATCTACATTTAAGATTATAACTACTATTGCTGCCTTAAATACGGTGAATCTAGATAAATCTTATGAGTGTACAGGTAGTACTAATATTAATGGATATGTATTTAAAGACTATCAAGGAAAGGCGCATGGCAATATTGATTTAAAACAGGCTTTAGTTAAATCGTGTAACACATATTTTACTGAAAAGGCAATCGAAATAGGGAAAGATAAAATAGGAAATGTGGCAGAGAAATTTATGATAAATAATGACATTCCATTTGATTTACCTATCAAAAACTCTCAATTCCCTTTCAAAGAAAATTTAGGTAAAACAGATATTGCGGCCGCAGCTATAGGTCAAGGCAAATTATTAGTTACACCACTGAATATGGCGTTAATAGCTTCTGGTATAGCAAATGGAGGTCAGGTAGTTAAACCTATTCTTGTTAAAGAGATTATATCTAAAAATGATAAGATATTAAGAAAAAATACAACTGAAATTTTATCTCAAGGAACAGATTCTATTATAGCCAATGAAGTTAAGGATATGATGGTAGAGGTAATAAAATCTGGAACAGGAACAAATGCAAGAATAAAAAATGTAAAGGTGGCAGGGAAGACAGGAACAGCTGAAAATTCTTCAGGTAAATCTCATGCATGGTTTGTTGGCTTTGCACCAGCAGATGATCCAAAGGTTGCAGTTGCGGTGATATTGGAAGAAGAAGGATCAACTGGAGGTAAATCTGCAGCACCTATAGCGAGGGATATTATGTTACATGTAATAAATAATATCAATGAATAAGGGGAGGTAATAAGATGACAAGCAAAAATGAAATACTTGAGAGAAAAGATATTCCAAAGGAAAAAAAGTGGGATATAGAGTCCATGTTTGCTGATTTTAGCGAATGGGAAAAATCATATAATAATGCCAAAGAAATGGCTAAAAACTTTGAATCCTATAAGGAAAAAGTAGTTTCAAGTAGTGAAAATCTTTATAATGTGTTAAATGATATGGGGGATTTATATAGAATAACAGAACATCTATATTCCTATGCGCATATGAAATTAGATGAAGATACTAGAGAAGGAAACTCTCAGGCCTTATCTGATAAAGGATTAGGGTTATACGTAGAAGTGGGAGAAAAGACTTCCTATGTAGTACCAGAAATATTAACATTACATTTAGCTACATTAGAAAAATATTATGAAGAAAAACCTGAATTAAAGTTATATAAAAAGCATATTGACGATATTATGAGGCAAAAAGAACATGTGCTTTCTGCTAGAGAAGAATCTATATTAGCTCAAATGGGAGAGGTGGCTAATTCACCTCAGAAAATATTCTCCATGTTAAATAATGCAGACATTAAATTTCCTACAATAAAAGATGAAGAGGGTAAAGATGTAGAGGTAACTCATGGTAATTTTATTCCGCTTATGGAATCAAAAGATAGGGATGTGAGGAAGAGAGCATTTGAAGCCCTGTATACTACTTATAAAGGATTTAAGAATACCTTTGCTGCTTCGCTAAATGGAGATTTGAAAAAGAATATATTTAATGCTACTGTAAGAAATTATAAATCAAGTAGGGAAGCATCCTTAGATCAAAACAATGTATCTTTATCGGTTTATGATAATTTAATTAAGTCCATTCATAATAATTTAGACAGTATGTATAAGTATATGGCAATTAGAAAAAGAGCTTTAGGAGTGGAAGAACTTCATATGTATGACTTATATACTCCAATAGTCAAGGATGTAGATTTAAAAATACCATATGAGGAAGGTGTAGAATTAGTAAAAAAAGCCTTAGTTCCTCTAGGCGAAGAATATATGGAAGCGGTAGAAGAAGGATTCAGTTCAAGGTGGATAGATGTATATGAAAATAGAGGGAAAAGATCTGGTGCATATTCAGGTGGTTCCTATGATTCTAAACCATTTATCTTATTAAATTACCATGATACATTGGACAATGTATTTACAGTGGCTCATGAATTAGGACATTCCATTCATAGCTATTTCACAAGAAAGACACAACCTTATATTTATGGAGATTACTCCATATTTGTAGCTGAAGTTGCGTCCACTGCAAATGAAGCTTTACTTATGGATTACATGTTAAAAAATGTTAAAGATAAAAATGAAAAATTATATTTATTAAATCATTATTTGGAAAGCTTTAGAACTACAGTATTTAGGCAAACTATGTTTGCAGAATTTGAGAAAACAATAAATGAATATCTTGAAGATGGCGGAGCATTGACTGCTGATTATCTATGTGAGACTTATAAGAAAATAAATGAATTATATTACGGACCAGATGTAGTGGTAGATGACGAAATTGCAATGGAATGGGCAAGAATACCTCATTTTTACTATAACTACTATGTATTCCAATATGCAACAGGTTATTCAGCAGCAGTTGCATTATCTGAAAAGATATTAGAAGAAGGAAAACCAGCAGTAGATAGATATATAAACTTCTTAAAGAGTGGAAGCTCAGATTATCCATTAAATGTACTAAAAGCTGCAGGAGTAGATATGACTACAGAAGAACCAGTAAATAATGCAATGAAGTTATTTAGTAGGTTAGTAGATGAGATGGATAAATTGATATAATTTAAGTTTTTTACGGGGGGAATATAATGGTAGAGGTAAGAGCTTTACCTAATCTTAGTTCATTACTGATGAGCTATATCAGTTTATTATCACTAATAGTTATTATGGCTTTAGGTGTATATATGTTCGTTAAAGTTCTTTCTGCTATAAGGGATATTAGGAAAATAAGGGAAGGCATGGATAGAATAATTGAGAATTTAGAGAATAAAGATTAATTAAAACTCCCCCATTATAGTAATTACTATAATGGGGGAGTTTTCTATAAAAACTTGCTCTTTAGATTATCCCAGTACATATTCTTATCGAAGTTCAATTTTTTAATAGTTTTATCAGAGATCTTCAAATCGATACTAGTGATGTTATTGTATTTAAACTCAACTCCATCATTAATGACTAAAATTGAATTTTCATATCTAAGTTCTGGTTTAATAGATATAATTATATCTCCCGGCACCACTGCACTATTTGGCAGAGACCTATAAGCCTTAGAACTAATAGGTGATAGAGGAGTAAGTTGCAGTGTTTTTAGGGATGGATATATTATACTTCCACCACTGGAAAAATTGTAGGCAGTACTACCTACAGGTGTTGATATAATGACTCCATCGCCACTAAATTTCTCTAAATGATTACCATCTATAAATATTTCTAGATGAACTACCTTGGATTTAATTCCTTTAATAACTATTTCATTTACACCAGTGAGAAAAAAGCATTTGTTTTTAGTACATATTTTTGCATTTACTAATGAGATTTCTTCGACGATATAATCCTTGTTTATATATTTATCAATAAACTCATCAATATTTTCAGGTAATATTTCTTGAAAAAAACCTAAATGACCAGTATTTATTCCTACAAAAGGAATACTAGGGAATTTATTGCGATGTACTGCTCTTAGAAATGCACCATCACCACCGACGCATATATTAAGCTCCGCATTGTCGCTATAATTCTCTGGTATATGGAAACCTTTATATCTAAGCTTTTCTGATAAAAGCTGGGATGTTTTCTTTGATTCAAAATTATAATTTGAAATAATATTAATTATTCTATTATCTATGGTATTCACAAATTGACCCCCTAAACGGTTTTTATCTTTAAAATTAAATAAAATTTGATATAATTAGTTTACCAATATTATATAATAAAGATAAGAAAATTTGGAGGAAATTATGAATTTATTTGAAGAAAATGAAAATATTGTTGTTTTTAAGGCTGGTAAAGATGGACTGGATTTAGAAGAATTCCTTTCTAGTAATGATATTTCAGGACGATTATTTAGAAAGTTATACAAAGGGAAACAAATATATGTAAATGGTAAATTTAAAAGAAAAGGATTAATTCTTGAAAGAGGAGATTTAGTATCTATATACATGGAGAATGAAGATGAGAACACAACACCAGAAAAAATGGAGATAGATATTATTTATGAGGATTTTGATCTTCTGATTTTAAATAAACAACCAAATATAGTGGTACATCCAACAAAATCTCATCAAGAAAATACTTTATCCAATGGAATATCATATTATTTTAAAGAAAAAGGTATAAAGAAAAAGATAAGATTTGTAAATAGACTAGATATGAATACTACTGGAATTTTAATTGTAGCAAAGAATCCTTTTGCCCATCAGCAAATGGCTTTGCAGTTTGAATCAAATGAAGTGGAAAAAAAGTATCAGGCAATAGTATCTGGTATTGTAGAAAAAAATGAAGATTATATAGATTTACCTATTGGAAGAGAGGAAGACAAAAGTGTTAAAAAAGTAGTGACAGAAAATGGGCAAAAGGCTTTAACTAAATATACTGTAATTGAAAAATATAAAGATGCATCCTTACTTGATGTACAGATATTTACAGGGAGATCTCATCAGATTAGAGTTCATTTAAATCATATCGGCCATCCAATAATAGGAGATGTTCTATATAATGAAGAAAGCCCTTATATAGATAGGCAAGCTTTGCATTCATATTATTTAAAAATAAAACATCCTAGAACAAAAAAAAATATAGAATTTATCGCCTCTCTACCTGAGGATATGAAAAGACTAATTAACCACCTAAAGAATAAGTAACACTTATTCTTTAGGTGGCTTTTCTACTATTTCTATTTTATTATCTTCTTTGCTATTTTCTTGCTTTGGTGAGTTTAAGACTTTCATTATTTCCATCATTTTACCCATTTCTTTAAGTTTATCATTATTTTTTTGACTATCGTTACCCAGCATAGGTGCAAGCATACTCATTAACTGAGTAGGATCTTTTGAATTATCTTGATTACCCATAAGAGATGATAGCATTGAAAACATTTTTTTATACTTATCCATGTTTAGTATTAAATCCATCATAGTTCCAAGGTTAGTCACTTCTGGTCTTGGAACTTCTTTCTGTATAGTATGCATAATTTTATTTAACCTATCTTTAGTATTATCGACAGATATTGGTTCTTTAATATACTGATACTCATCATTTTGCATAAAATCAACTAATTCATTTATCTTTATAAGGCGTTCGGTAAATAGTATTGATTTATTTATCAAAGGTATGTAATGCTCAGGAAAGTATGCTCCCACCTTTTTTACTATCTTAATCTTTTCTAATGTATACTTAGGGTCAATTTCAATGTTGTTTATAAAATTTCCTAAGGTTTGCAGACTAGCGAATTCATTGCCTTGATTCTTTCCAATTATTAAAAGAAATATAAATATTAATAACTTATTATCCAAAATTAGCCCCCCCTGACTCTAGGTATAATATTCATTATATGCAAAAGCAAATTAATAGTTGCACTATGATTTAGTAATATATTTATTTTATCTTTCATAAATTATGATATAAGAAAGGGAGGTATAAAAATGAAAGATAAGAAAATCAAGAAGATGATTGACAATATTGGGGAGTATAATCCTAGTGATGCAGAACTTTCAATGATTGGAAATCTTGCAGATAAGTATATGGATAAATCAGATGAGGATATATTTGTAGAGATTATTAGAGTAAAATCTGAGATGGAAGATCAAATGAGTGAAGAACAATTTGCTACAATATTGGAAAAGTTGGAAAGCATCAGACCTATGTTGAGCGAGGAACAAAATACCAAATTAGATAAAATATTAGAAATGTTAGATAAAAATAAGTAAGAGAAATAAGGGGCCTCCATATATGGGAAGGTCCCTTATTTTATAACGAATAGGAAAATTCTACTTTAATCCCTCGTATCAAAATTAACAAATCAAGGAAATAGACATATGGCTAAGATGGTGTTATAATTTAATAGATATTATGTAAACCGAAGGAGTGGTGTTATGGAGATAAATAAAAAAATGAAAATCATCATATCTATAGTTATTTCTATTGTTATATTATCTACTGGATTATTATATATAAAAAATAAAAATAAAGTGGAGGAAATGCCTTATACTTTATTTTTAACTCATGTACAAAAAGGTCTAGTAGAGGAAGTTAAATTATCGAATAATGGGAAGATTGAGATAAAACTTAAAAATGGAAAAGTTGCAATTACTGATAATCCAAGAACTGAAAAATTTAAAGAAGAATTATTACTATATGATGTTAAGGTAGTAGAAAAGGATGGGAATTTGAATCAAGCTATACCTATGCTTTTGTTAGTTTCAGTAATGGGCTTTACGATATTCTACTTAAATAGAAATATGTCTAAGCAAGCGGAAAAAGAAATGTCTAATATGTCGAAGGTAACTACAGATTATTCATCTAGGAGAATTACATTTGATGATGTAGCAGGCAACGAAGAAGCTAAAGAATCTTTAATGGATATGGTTGATTTTATCAAAAATCCAGAGATATATAATAAGTTTGGTGCAAGATTACCTAGAGGTGTTCTTTTATATGGGGCTCCTGGTACAGGAAAGACACTTTTAGCAAAAGCTATGGCTGGTGAAGCGGGAGTTCCATTTTATGCTGTATCAGGTTCAGACTTTGTACAAGTATATGCAGGACTTGGAGCTAGCCGTATAAGAGAGTTATTTAAAAAGGCTAAAGAAGCAGGAAAATCTGTTATATTTATTGATGAAATAGATTCTCTTGGAAAAAAGAGAAAGTCTGGAGACCATCCTTCTGGTAGTGAAGAAGGGGATAGAACATTAAATGCACTCTTGACGGAGATGTCAGGTTTCAAGGAAAATGAGGGAATTATTGTAGTGGCAGCTACCAATAGAATAGATATACTAGATGAAGCATTACTTAGACCTGGAAGATTTGATAGACAAGTTGAGGTTTCTCTCCCTGATGTAAATGGAAGATATGAAATACTTAAGCTACACAGTAAAAACAAACCTGTCTCTAAAAAAGTAGATTTAAAAAAAGTTGCATTAGAAACTATCTATTTTAGTGGTGCCAAACTTGAAAATTTAATGAATGAATCTGCTATTATTGCCGTAAAAGAAAAATCAAAAGAAATTACTATGGATCATATAAATAAAGCATATTATTCAGTGTTAGTTGGGGAAGAGAAAAAAGATAGATCCTCTATAGATATTAAGGATAAGGAAATCACAGCTTACCATGAGGCAGGACATGCTCTAGTGGCGAAATTAATAGCTAAAGATAATAGGGTTACTAAAGTGAGTATAATACCTAGCACAAAGGGTATGGGAGGATTTAGCTTAAATATTCCTCCAGATAAGATGTATCAAACAAAGAAAGATATATTATCCAATATTATGATTGCCCTTGGAGGAAGGGCGGCAGAAGAAATAATATTTGGAAAAGAAGAAATAACAACTGGGGCGTCTTCAGATTTGGAGAAAGCTACTAATATGACTTTATCCATGATTGGAGTATTCGGAATGGATGAAATAGTTGGATTATTAAACTATAACGTTTTATCCAGTAGAAATTTGGATGATGGAAGGTTATTAAATAGGGCTAAGGAGATACTAGAGAAGCTTTATTTAGATACTATTAATATATTAAATAGTAATATGAATAGCTTACAATCCTTAGCAGAAAATCTTATAGAAAAAGAAGTATTATCTGAAGATGAAATTAACAAAATACTAATTAGAGCATAGAAAAGAATAAAATCTTTAGTTTGCTTGAAAAAACGTAATAAAAGATGTATAATAATATTATAAGAATTTTCTGCGGTGTGCGTTATCTCTGATAATTCAACCGACATAACAGACACGGGAGTCTGCGTTTAATATTGGATAACAAGCCTTCTTAGAGAGGACGTTAGAAGATATTAACAGGAAACCCCCCTTTATTAAGGCGGGTGTGAATTAGCTGAGTTGACGGCATTGTGGGCGAAAATCCTCTTAAAGCTAGCTTTAAGAGGATTTTTAGATAATATTTATAGGGTATTTTTTTCTCTCTTTAAATATATGAATATATTTAAAACCTATTTCTTTAAGCATTTTTTCTACAGTTCTATATTCATATCCTATATTTTCAGGGGTATGAGAATCTGATCCTATGGTTATTATTTCACCACCTAATTCTTTGTATAATTTCAATATCTGAATCTTAGGATGGAAATAACCTAATCCATATCTTACTCCTGCAGTATTTATTTCAATACCTTTACCATTTTCTATTAGAAGTTTCAAGATACATTCTATAGGATAGTAATAATCGTCATATTTTGGGATAGAAGAATAATCTTCAAAATATCTGTCTATATAATCTAGATGTCCCAAGACATCAAAATTGTTAAAGTTTTTTATGCAATAATACATATCCTTATAGTATTCTTCCAAAGCGGTTATAGGTTTAACACCTTTAGTAAAATTATCAGAATAAATATCTAATTTATTTACTGAATGAATTGACATTAACACGAAATCAAAATCATTAGATTCAATAAATTTATTGTATCTTTCAAGTAAGTGAGGTTGAATTCCAATTTCTACTCCTGCAAGTATTTCAATATCCTTCATATACTTATATTTTACTTGTCTAATGTTTTTAAAATAATCAGAAGTTCTAAAAACAAAATCAATTCTTTGTGCAGTAGAATCAAAATCAACATGATCGGTAAAACAAATACTTTTCATATTTTTATCAATTGCTGTTACTACCATATCTTCCATGGATGTTTTTGAATCAATGGAATATTCACTATGAAGATGAAAATCATACATTTGTTTAACACTCCTAAACATTTATTGTCTAAAATATTCTACTAAAAAACTACTAAATAGTAAAGAGTCATTGACTGAAGTCCTCTTTATATTGAAGCTTATATAAATCATAATACATTCCTTCCTTAGCTAATAGTTCTTGATGCGTCCCAACTTCTTTAATAACACCTTTGCTAAGAACTATGATCTTATCTGCATGTTGTATAGTTGATAACCTATGGGCAACAGCAATGCTAGTTCTACCTTTGATTAATTTTTCTAAGGCATCTTGAATTAGCAGTTCTGTTTCTGTATCTATACTAGAAGTTGCTTCATCTAATATCAATATACTTGGATTATAAGCTAAAGTTCTTGCAAAAGCAAGAAGCTGTCTTTCACCAGAAGATAAAGTTGAACCTCTCTCCATTACAGGTTCTTTATACTTAAGTGGTAATTTATTTATAAAATAGTCTGCATTTACATATTTTGAAACTTCAATTATCCTATCATCAGAGATTTCAGAATTATTTAGTCTAATATTATCTTCTATTGTTCCAGTGAAAAGAAATACATCTTGTAGTACTACGCCTATATTTTTGCGAAGCTGAAATTTATCATATTCTTTAATATTAGTATCATCTATTAATATCTCACCTTTTTGTATATCATAAAATCTAGTTATAAGATTGATAATAGATGATTTTCCTGCTCCAGTAGCTCCTACAAAAGCCACAGTATCTCCAGGATTTATTATAAAGCTAACATCCTTCAAAACCCAATTTTCACCTTCGTATGCAAACCACACATTTTTAAATTCAATCTTACCTTTAATATTATCAGGGATAAATGGATTAATGGGGTTTTCAATTATAGTATTATCGTCAAGTATAGTGAAAATCCTTTCACTTGAGGCCATAGCAGACTGAAGTATATTATATTTTTCGGTTAAATCAAGTATTGGCTCAAAAAATCTTTGTAGATAATCTATAAAAGCATATAATACTCCAAACTCTAAAGCGTTTGAAACAACTTGCCCCCCTCCATAATATATAATAGTAGCTATACCTAATGAACGGATTACTTCAATAGACGGTCTAAAAATAGCAAACAATGTGATTTCTTTCTTTGCTGTTTTCAGATAATCAGTATTAATCTCATCAAATTGAGTAGAGATTTTATCCTCTCTCTTAAATATTTGTATGATTCTCATTCCAGTTATATTTTCATTCAAAGTAGAATTGATTTTAGCTAGCTGTGCTCGACCTAATCTGTAAATTACTCTAATCTTTTTCCTAAATATTATTGAGGCTATTAGAATCAAAGGCAGCAGAGTAAGGGAAAGCAACGCTAAGGTCAAATCCATTTTTATCATAACAAAAACAATACCTATGAGGATAAATATATCTTTAAAGAGATTTACTAAAACTGAAGTATACATTTCGTTTAAGGTTTCTGTATCATTTGTTACTCTAGTAACAAGTCTTCCGATTGGATTTTTGTCAAAATAAGAAATGGAAAGACTTTGAATATGTGAAAATATTTCTTGTCTTATATTAAACACTATCTTTTGTGAAGTATAATTAAGTATAAGCACTTGAAGATAATTTAAAGCAAAAGCTAATATTATGGATATTATAAATATGGCTGATATTTTATTTATGCCTTTAATATCTATTTCTCTAAAGTCTGTATATGATTCATTATCTAAATGAATTCTATCTTCTATTATTTCACTATTATAATCTCCAAGGTAATAATCTCCATTCTCTTGTATTATATTAACAACAGGATAAGAAGTAAAATTAACTCTTTCTTCTATATCTATGGAATCGAGTCTAACATATTTTTTATTATTGAAAATAATACCTTTATAGGGAACATTTATTTCCATTTCATACATAGGTTTTTTATATCCTGTAATATAATCATCAATAGTAATTTTGAGGAGATAAGGTCTTAAAAGCTCTAAAGCTGTAATTCCAATCATCATAATAATAGCTAAGAGAAGGTATAGAAAATAAGGTTTTGCATATTGTAAAAGTCGTTTCATTAACCTTGAGTCGTAAGCCTTTCCCATTATTTCATCATCTTTATATTCATTACTCAAATTTTTCCCTCCTAATCATTAACTATTTTTTCTTCTAATAATTGTTTTTCATATAAATCTGAATATAACCCATTAAGAGATATAAGAAAATCATGTGTTCCTCTTTCAGCAATTTCACCATCAACTAAGAAGATAATTTCATCACAATTTTTCACTGTAGATATTCTATGGCTTATAATAATAGTAGTTCTTGTATCTGTAAAATCTTTTAAATTTTTTAATATTTTCTCCTCTGTTTGAGTATCTACACTAGATAAACTATCATCTAAAATAAGTACGGAAGGTTCTTTAATTATAGCTCGTGCAATAGAAGTTCTTTGTTTTTGTCCCCCAGATAGAGTAACACCTCTTTCTCCTAAAATTGTTTGAAAATCATTTGGAAATTCTAGAATATTATCATATACTTCAGCTAGTCTGGCCGCATGAATAACCTTATCATGTGAAATTGACTCTTCAAATGAAAATGCAATATTTTCTTCTATAGTAGTAGAAAATAGGAAGTTATCTTGCGGAACATAGCCTATATTTTCTCTAAGGGATTTTAAGGATAGATTCTTAATATCTATGTCATCAAATAAAATCTTACCTTTATCAATGTCGTAAAGCCTTAGCAACAAACTTACAATTGTTGATTTACCACTACCGGTTCTACCGATTATTGCTAGTGACTTTCCTTGTTCTATAGTAAAATTTATATTCCTAAGGGCATAATTATTAGCTCCAGGATATTTAAAACTAACCTCTTGGAATTCAACCTTTCCTTTTGATTTATTTAATTTAATAGCATCTTCAATATCAGAAATATCTGGTTTCTCATCTAGAATAGAATTGATCCTATCCATAGAAGCAGCTCCTCTTTGTAAAACATTTATAACCCAACCTAAGGCCATCATTGGCCATACTAACAATCCTAAATATGAGTTAAACGCAATAAAATCTCCCAAAGAAATTTTATTTAGTATTACTTCTTTGCCTCCATAAAATATTACTAAAAGAAAGCTAATTGAAGATATAAACTGGATAAATGGGTGGAATGTTCCAGATATTTTAACTAAATCTATATTTTTATTCAAATTGTCCTTATTTACTTTAGAAAACTTTTCTAATTCAAGTTCTTCTTGCACAAAAGATTTAACGACTCGGATACCAGAAAAACTTTCTTGGGTAGTATCTGTAAGGTCAGAAAAGGCCTCTTGAACTATTTTGAAACGCTTATGAATAATTTTACCAAATTTGCTAACTACAATAATGATAAATGGCAAGGTAAATAGAGCTATGGAAGTTAGTCTAAGGTTTGTAGTTTTTATCATCATAATAAGAGATAGAATTATCATAAAACCAGAATCAACAATCATTATTGTTCCTTGTCCAATGGCCATTCGCACTGCATTAACATCATTTGTTACATGAGCCATTAAATCTCCAGTTTTGTGAGTGTTGAAATAGTTAGGTGAAAGTGTTAATAAGTGATTAAAGATTTTTTTTCTTAAATAATATTCAAGTTCACGAGAAGTGCCTAAAATATATATTCTCCAAAAAAATCTTCCAACTGCGATGACTGTTCCAGTCAGTATAATTAAACATACATACTTTGTAATTCCCTTAGAATTTAACAAGTTATTTTCAAAATCATTTGTTAAATTCCTAAATATTTGTGGAACTATTAGCTGAACAGAATCTATAATTATAAGCCAAATGATTCCAATTAGATAATTCCACTTATGCTTTGAAAAAAAGTTTTTTAAAGAAAGAAAGACTTTCATATGGTTTCAATTCTCCTTTTGTTAATATTTATCAAGCATTTCGACACTCAAAATAAATCGTATAGTATCTATTATAAATGAAACTACAATAAATTAAAGTATTAAATAAAATATTTTATATAAAAGTATAAAATAGATAATACTGTGAAACAATTAATTATATAGAACTATTAATTTAAATTTAGGAGGGATTATCTTGGAATTAACTACAAAGGAAATTGTTAAAAAGATGATATTAGATTCACAAGAAATGGTCAGAGATTATGAAGTACACTCAAAAAAAGTAAATGATAGTGAAATAGCAGATCTATTTAAAAAATTTGCAGAAGAGTGTGGCTATCAGGCAGCAGAATTGCAAAAAATATTAAAGGATAAGTTTTAAATAAGATTAATAAATAGAATATTTTTAGTTTAATTTGATTATAAAATGTCTTTTAGGGTAAAAGACAATTATGAAAATCACAGAATAATTATAAAGGGGAGATTTAAATGATAAACAAGTTTATCGAAGAAAAAAAAAGAAAAGCTGAGAGAGAAAAGAAAATTGAAACCGCAAAAAATGTAGCAGTAGGTACTGCAATAGGTACTGCAATTGGAGCGGCAGCAGGATTATTATTTGCTCCTAAATCTGGGAAAGAAACTAGAGAAGATATATCTCAGAAATCAAAAGAGGTAGCTGAAAATGTTAAAACTATAGTAAATGAACAAATTGAAGCTACTAAAGAATTACAGGATAAAGTTAAGTCTGAGATCAAACAGGCATATGAAGGAATAAAAGAAAAGAAAAATGAATTAGTTAATGACGTTGAAGAAGAGATTGAAGAAGAAATAGAGGAAATAGTGGAAGAAGATATTAACGAAGATGAAAGTGAATCCTATTAAGGGGGCGTAGATAATGACTGCTACCCTTACTATTCAGGATTTATTTAAACTAATACTTTTTTTATTAGGCATTGGTGCACTGACATACTTAATATTTGTGCTAAAGAATATAAATAAATTAATGAGTCAGATAAATATTGTAGCTGAAGCAAATGAAAAGAACATTAATGATATACTTGAACAATTACCTTCAATAAGTAAAAATTTAACTTCAATCACTGAAAGTACTGATAGTGCTATAAAGGATTTAACACCAGAAATAAATGGTTTAGTACAAAATATAAATGGCATCTCAGGAAAAGTAAATTCTATTACCGACTCCATTGATAGTACAACCCATAAAGTATCTGAGACTCTTGATGTGGTAACTGATAGCATATCTGAAACAGCATATGCTTTTCAATACAATATAAAAAATATAGATAGTTATATTAAGTTGATTGTTGAGATAATAGAAACCATAAAAAATGCTATAAAGAAGAAGTGAGAATCCTAAGATTTGGATTCTTATTTTTTTAAGCATAAATTCTGTGGTTGAGGCTAAAAATTGAAAATTGAAAATTCTTTTACAATTATTATATTGCTGGTATAATAGGATATAATGTTATATAATTAGGCGATTTAATATTAAATTTATATAAATTATTTTATATGATGAGAGGCTGATTTTTATGAAGAAAATAAAGGTGATTTTTAATCCATCTTCAGGGAGACAATCTATGGAAAGACGGGTAGATCGTTTATGTAAATTGTTATTAGATGATGGATATTTAATTAGCAAGTTTATTACACAAAAAAAAGACGATGCCATGATTGAAACTATGAAAGCATGCAAGGAAGATTGGGATATCATAGTTGTTAGTGGTGGTGATGGTACAGTAAATGAAGTGGCTAAAGGTATTGCAAATAGCGAAAGAAAAATACCAGTTGCCATTTTATCTTCAGGAACTGTTAATGATTTTGCAAATTACATGAAAATTCCTAAAAATATTATAGATTTTTATGATATGATTAAGAAGGAAAACACAATAGATGTAGATTTAGGCAAGGTTAATAGTGAATATTTTGTAAATGTAGCGGCAGGTGGACTTTTAACTAATGTAGGATATCAGGTTTTACCAGAGACTAAAATGGTATTGGGAAGAATGGCTTATTATATAGAGGGGTTGAAAGAGATAACTCTCCAGAACTTTGAACCTATAAAATTAAGTGTGGAAAGTGAAGAGTGTTCTTTAGATGAGGAAGTATTGTTATTTCTTATATCCAACAGCTCATCTATAGGAGGTTTTAAAAAATTAGCACCAAAAGCAGATGTCCTAGATGGACTGTTAGATATAGTGATTGTAAAAAAATCAGGAGTTCAAGATTTAGCGAATATCTTTATTAATATATTTAGTGGTGATCATATTAATCATCCAAATGTTGTATATTTTAAGTCAAAGAGTGTGAGATTAGATACTAGAGAGAAAGTGTCTATCGATATAGATGGTGAATATGGTGGTAAACTTCCTGCCACTTTTGAGATTGTACCGAAGGCCTTTAGAATTATAGTCTAAACAAAACTAGGCTATTTTGAAAAGATAAAGAGGAGGATATAAATGAACGAAAATGTAAGCTGTGAAAATGTAGCTAATATAGAAAAATATCTAAGAAAAGTAGATTATATCATAAGGAGAAAAGGGAGAGAAATATTATCTGACTTTAATATTACTGTACCTCAATTTTCAGCTTTACAGATTCTTATAAACCAAGGGAATATGACAATTGGAGAATTAAGCCAGAAAATGGCTTTGGCATGTAGCACTATTACAGATCTTATTGATCGCATGGAAAAAGCGGAGTTAGTAGTAAGAAAAAAAGATGAGAAAGATAAAAGGGTTGTGAGAGTAGAGGTATTACCTAACGGTTATGATATTTTGGAAAAAGTGTTAAATAAGCGTATTGACTTCTTATCAGGAAAGTTAAGTGATTTTAGTGATGAGGATAAAAATAAATTGCACTTGGGATTAAAAGCCTTATATGAGGCAATGAAGGATGAGTCATAAGATTAGATGTAAAAAAGAGGGGATAACATGAAAATTGTCGACAATAGATATAAGATTGAAAAGGTTTTAGAGGATACGTTATATTTTGAGACGTATAAAGTATCTGATCTATGGGAAGACGATAAAATTCAATTGATGAAGCTTTATCACTTTGACGTTCAAAGAGAATTAATAAATTATTTTATCGACAATTTTATTTATTTATCAAATATTAATCATAAACATATATTGTCTAGTGAAAAGTTTAACCTAGTTAAGACAATAGATACTAAAAAGGTGAATATGTTGTTATATTACTCTATATCTGAATATATTCATAGTCCTAGATTAAGTGATATAAAAGAAGAGTTAAGTTTGGAAGAAAAGCTTAAAGTTCTATTAGATATTATAGCAACAATCGATTTTTTACATTTTAGAGGTTTCACATACAAATTATTAAATCCTTCAGAAATATTTATAACTAAAGATAGAAGTGTAAAACTTACGGATTTAGCTACTATTGTTGAAAAAAGATACAATTCTCATTATGATGATTTAACAAGATATTTCATATCTCCCGAAGCGTTAATAAATAGGGATGAAAATGATAAAAAAGTAGATTATTTTTCATTAGGTGTGTTAATTAAATATTTATTACTACAGGATTTTCTAGTTGATGATGTAGATTCATTTGTCTATAATGAGGAAAGTATTTTAACTACAGAACAAAAACAAAAGTTAAGTAATATTATTAAACAACTTACCAAGAGAGATTTCATTATAAGAGATGTAAACCTATTGGAGATTATAGATGAAATAAGCAATATTTTTAACCTGAATCATTCTTATGATTTAATAGAAAGCAGAAGTTCTTTGTCCTTTAATAATAAAATCATTGGTAGGGAGAAAGAAATTCATAAATCCATGTTAATAGATGATGATATAGTAAATGGAACTAATAGATATAAAGGTTTAGTTGTGAATGCTGATTTTGGAGTCGGAAAGTCAAGATTCCTTGGTGAAATATCTCATAGATTGAGACTAAAAGGTAGAGATGTGTATTTTATTGGGATACATGAAAGCATAAGTAATGATTTACTAGATATGTCAAACATATTAAAACAATCTATGAAGGATACACCGTCTGAACTTATAGAGAAATATAGAAATGAGTTGTCACGAATACTTCCAGAGTTAAGATTAAATATTGATGAAGGCATAGATACTGATTTAAATCAAAAAACAGAAAGATTTAGGTTATATAATAGAATTGCAAATTATTTTACTGAGCTTTCTAAAGAGAAGATAATATATATTATTATTGATGATATACAGAAATGCAACAGTAATTTTGTAATGCTTTTAGATTATCTAATTAAAAACGTTAAAGGAAATAATGTATTTTTTATTTTTTCTTTTGAAGGAAGTCATGGAGAAGAAACTACTTTAGTTAAAGAGAAAATAAATGAGTGGAAAACGGATTCATATGTAATAGATATGGAATTGCATAAGCTTGGATTAGAAGAAATTGGATTTATGGTTAAGAATATATTAGGTATGTCTCGTATACCACACAATTTAGCATCAGTCTTATATAAGGAAAGTCAAGGAAATCCTAGACATATAGAATATATTATTAAGCATTTATATAATATAGGAGAATTTTATATTAATATTGATGGCAAATGGCATAGAAAAGGTGATAGTTATTCAGATTTGTATTTTCCAGCTGATTTTGATGATGCCTTTAAAAAACAGTTAGATATTATTAAAAAGAATTATTTTGATGTGTTTAAAGTAATGGCAATATTTGATGATGTACTGCATAAAAAAATATTGATGAATATGTTAGATATAGAACAAGGTAAGCTAGAAAAGGATTTAGATGAGTTAACTAGTTTAAAGCTTATCGATGAAAGGTTAGCAGACTGGGGATATAGTTATAGTATAAATAGTAGTGAACTGAAGAAATTAGTATATTATGAAATTCCTCAGAGTGAAAAAGAAAATTTGCATAGAAAGGCATCTAAGGTTATTCAGGATTTTTATGGTGATGATCTAGATTTAGTATTAGAAGAATTAATATATCATTTAATTAAATCTAATCAATCTGAGAAAGCTCTAAATATAATTCTAGGAGGTTTTGAGAAACTAGAAAACAGGTATAGTACTTATGCCAGATTATTGCTTGAGAAAGCATATAATATAGCAAAGGATAGTAAAGGCACAATTAAACTAAAGATTCTAGAGAAATTAGTGGACATATACTCTTTGAAGGGGGAAACGGAAAAAGGAGACACCTATTTAGAAGACTATCAGAAGGAAGCAGAAAGGTTAAGTGATTTTAAACATATAATTAAAGGCATGTCTATTAATGTAGATAATTATTATCGAAAAGGACAAAACCATTTGGCATTTAAATATATTGAAGATATAGAAAAGATATCTACAGAAAATCATATAATTGAGGGGAATATTATAGCTTTGTCTTTAAGAGCTAGAATTGGTATAAGTAATGGGGAGCTAAAAGAAACGGAAGAACTCTTATATAAGGCTATTACTTTATCTGAAACTTATGAAATTAAGACATATTTAGGTACCATATATAACCGTTTAGGATTAATTAAAGCTTTAAGTGGAAATATAAATGAAGCTATAGAGAATTATGAAAAGAGTATTCTATATCATCAAGAAACCGATAGCCTAATAGAAGCTACTAGACCGATTAATAACATTGGTACTATATATGCAGACCATTATGCAAATAATGAGAAAGCAATGGAGAATTATAGAAGAGGTCTAGGAATTGCAACTAAATTCGGTGTTCAAGAAGTAGAAATAATTTTTCTAAACAATATTGCTGAACTATATATGAGGAATTACGAGTTTGAGAAAGCACTTAAATATATGAAGGAAGTTAAAAAAGGTGCTATAGAATTACAGGACTTAAATGGAATTTTAATAGCTAATATTAATATGGGAATTATATATTTAGCTACTTCTGAATATAACAATGCCTATGAATGTTATGTATATTTAAAAGAAATATTTGAAACTAAGCAAATTTTAGACTTAGAGCTCAATGTTGGTTATCATAATTTTCTCGGAGAATTTTATGGATATATGGGACAATGGGAGAAAGGTATAGAAGAGTCGCAAGTTGCTGGAGATTTATGTAAGGAATTTAATGCTAGAGAATATTTAAAGGCACAGTGTAGAATAATCTATTTCAAATTTTTTAAGGAATCTTATTTTAATAGAGATGAGATAGAAAAAATTAGAGAGTTATATAGGAAAACAGAACTAATACAGGAACGAAAAAAAGCATTGCTTTACTTTTCTATAATCAGTATCTTACATGGAGATATTGATTATGCATTAGACTTACTCGAAGAAGATTTTAACTTAATAAATTTAACAAAAGTAGAATTTTTAGATATTATAAGAGAAGTCATATTATATATTATTGACTCTACAGACAAATCCATTGAAGATTTAATTTTTATTGAAGAAAAAAAGATACAAGATAATTTATTTTCCTCAAGGTTATTTTTAAATACAGCAATTGGATTTAAATTGTATTGTAAAAGAAAATATAAGCAGGCTATTAAATATTTAGTAGAAGCATTAGATATTATCTATAGGTTATCTTTGAAGATATATGACGTAAACCTTAAACTTAGTTATATTAAAAGTAGAAAGGGAGACTTAATAAAAGAAAGAATCTTTACAGCTGTGGAAAAAGAATATGCTTGTCAATTGGACTATCTTCCCTTAGAGAGCATAAGTGAAGAAAATATATATGAATATTTTGATATAACTCCAATTATTGATGGAATAGGCAGTGAAGAATTTGTAAGGATCACACAATTAGAATATTATGGTGAAGCTTTAGATATTAAAAACACAGAAAATTTAATTTCTAGACTCAGTGATGACTTTAGATATAATCTTGATTTAATATTGTCTTATTTGGGGAAAGAATCTTTTGCAAAAAGAGGATTTATTTTAAACTATAATGAGAAAAAGAAAGAATATGAAATAATTTCATCTCTAGATAAAAAATTTGATTATAAAATCAATGAGGGTATTTTAAACTTAGCAGATAGATCTAAGAGGGGAATTTTAATAAATAGCAATTTTAGTACGGCTTATAACCAAAGGTATAGAGAGTTTTTATCAAATGACATTAAAGGTATAATGTGTGTGCCAATAATTATATTTGAAGAAGAAAATGAAAAAAAAGCTGATAGAAGGAAATATTCTTCAGATGAAAGTATAACTCAAGGTTATATCTACTTAGAAACGGATAAGGTTTTCAATAGATTTGATATTGATAGACTTCAATTGATTAGAAATCTTTCTTATCTAATATTTATTAACTTAGAAAACAATAAACTAAGGTTAATGGCAACAACTGATAAGCTTACTAGTACATTTACTAGAAAGTATTATGAAGCAAAATTTGACCAACTTATCAGTAAAACTAAGTCTAACAATGGGAACTTCTCTATTTTGATGTTAGACATTGATAAATTTAAAAATGTAAATGATAACTATGGGCATAGAAAGGGAGATGAAATTTTAGCTTCAATAGGAAATACTCTAAAATCAACGATTAGGGGCACTGATATTGTAGCTCGATATGGTGGCGAAGAGTTTATCGTATTGCTTAAAAATACAACAGAAGAAGAGGCATATAACATTGCTGAAAAAGTGCGAAAAAATATAGAATCCTTAAAAATTCAAGGAATAGATCACCCTGTTACTGTAAGCATAGGTATATCTATTTATCCCCAACATAGTCAATTTAAGGAAGATTTAATTGAAAAGGCTGACCAAGCTTTATATCATGCAAAGGAGACAGGTAGGAATAAAGCTATTTTATGGAATGCTCAAATGGATAATACGATAAATAGAGTTGATAAGCTTGCTGGAATTCTAACAGGTAGCATGGATGAAGATAATAGAAATATATTAGCCCTTATGGATATTATTGAGCTAATCAGAGAGAATCGTGATATTAAAGGAAAAACATTTACGTTTTTAGGAAGATTATTAGAGACCATAGATGCGGAATGGGCAACTATGATGATTATTGAAAAGAATAAAAGTGTAAAAAAATATTTTACTCGGGCTAGATTTGATGATGATTGGGTAGATGCTCCTCCTCTAAATCATAAGATTATTGATAGAGTAATAGATAGTAAAAAAGGAGAGTTTTTAATAGATTGGGATAATATAGACAATGTTGATTCTTTATCTGGATTGCCCAACTGGCAATCAATTATAGTATTACCATTAATAAAGAATGAAGGAGTAAAAGGTATTCTATATATTTCCACTTCTTTGAAGAATAAAGAGTTTGATTTTAATAGCTTTAATTTATCTAAGAACTTTGGTAATATATTTGCAGCTATAGTTTAATAAAAGAAGCGTTAGCAAAATAAGGAAGACTGTTTTATAACCCATAGGAAAATTGAAATTAAAATAGGGTGGAATTTTCCTATGGATTATAAAAAATATTTACTATTTTATACTATATTATGATATAATTAATTAAAGGTTTAGAAAAATTTCCATCATTAAAAAGTAGGGGAGATTATGTCTAAGAATTTATTTACTTTAAGAAAATCTATTAAATTAAAAAACCACAGATAATTCTGTGGTTTTTTTATGCACTTTAGTTAGGTAGTGAAATATATTAATGAATTTAAATGGAGGGGGATATTATGGGAAAAGTATTTATTAATGGCAATGGTTTAACCTTGGAAGAATTTATAAGGGTGGTAAGATTAGGTGCAGAAGTAGAATTGTCTAAAGAGGCAGTTTCTAGGGTAGAAAAAGCTAGGGCCTTAGTTGATAAATTCGTAGACGAAAATAAGGTTGTCTATGGTATAACTACAGGCTTTGGAAAATTCAGCGATGTAGTTATCACTGGAGAAGAAACAAAAATATTACAAAGAAATCTTATTATAAGCCATGCTTGCGGGGTAGGAAATCCTTTAGATGAAGATATAGTTAGGGGTATTATGCTACTTAGAGCAAATGCATTGTCTAAAGGTTTCTCCGGTATAAGACTATCCACACTAAATACTTTAGTCAAAATGTTAAATAAAGGAGTGCATCCAATTATACCTGAAAAGGGATCTCTTGGAGCTAGTGGAGATTTAGCACCACTATCTCATATGGTATTAGTTATGATAGGGGAAGGAGAAGCTATATATCAAGGAAAAAGAATGCCTGGCAAGGAAGCTATGGAAAAGGCAGATATACCAACTATTGAATTAACTTCTAAGGAAGGATTAGCTCTGATTAATGGAACTCAAGTCATGACATCAATTGGTGCCTTAACAATATATGATACTATTATGTTAAGTAAGACAGCCGATATAGCAGCTTCTTTAACAATAGAAGCTTTAAACGGTATAGTAGATGCATTTGATTCCAGAGTTCATAGTGTAAGGGCTCATGAAGGTCAAGCGAATACAGGAAAAAATTTATTAACTCTATTAGAAAAAAGTTCAATGGTGACTCGCCAGGGAGAACTAAGAGTGCAAGATGCATATTCTTTAAGGTGTATACCTCAAATACATGGTGGCAGCAAAGACTGTTTTGAGTATGTAAAAGAAAAGATTGAGATTGAAATGAATTCTGCCACAGATAATCCTTTAATATTTGTTGAAGAGGAAGAAGTAATTTCAGGTGGTAATTTCCATGGACAGCCAATGGCCTTAAGCTTCGATTTTTTAGGTATAGGGTTATCTGAATTAGCTAATTTGTCTGAAAGAAGACTTGAAAGATTAGTAAATCCTTCTTTAAGTAATGGCTTACCAGCATTTTTGGTTAATAAAGGTGGACTTAATTCGGGATTCATGATAGTTCAGTATTCAGCAGCATCTTTGGTGTCAGAAAATAAGGTGTTAGCACATCCAGCCAGTGTAGATTCTATACCATCATCTGCTAATCAAGAAGATCATGTATCTATGGGAACTATTGCTGCGAGAAAAGCTAGAGAAATAATGGGAAATGTGAGAAAAGTTCTTGCTATGGAAATTTTAGCTGCTTGTCAAGCAATTGATTTAAGAGGAAATAAAGGATTGGGAAAAGGAACTAAGATAGCTTATAATGTAATAAGAGATAGCATCAAATTTATGGAAGATGATAGAGTTATGTCTTTAGATATAAACAAATGCGAAGATATAATTAAATCTGAAAATATAGTAAATGCTGTTGAGAAAGAAATTGGAAGATTATTATAAGGGGGAGATTTTATGATTAAGAATTTGCAAATTTCTGAGGCTATGACTATCAAGTTAGGAAATGAATTACCACCAGTACCTAATTTTGAAGCTGGAATACGAAGGGCTCCAAAGAGAGAATTAAACTTGACTCAAAGAGAAATAGAAATTGCGCTTAAAAATGCCCTGAGATATATACCAGAAGAATTGCATGAAGTATTAGCACCAGAGTTTTTAGATGAGTTGTTTACTCATGGAAGAATTTATGGTTATAGATATAGGCCAGAAGATAATATTAAGGGGAAGCCAATAGATGAGTATAAAGGTAAATGTATCGAAGGAAAAGCTTTTCAAGTAATGATTGATAACAACCTTGATTTTGATGTAGCATTATATCCATATGAATTAGTTACCTATGGAGAAACTGGGCAAGTTTGTCAAAATTGGATGCAATATAGATTGATTAAGAAGTATTTAGAGGAATTGACTGATGAACAAACACTAGTAGTTGCATCAGGTCATCCAGTTGGATTGTTTAAATCATCTATAACAAGTCCTAGAGTAATTATTACAAACGCACTTATGATAGGAGCTTTTGATGATCAGGAACATTGGATTAAAGCACAGGCAATGGGAGTTGCAAACTATGGACAAATGACAGCAGGAGGCTGGATGTATATTGGACCTCAAGGAATTGTTCATGGAACTTATAATTCTATATTAAATGCGGGCAGAATGAAACTTGGAGTGAAGGAAGATGGTGACTTAAGAGGTCATATGTTTGTAAGTTCTGGATTAGGTGGTATGAGTGGAGCTCAAGGTAAAGCTACTAAAATAGCAAATGGTGTAGGAATTATAGCAGAAGTAGATTTTTCTAGAATACAGACTAGACTAGATCAAGGCTGGATAGATAAAGCTTTTGATGATTTAGAAAAATTATTTGAATATGCTCATGAAGCAATGGCTAAAAAAGAAGCAGTAGCAATTGCATACCATGGTAATATTGTAGATTTGCTGGAATATGCAGTAGATAATCATATTAATATAGAGCTATTATCAGATCAAACTTCATGCCATGCTCCTTATGATGGAGGATATTGTCCTCAAGGATTAACATTTGAAGAAAGAACGGAAATGATAGAAAAGGATAAATCAAGATTTATTAAATTAGTAAATGAATCTTTGATACATCATTTTGAATTAATTAAGAAGCTAGTAGAAAGAGGAACATATTTCTTTGACTATGGAAATAGCTTTATGAAAGCTGTTTATGATGCAGGAGCAAAACATATTTCTAAAAATGGAATAGATGAATCAGAAGGATTTATATTCCCATCTTATGTAGAAGATATAATGGGACCTATGTTATTTGACTACGGATATGGACCTTTTAGATGGGTTTGTTTAAGTGGAAAGCATGAGGATTTAATTAAAACAGATAAAGCAGCCATGGAATGTATAGATCCGAATAGAAGAGGTCAAGATAGGGACAATTATATATGGATAAGAGATGCAGAAGCCAATGGGCTTGTTGTAGGTACTCAAGCTAGAATCTTATATCAAGATGCACTAGGTAGAACTGAAATAGCATTAAAATTTAATGAAATGGTAAGAAATAAAGAGGTGGGTCCTATAATGTTAGGCAGAGACCATCATGACACAGGAGGTACAGATTCACCATTTAGAGAGACTGCTAATATTAAGGATGGTAGTAATATTATGGCAGATATGGCTACACAATGTTTTGCGGGTAATGCAGCTAGAGGAATGAGCCTTATTGCACTTCACAATGGTGGAGGAGTAGGTATAGGGAAATCAATTAATGGTGGATTTGGGATGGTATTAGATGGATCTGAGAGAGTTGATAATATCCTTAAAACTTCAATGCCATGGGATGTAATGGGTGGAGTTGCAAGAAGAGCTTGGGCTAGAAATGAAAATTCAATATATACTTGTATTGAATATAATAATAAATTTAAAGATACAGACCATATTACAATTCCATATGTAGCGGATGATGATTTGGTTAAAAGGTTAGTGGGAGATAAATTGAAAAATTAATCATAGGGGGATATAAAATGGCTAGAATTATTCAATGTGTACCTAATTTTAGTGAAGGAAGAAATAAAGATACTATAGAAAAAATAGTTGAAGAAATTAGAATAATTGAAGATGTTAAACTGCTAGATTATTCTATGGATAAGGATCATAATCGTACAGTTGTTACTTTTATTGGCGAACCCGAGAAAGTAATAGAAGCAGCTTTTAATGCATGCAAGGTAGCATCTGAGCTAATAGATATGAGAAGTCACACAGGAGAACATCCTAGAATGGGTGCAACAGACGTTATACCACTCATTCCAATATCAGATGTTACTATGGAAGAATGTGTTGAGCTATCAAAAAAGTTAGGGAAAAGAATAGGAGAAGAACTTAATATTTCGGTATATTTATATGAAAAATCAGCGGAATCTTTAAGCCGTGAGAACTTAGCGGATGTAAGACGAGGTCAATATGAAGGGATGGCAGATAAATTAAAGGAAAAAGATTGGGTGCCAGACTTTGGACCGATTGAATTAAACGAAAAATCAGGTGTTACGGCAGTAGGAGCAAGGATGCCTTTAGTAGCATTTAATGTAAATCTAGGAACAAATGACATTAGTGTGGCTAAAAACATTGCAAAATCCATAAGAGGTGCAGCAGGAGGATTTAAATATTGTAAGGCATTAGGAATAGAAATCAAAGAAAGAAATATTGTACAAGTAACTATGAATATGGTAGACTATACTAAAACACCGCTATTTAGAGTGTTTGATGTGATAGAGAGAGAAGCTAGAAGATATGGAGTAAATGTTATAGGGAGCGAAATAATAGGGTTACTTCCTATGGCGGCAATGATTGATGTAGCGGATTACTATTTAAGACTAGAGAACTTTGACCACGGCCAGATTTTAGAAAAAAGAATGATGGAATAAGGTGATAGAATGAAAGCCACTTTAGTTATAAAGAATGTTGATAATTTAATAACTTTAAAAGGAGAAAATAAACCTAGAGTTAAAGAATCATTAAAAGATATAGGAATAATAAAAAATGGTATAATAGCTTTAAATGGTGAGAAAATAATTTATGTAGGAGAGGGTGAATTACCATCAGATATTATTGTAGATGAGGATACTATAATATTAAATGGTATTGGTAAAACTGTAACCCCAGGATTAGTAGATTCTCATACTCATCTGGTACATGGTGGATCTAGAGAAAATGAATTAGCTATGAAGTTAAAAGGGGTACCATACTTGGATATATTAGCAGCAGGTGGAGGTATTCACTCTACAGTTAAGTCGACAAAAGAAGCCACATTTGAAGAGCTGTATAATCAAGGAAAGAAGAGTTTAGATACTATGCTTAAATTTGGAGTAACAACGATTGAAGCAAAGAGTGGATACGGGATAGATGATTTTGACACTGAATTGAAACAATTAGAGGTAGCAAATAAGTTGAATGAAGATCATCATGTTGATATTGTTTCAACGTTTATGGGGGCACATGCTGTACCCAAAGACTATAGAGATAATCCAGATGAATTTGTAGATATTATTATTAAAGATATGATACCTGAAGTAGCTAGAAGAAAGTTAGCGAAGTTCTGTGATGTATTTTGTGAAGAAGGTGTTTTCACAATAGACCAATCTAGAAAGATTTTGCTTGCTGCTAGGGAATATGGTATGGAGCCTAAGTTGCATGCTGATGAAATTGAGCCATTAGGCGGAGCGGAATTGTCAGCAGAAATAGGATGTATCACGGCAGATCACTTGATAGCAGCTAGTGATATTGGAATTGAGCAAATGGCTAAGAGTGGTGTAATAGCAAATTTACTTCCTGGCACTAGCTTTAATTTACAAACTGGAAAATTTGCTAGAGCTAGAAAAATGGTGGAAGCAGGAGTTCCCATAGCTTTATCTACAGACTATAATCCTGGGAGCTGTCCTACAGAAAATTTACAGCTTATAATGAGTTTTGGTTCATTGATTATGAAATTGACTCCAGAAGAAGTAATTACAGCTGTAACTATAAATGGGGCTGCAGCTTTAGGATTAGAAAGGGAAGTTGGAAGTCTTGAAATAGGAAAACGAGGAGATATAGTAATGTTTGATTCACCAAATTTAGAATATATTATATATCATTTTGGAGTAAACCATGTTGATACAGTAGTTAAAAAAGGTAAGATTGCATATAAAAATAATACAATATAATTATTCTAATTAAATAACTAAGACTTTTAGCTTGTTGAAATCATAATAACAAGCTAAAAGTCTTTTCATTATGGGAGGAAGAAATCTGAATGATAAAAGAATTGGTTAGAGCATTTTTATTAGTTTTTGCTGCTGAAATGGGAGATAAGACTCAGATAATAGCTATGACTTTTGCGACTCAGTATAAAGTAAAGGAAGTAATTTTAGGCGTCATATTTGGAGTCGTATTAAATCATGGAATTGCTATTGTATTAGGTCGTTTTATTTCTAAGGTAGTTCCAATGAATTTAATACAAATAATTGCTGGAATTATGTTTGTTATTTTTGGTATAATGGCTTTAAAAGATGATGAAATAGATGAAACTGAGAATAAAAAGGCTTTTAGTCCAATTATAACAGTGGCATTAGCTTTTTTTATTGGAGAATTAGGTGATAAAACTCAATTAACAGCAATGACATTATCAACAGAAGGAAATTATCCTATTTTTATATTAATGGGAACAACGTTAGGTATGGTCGCTACATCTGGACTTGGTATATTTATAGGCAGTAAAATTGGGGAAAAGATACCAGAGGTTGCTATTAAAATTGTTTCTTCTATAGTTTTTGTATTCTTTGGAAGTTTAAAACTATTAAATACAATTCCAAAAGACTATATAAATATTGTTAATATTATATTATACTTATTGTTATTATTAATTGTTGAATCTGTTTTAATAAGAAAGTTACTTACAAATAGAAAGAATAAAGTCAGTTCTCCTATGAAGGAAGTAGCCTCGAAGCTTTATAATCAGACAAGAGTTCTTAAAGAAACTTTAGATAGTATTTGTTTGGGAGAAGAGAAATGTGGAAAGTGTATAGGGGCAACTTGTCTAATAGGATATACTAGATTTATACTCGAAGAAGCAAGGGAAAATGGAAATTACTATCAAGCTTCTATAATTGATATAGACTCTTTGATTAAAAAGGGATATGATAATAATAAGATTATAGAGGCTCTAAGTATGATAATAATAGATTCCATAAACAATGGTTGGGATACCAATAAAAGTTTCGTAATTAATAAAATTAGGAACTTCTTAGAAACAATTATTTTTGGAGAAGGTTTAAATGTTGATGTGAATTTTAAAGAATATTTAGAAGAAGCTAAAAAGAAAAATAGTAAATATGGAATAATTTTAGAGCAAAAGATTTACGAAACTTTGTATAAATAGTATTTTATATTTATTAATTATATAAATAATTAAAATAAAGTATATTTTGTAAAAAATAAAAGGAGGTATATTCTATGGCTGAAAATCAATATGTGGTTTTTAAACTTGGAAAAGGTGAATTTGGTATTGACATAATGAATGTAAAAGAAATTGGTCCATATGAGGAATCTATTTCTCTACCAAATACACCATCATTTATTGAAGGGGTTATAAATTATAGAGGAAGTGTTATACCAATTATTAATTTAAAGAAGAGGTTATCATTAGGACAAGCTGAGGTAACGAAAGATACTAGAATTATAGTTATTAGTTTAGATGAGAAAGAAATTGGATTTATAGTAGATGAAGCTTCTCAAACAGTTTGGGTAAATGATGAACAAATAGATCCTGCCCCTTCATTTATAAGTGGTGTTGATAAGAAATATATAACAGGTGTAGGGAAATTAGATGAAAAAAGGCTTTTAATTCTAATAGACCTAAAGAAAATATTATCAAAGGATGAGATAGAAGAAATACAAAATTTAGAGGTTTAGTATATTATGGGATCACAACAAATAAGTATCAAAAGATTAAATGAAATATTAGAGGCTACTATTGATTCCATAAAAGGGACTAAGGATGAAATTTTTGAGATTGTTAGCCATTCAAGATTAGAATGTAAAAGACTGGAGGATGAACTTAAGTCTTTACAGGTTAAGATTCAGGATACACTTGCTCAAGTAGGGAGATTAGAGGACCTTGATAAAAGAAGTCGTGGGAATCTATCTAATAAGAGCAAGAATTTTCATTTATTTAGTGAAAATGATATAAAAGATGCTTATGAACTGGCTAATGGAATTAGAGTAGAGCTTTTATTAAAGAGAGAAGAAGAAAAAAACTTGATAGAGAGAAGAAAGGAAATAGAGCTTAGGCTAAAGAGCTCCTATGAAGTATATAAAAAAGCGGAAAATATTAATAAACAAATAACCGTAGCTACAGAGTATTTAATGGGAAATGCGGGCAATATAGCAGCAACTGTAGATGAGCTGAGTAAGAAACATTATTTAAGTATTAAAATTATAGAAGCACAAGAAGAAGAGAGGAGTAGGGTAGCCAGGGATATACATGATGGACCAGCTCAATCTTTAGCAAATGTTATAGTAAAAGCTGAGTTATGTGAAAGATTATTAGATGTAGATAAGGATAGGGCTAAAAATGAGCTTCATAATTTAAAATGGGTTATTAGAGGAACTTTAAAAGATGTAAGAAAGATAATATATGATTTGAGACCTATGTCTTTAGATGATCTTGGACTTATTCCTACATTAGAAAGATATATATCTATTTTTGAAGAAGATACTGGAATAAAGGTAAGCCTTAAGACATATGGCTCTTTTAGTGATTTAGAATCTGCTATACAAATAGCTATCTTTAGAATTACTCAAGAATCTTTAAGCAATATTAGAAAACATTCAAAAGCAAAATCTACTTCTATTATAATTGAAAAATCTTTAACTAAGATTAATCTATCTATTATAGATGATGGTATAGGATTTGATCCAGAAAGCTATAGAAAAGAATCCAATTCAGTATCAGGAGGATTTGGATTGATGAGTATAAAAGAAAGAGTTGAGTTGCTAAATGGGAACCTCCACATAACATCTTCTTCAAATTTGGGAACTAAAATAAGCTTATTCATACCTTTGAATGAGGAGGACTAAACAATGAAGGATAAAATTATTAAGGTTATAATTGCGGATGACCACGCATTAATAAGAGAAGGAATAAAACAAATATTAGAATTGGAAAATGATATAGTCGTTATTGGACAAGCAAGTAATGGTGAAGAAGCTTTTACAATGGCTACAGAATTAGATCCAGATATAATACTATTAGACATAAATATGCCTAAATTAAATGGAATAGAAACCCTTAGGAAATTTAAAGATATGGGAATAACATCGAAGGTAATTATTCTTACTATACATGAGGACAAGGAATATATTTTAAAGACATTAAAGTTAGGCGCAAATGGATATATGTTGAAAGATTCAAATGCAGATAGTTTAATTAAAGGAATTAGAGATGTAGCAAAAGGAGAGAAGTATATACAACCTAGTGTGGCAGATTTAGTTAGCAGATCTTCTAACTATGATGAATATTTCAATATTAGTATTGATAAAATCAATTCACTAACAAAAAGAGAGTATGAAGTACTTATTTTAATTGCTGAAGGCTTGAATAATAAAGACATTGCTGATAGATTATATATTAGTGAAAAAACTGTGAAAAACCATGTGTCGAATATCTTTAAAAAGCTTGATTTAAATGATAGGGTTCAGGCTGCAATATTTGCATATAAAAATAATATAAAAAAATTATAAAGACCAGACGAATTATCTCTTCTGGTCTTTTACAAATTCTAATATATAATTTTTAAAAGCTTCGCTGAGGGGGGATAGCTGTCTACTCTTATGAAAAGCAAAATAAAATTTTCTGATAAATTCCAAGTCTTCAACATAGAAAACTTTATATTTTTCAAGTATCAAGTCATTTTGAACGGCTTTTTCGGATAGGAAACTAATACCTATACCAAGAGAAACTAGTTCTTTAATTGCTTCTGTGTCTTCAACATAAGCAGCTATATTTAGTTTGCTAATAGGAAGCTTAGCTTTTTCAAATATATTCTCAACTAGGGCCCTAGTACCAGAACCTTCTTCCCTAAATATGATTTTTTCTCTAAATAATACATCCTTTTCTATATAAGAAAAATTATCACCAGGAAACTTAGGAGAGTTAGGAGTGACTAAAACTAACCTGTCCTCCATTAAATCAATATACTTAAGATTGTTTGAAGAGAATTTAGCTCCTAGAATTCCAAAATCAGTTTCTCCATCTAAAATTCCTCTCACAACTTTTTTAGAATCCTTATCACCTACAGTAAATGAAACATCAGGATAATGATTTAAAAAGTTTTTAATTATAGTTGGTAGTAGATATTTTCTAGGAACAGAACTTGAATATATGTGCAAATGACCTTGAATTTTACCTTGATAAGAAGCTAAATCAAATTTTGCCATTTCACAAGAATTCAATATATTAATGGCATATTTATATAATAAATTGCCTGCATCGGTCAATGTGATTTTCTTTCCAAATCTATTAATTAATAATGTACCAAGTTCTTTCTCTAAATTTTGAATATGATTAGTCACAGTAGGTTGAGTAATAAAAAGCTTTTCAGCTGCCTTAGAAAAACTCTTTAATTTCGCAACTTCAACAAATGTTTCTAATTGTCTAAAATCCATTCTATCACCTCTCTCAAATTATTACTCCAACTCTATTGTAACAAATAATAGGTATAAATCTACAATTATTCTAACAAATATATAAAGAAATTTACAATACAAAATATCTATAAGACAAACTGTAACCATTGGTTTAAGTAATATAAGAGTATTTTTTTATAAAACTAAATAATATGTTTAAATTGCTGTTGACAAAGTAATAAAAACAGTGTATAGTTATATATTGTCAGCGCCAAGTTCTTTAAAACTTTTAATGAAAACAAATCAACAAAATGATTTAAAAAAAGTTTTAAAAAACAGTTGACAGCAAACGGAAAGTTTGCTATACTAAGTAAGTCACCTCGTAAGGGGTGCAGGAACCTAGACAACTAAACAGTGTGAGTAACTTTGAATTATAAAACACACAAGTAACAAATTAGCTTTTTAAAGCTAGCTAAATTTTGAGCTAATCAGACTTTTTTATGAGAGTTTGATC